>NZ_JBMOWC010000019.1:0-102393 GCF_049310765.1 Bacillus sp. PSXD-155 | reverse complement strand
TATATAGATTATTATAATACGAAACGGATTAAGGCAAAATTAAAAATGAGCCCAGTACAATACCGGACTCACTTTTATCAAGCTGCCTAATGAAATAACCGTGTCTAACTTTTAGGGGTCACTTCATAATGGTGCTCTTTTTTATTTTTTGTAACAACTTACACTCATCTTACATATATTATCTTGAATCCTTACTTGTTAAACCATTTAATTGTTCATGACTCACAAACATCAACAATATATAAATGGTGTACTGATTCATAGAAGAGTACTATATAATGGTGCTCTTCTTTATTTTTTTATAACGATTTATACTCATCTTACATACATTATCTTGAATCCTTACTTGTTAAACCATTTAATTGTTCATGACTCACAAACATTAACAATATATGAATGGTGTACTGATTCATATAAGAGTACCATATAATGTAGTGATCCCTGTCAAGTAGACAGGATTTAAAAAGCGCAACTAAGCAACCTGAGTTCTATATTTATATGGACTCAGGTTGCTTAGTTGCGCACGGCAAATTTAACCTCATCTGCTTTGCGGAAGGAATATAAATGAAAGCATTCTGCCTTAAAGTGACTGAAGAAGTTTTCCATCCAAGCTTTATCCCAACAGTTACCTCGTCGAGACATACTTGCCTTCAGCTGATTTTTTTTAAGTAATTGATTATATTGAAGAGATGTATATTGAGACCCTTGATCACTATGTAAGAGGATTCCCGTTACATTTCTTTTTTCTTTACCTTTTTAAGTGTATCTAACGCAAGCTTTAAGTCGTTTCTACGACTGGTTTCATAGGCAACAATTTCATTGTTGTACAAATCCTAAATAGCTTATAAGTACAGGCGTTGCCCATTGAAAATCAAGTAGATTATATCCGTTACCCATTTCTCATTTGGTTTTGAAGCTTGAAATTCTCTATTTAATGTTTAACTAAGAATTATAGAAAAAAAGTTCTTTTCTCTACTTTACATACACATAGGCTTCATTTGCAGTTACATAGTATGTTGTGCCTTTACTGTTGTGTACTTTGTATTGTGGTGAACCATTAACGGATACTTTAGCATCAATAGTAAATCCAAGTCCTTCATCTACCGTTCCTGCTACATCTTTATCAGACCAAGAAGCAGAGTCATAGAAACGAAGGTCATCCACTTTAGAAACAACACGTTTTCCTATTACAGAACTTGAAGTAGTAGTTTGTTCCCCTTGATATTTAATGTAAGATGGGTTGTTATAAATCCATTGATTACCGCCAAGATTTAACCAATCACCTTGTTTTCCCCATACTTGATATGCTTCTCCGTTATTTAATTGACGGATAACACCATAATTTGTTGATGGTCCACTTCTTAGGTTTATGTTAAATCCATCAATATAAGCTACTCCTGTTTCGCCTACAACGTTTTGAGATAGTTCTTGTGGTTTTGGTTTAACTGTAACTATTTCGCCTTCATACGCCTTTTGTACGTCTACTCTGAATTGTGATTCTGATACACCGTGATTGCGAAGGTAATCAATCGGATCTTCGTGGTCAGTTCCACCTAATTTGTAAGTAATATCTTTATGTGTCCATAAACCTTTGCTTGGATGAATCCCTCTATATTTTAAAATCTTAGCTAATAGTTTTACATAACGCTCATAAGAAGATTTAAATTTATCTGGGTTGCTAGTTTCAGAAAGTTCTACGTGAACAAATCTTTTATTTGCAGCTGGTCCAGCACCATAAGCAACATATTTTGTATCAGCAATTTGGACTGTTTCGTTCCAATCTACAGCATAATGTACAAATGCATTTCTCCATGTTCTAGCTTCATAATTTCGAATGTTAATTGCTGGTGCTTCTGGTGTTGCAGTACTATGTGCAACAACGCCCTCATAAGAACCCACACCGTAGCGATATGCTTGTTTCGGTAAGTCTTGGATAATCAGTACTCTATCGGCAAAAGAAGCCGTAGCAAACGAAAATAAGAGTAATAGAGTCATAAATAACGAGCTAAATAGTTTAATTGGTTTTTTCATTGTGTATTTTCCCCTTTTTGCCAAACAAAAAGAGCACCGTCTTTTGACATTGCTCTCCTTATGTAAGGCGTGTATTTTTTTATTTGGTATTATGTTTTTCTTTTCGTGCATCACTTCTTTGGATTTTTGCTTGTATTTCGGATGCTACACTTTCTAATAACCATGCAGGAATCCATTTTTCCCAGCCAATTCGTGCACAGTTTGCTGCGAAACTATTAAAGATGTGGTAACTCAATCCACCGACTACCATGAAGAAAAAGAAATCAGGTAGTTTAAGAGCAATATCAAATAAATGTGCAAGAGCTGGTAATGATAAAAGCACCACGGTTCTCGTGATGCCCTCAATGCCATATTGCGATGAGTATGTTCCATCTAATTTTGAAGCCTTACTACCAGTAATCCAGTCGAGCATGATAATCCAGCAGTAAATTGATATCCAAATTAAGTTCGCTTTACCGTATAACAAATTGATTATTGTTCCTAATCCACCACCTATAGCACCACCTACTTTAAATTGAGTACTTGTAATAACATCGCTTATATTCAATGCCTTGATGAGTTCGTGAATTCTTTCCAAGTTCTCACCTCCTTTCAAATTTTGACCAAAATAAAAAAGCCTGCTGCAGCACGCTTGGTTTTAATAAAGTTATATGTTCATTTTCTTCCACGCGTATTCTAGTGGTTCAGTACGTGGTGGTTTCATCACTGCTTTTTCAGTAGTTTTACTTTCGTTTCGGGAGAAATCAAACATAACTCCTTTGCGTATAGCAGTTGCTCTAACTCCTGTAATATACATGTTACTGATTTCTAATTTTGAACCTTTGCGTATTTGTGGTTTACGTTGTACGGTTGGATACAGTGTTTTCGGTTGAAATATTATGCCTTTTATTGTCATAAAATCACCAGCCTTATTCTACTCTTAATGCAATGTTGAACTCCGAAAATGAACTCCATACATTTGAGTAGTAGGTGTTAAATAATTTATATTTCTGGACTTCTCCATCTTGAGAAATTTCAACGATATCGCCAATTACAAAATTTGAACCTCTATATGTGTAAAGGCCATCAAATTTTGCTCTTAATCCATCTACGTTATCTCCTATAAAAAATGATGTAAATATTATATTTCCTTCTAAAGATGGTGCCTTTAAAAATACCTTATCCCAAATGAAAATAGGAACAGAAACATTTTTTAATCCCTCATATATAAGTTTACTTCTAGCAGCCACCAGTGCTGCATAAGGGTCCCATTTTGGACAAACGCTCACCAATACACTAAAAGGAGAAGATATAGGTGTGAATTGTTCTTGTTGATATAGTTCATCTGGAATACCAAATAATCCTATTACAGTCTTCCCTTTTCGTTCTGGAAGATTATCATCATTTTCATAAACACAATAGATAACAATGTCTTTATCAACGTATAAATATAGGTCCACCATAGCAATTGGTTTACTAATAGTAGTAGTAATACTAGCGTTGTTAGTTGTTTTCCCTTGATGAAAACATAATGGGTAGAACGAACCAGGTCCTCCAAAAGTAATATCCTTCTCTTTATCATATCGTTCAATTAATCTAAAGCTTGCATCAGTAGCAGACTTACCAGGATCTCTTATATCATAGTCCCTATATACTCCTGCTATAATATCTTGGCTACTTGCAGTGACGTGATCGAATGGGCGCAATTCTATAGAATGGTTCTTCATACCGTCGTTACCGCTTGAGTACATGACGTAAATTTTATCTTTTGATGGCGCATCAGCATTTAATTGCTGCCACCCAGCCTTTTTCATTTCATCGATAATCTTCATAAAGACTTCTCTTCGCTCTAGTCTGTGTAACTTACAAATTTTATTTGTCATTCTGTATGTTCCTCCTTAACTTAAACGTATCGCTTTCATAGAAATATTAAAAGTGGAGTTTGCTACGCCCCTATTTTCTATATAAAGATGGACCTTGTTTGTATGATCTTTATCCTCGCAAGGAATGGATAAAATATCATACGTTCTTTTTTCGGATAAGCTTTTATAGATTTGATTCCCATTCTCTTTTTGGTCGTACATAAATAGCATTGCTTCAACATTTGAATCATTTGTAACTTGAATCGTGCGAATATCGTATTTGTTACAGCCTACATCCAATGGAGTATATAGAGTTTTTCCTGGTTCAATTGTTATTTGCACATTCCTCTCAATAAGGATTGACGGTGTAATCTCACTTTCGGATGTATATCTATATAATTTCATTACAGTTCCCATATTGTATTCACCTCAATTATGTTTTAGATGAATATTAAAATAAATTGGTTCGAATGCTAGGAAATTTGTATCCTTCACAACTTTTACCCAAAAATCACGTGTGCTTTGTGCGGCTACTGAATCAATCTGTATTTCATTTAAAAAGCTTGTCCCATCTAACGAAATAAGCGCCCAGGTGTAACCGACTTTCTCCATGTACTGTTGAATGGATAGTTTTATATTTGTAGCAGCACCGATGTTGTCATTTACGATTGTCATTTTTACAATACGTTCATTATTCACCATGTAACCTAAATTCGTTGGATCCGTTGTATTTAATTCTGCGCTATTCATTTTGATTTGTAGGGATGAACCCATACAATACATATCCCCACCATAGAAGGTAGCTTGTTTCTTTGCTATCAGTTCGTTTTCCTCGTCATATATTTCTATGATTCCCTCAAACTCTAAAGAAGGAAGTAGAATATCAATGCCGGTATGAGCTGCAGCTACGATGTTAGTAGACAGGATATTATCTGCAGTATCTTTTAATACAACCTTATAATTTTCATATAGTTGGCGCAGACGTAACATATTGCTTGTTGTCATAATAATTTTATTGATGTCTAGCGGTACAAATTCCTCTGCAGTTCCTCTTTTTAAAACAACACCAATTCTTTTTGCTGCCAATGAATCGTTATCCGCATAATCAAAAAATGTATCTGTCTTTGTATAAAAGTCCCATTGATCCTCCTTGCATATTGCCATCCACTCTTTATTGCTTTGTGAACCATTAGCAGAATAGGATTCAAGAAACTCGACTTTATTCTTTTCATTTTGATAAATCAGTAAGCCGCCCTCATCTCCTTCTTTTGTAGGAGCATAATCCGCAATAACCTGGATTGCAAAGTCACTTTGTGGTTTATCGATTAAAAGCACAACGTCTTTATCTGCAGAATGATTCATACGTAAGAATCCTTTTTTGATAGCATTGTTAAATGAATTTGATGGTGACATAAGCCATTTTGGATTTACGGAATCAAAATCATCTACAAATATTTTTCCGCTTTCTTTTTCGTATAAGGATACTTTTATTTTTTCTTGTTTAAAAGGAACTAGCTTTCCTTTTAGAATGTCAATTGCATCAAAATTTATATTAAGACCAGATAGTTTAACTGTATGAAAATCTTCTTTTAAATCCATTTTCTCATAAACTAGTGCCTGAGGTTTTAAAGGGTTATACGTATAAATAATGTTTTCGGATGGCATGTCATCAATTGAAATTTGACCTACATCATACGAAGAAGATAATAAACCTATAATTCGTAAAGCTTTCCCATAGAATTTGAATTGTACAGTTGCTGGCTTGTTATTTTCTGGACAAAAGTGTATAGAACCTCCATAGTGTTCAACTGATTTAGATATGTCCCATGCTCCAGAATAATGAAAATTACTATCCGTATCATCAAATCGTGACCAACCAAGTTGAGGTTCTTTTAGAGTATCACTAACTTTAATAGGAGTGACAAGCCCTCCTGGTTCTCCAAAATCCAAAGCGTCTAAAGTACTTATCGCATCTGTATGCAAAACAACGTTATGGATTGCGTACTCTAGATCGTTCTTTTCGTATAAGAGAATAGAATATTCCCCATATGAAGCAGGGTTATAGTTAGTATAAGTACCACAATTTTCACCATCTATCTCAACATAAACAGTACCAGTCCAACCCCTATGAGTACCACCTATTATCCGAAGTTTACTACCTATAAATGAAAATCGTATTTTTGATTTGCCACTACAAAGATGGTATTTACCATAAGCGGCGTAAGACGATTCAGCTATTCTCCAATCACCTTCATACGTAATAACGTTATTGTTATCATCATAACGTCTCCAACCGGTTTCTGGATTTTTGAGTACTTGTCCTATATACGCCATACCATCACCCTCTCTTTATCTTGTTTTCTTCCAATTTGAATTTGTCCACCAAGATTGACGACTATGCCGCAGCCATAACTTAGGATCATCATTTTCTTTTTCGATAACTATTAATTCATCTGGTTTTTCTGTATCTAGTACTCTCTCCATTTTGAATAGCTCATTATCTTCTAGAACTGATTCTCTTTCTGGTGTACGTTCAAACCGTTCATATTTCTCTGTAACGCTTTCTAATTCATGTTCCCTATAAAATGTATCTGCTTTGTTAGTTGTAGCTTCTATGCTAGTCTGTCGCTCTAATAATTCATGTTCACTAACGATTGCATATTGTTCAGATTCCCTTGCTGCATCTACTGTTTCAATTACATTTGTATCGGCTGTTATAACTTCTTTATCAGCCGGTGTTATATCGGAGATAATTCCGCCTTCAAATTCACGTATACCGGTAAAAGCTTCTTGATCTGTAATAAGAGCTTGTTGTGAATTTTGTTTGTAAGAAATGTCTAAAGTTATATGTTCAGCATCTAAGATAACTGGAACAGTGTCCGAAGCTACTTCTTCAATTACTGCAGTTGTATGTTCTTTCATTGCTTTTTCAGATTCAATTGTTTTATCTAGCTTAATTTGCATCACATTTAATGATTTAGATGAATCATTAAATAAGGCAATACATGTTTCTAGTTCTTTTTGAACACGGCCAAACAAATCGAATTCTGGAAGATATACGGGAATACCAAGGCCCTCAAATAAATCAAACTCTTCTATGGTAGCTTGTAATTCTTTTTCGGTTTTATTGGCAACTTCATCAGTATTTACATCAGTAATAAGTACGCGTTCTTTTAATCCGAATGAAGAGATGTCATCAACATGTGTAAGTACTGCAGTATCTTCTTTATCAGCTTGTTCCAGTTCAACTACAGTTGCTTGCAACTCATTTTTCACTTCTGCAAATGTAACGTCTGGCGATACGCCTTGTAATTCTTTGAAGATACGATGAGAATAATCTGTATCAGTAATGCCGGCATTTATTTCATGTAACCTTTCTGCTTCTTCTGTGACAATTGTCTGTATCTCGAATATGTTTTGCGATTTATTCGCATCGTCAGTTTCGGAAATGTCTTTAACAGATAATATCCGTGAAGTATTTTCAACTTCTTGTCCTACCTCTATAGCTGCAGTAAATACATTTTCTTTATTTGCGAATTCTTGTTGATCAGCGTAAACAGAATCAAGTGTTTCTACGATACGTTCAAATGTGTGTGTTGTATCTACATTCATATACTGTTCTTTTGTTCTTGTAAATGATGCGGATTCATTTCTTTCAGAATCAAATATATTTATTTTCTTGCTTACGTCGTTACTTGCGATAACATCTGCAGCAAGTTCCTTTGCTCGAATAGAGTGATCAAGGTTAATTTGAGCTACATCTATGTCACGAATTAAATACGCACTTTCAATATCTTCATAAGGAAGCAGGTCCACATTTTCAATTTCTTCTACACGATTCAAC
Source organism: Bacillus sp. PSXD-155 (assembly GCF_049310765.1). Lineage (NCBI taxonomy): Bacteria > Bacillati > Bacillota > Bacilli > Caryophanales > Bacillaceae > Bacillus > Bacillus sp. PSXD-155. The sequence goes on along the minus strand of NZ_JBMOWC010000019.1, from coordinate 94,677 downwards.
TCATATTGTTTAGCGATAGACGTTTCAATGTCTCTTTGCATACGAGCAAATAAATCATAATCCGGAAGATAAACCGGTATACCCATACCATTGAACAAATCAAATTCTTCTATAATCCCTTTAACTTCTCGTTCTTTTGTACCAAATTCGAATTGTGCCGGAGCATGAAGAAGTATTTCTTTTTGCTGTATATCACCAGTTTCATTTTCGGCAATAGATACAGGTAATATATTTGGAACTGCAGTAGATAAAGTAACCTCTGCATGTGTAGCTTGTAGCTCCCTGGTAACAATCTCGCCCGTTTCATTATGCATGGATACAGCTTCATAATCCGTTGCAACTCTTTCGGCCATAAGTTCATTATAAAAACCTTCACCATATACAATACGCGCAACATTTACCCATTCCGATAATACTTCTACACCTGCAGCGAATTCACGTAACTTACCTTTTAGTAAATCCTGCTTTATGATCGGTGCAGCTTCATACTCATTCGTTATAAGATTTGTTTCATCAGAAGCGTGTACCATTGCTTCTATCTCGCTTGGTTTTTCGCTCTCTACCCCTTCGATATGGTTTATATCGAAAATTCGTCTGTGTTGTGGTGATTCTTCTGCAGAAATTAGTTGAACAGAAATCCTGTCCATTCGTTGCGAATGCTGCATTTCAATGTTGGCCACATTTATATTTCGATTTAAATCAGAATCAGTTGTATTTGAAATGTAGGCTTCTACCTCTATTTGTCGCAATGCATTCTCTACAACATCTGTTAAAATCCCTTTTGCTCTTACTTTTGTGGCGGTTATTCCTGCGTTATCTTCTTTAACAGCCTTATATCTCGCATAAGGAGCAATGCAAATTGGATAATCAACATCATTTTTGTTTTCTGTATTTGCTGGTGTAATAGAAAAAGAATAAACTTTTTCATTCTGATCTGGTCCAGAACCAACGACAACAACATGACTTTTTTCTTTGGTACATATAGAAGGGGAAGCAATAGAATAAACTTTTTCACTCATTCTTCTGCTACCCCCTTATGCTTAAATATCTTCTTTGTAGATCGCTAAACCAATTGGATTAAATGGTGTTGCTTTCGCTTGCGTCATAGGACAAACTGGCGTTGTCGGTAATGTATAACGATATAATTGAGCCATTTCATAAGCGCCTGTGATTTCAGAACCAATAACCGGTGCTTCGTTAAATGTAACGGTCTTATCCTCTGCATTGTATACATAATCTGTTTTTTCTACTTCTTTACATGAAATGAATAATCTTAACGTTTCGCCCTTTGGCTTATGTTCTAAATGAAATACTTTACGATGGCCATCGCCTTGACCAAGTACTTCATCTACAACTGTTTTTTCAATTTCTAATTCATCAGCTTGCTGGATATTCTTTGGATGAACTGCATAAACATCATCTAGTTTTCCAACATATCCATCGTTTGGATGAACAATATAAATTTGAGATAAATGATATTTACCACTATAAACCGATGGATTAAAGCGTCCTTGTCCACTATCTACTGACATATCATGAGTAATGAAAGCTAGATAATGATGTTGGTACATGGCTCCTGTGCTTGATTGTGATAATTGAACCGTTTCGTTTCCGTTTGATGTATCAGAACCGTAATCAAGTGGCGCATTACCGATTTTCTTATTTGACGAATATACAAATTGGTCGCCTGGTCTGCAGCCACTTAAAATAATCATGTTTTTTCTTGGTGCAACATCGAATGTATATAATTTCCCGATATACAACGGAACAAATAATGCACGAACTGGATTTGGTGTTGGATCTACACGCATAAACATAACTAAGCGGTCCTTGTTTGCGTTCCCATACAGATAAACAACAGAGTCGCGATTTAATTCTTTAGAGAAACGCTGCTCCGGTGTAAAACTAATTGATGTATAAGGGGATGGGTTCACAAAATTAATCGTAGAATATACTTCGCCCATAATACTTTCCATCTTTTGTACATCGAAACTTGTTTTTGCCGTTAATGTATCCAGTGTCCCGTCTTCTTTTGGTAATAAGAAATAAATACCACTAATCTTAATTGTTGTATCTGCTGCAGGTGCGGTTTTAAATACAATTTCTGTTTCAGTAAACGAATACTCGCTAGGATCAACAATAGTATTATCTTTGTAAACTACGGTCCTACTTTCGTCAAAGTTAGGGAATGGCAATGCGAAGTTCTTTTTCGTTCCATTTCCTTTTCCTAATTCCCCTAATTTATCACCGGAAAGGATCTCTTTTTCAATAAAGTATCGATTGAAAGTAAATAGCAGCATGTCATTGTTTGGCTCATATGTGTTGGTAGCCAATCTGTATTCGCATGTTACTTTATCACCTTTTGCAATAGCGGTAGTAAATGTTACTTTTCCTGTAGTTGCATCCACCTTATATTTACTCTTTTCTTGTTCAAACCCATTTACATATACAATGACAGAAGGGCCAAGAACAGGAGAAACAGGGATGGAGAAGTCTTTCTTTACTCCATCCCCCATCCCTAATTTACCTAGTGGAGAATCTGCAGAAATAAAGCGGCTATCAGTGAAATCAGAATCAGCAGTGTCATACGCATTTGCTATGCCGAATCTTCTACGTTCTCCATCGCTTCCTAACGATTCAAACAACCTTACATCAATAAATTTTGAAATGCCGCTCTTGATTTGGAAAAATAGCGTTCGTTTCCAACCGTTATCAGCAAATAGTTTTTCTAATTCTTGCGGTAATGTTTGTAAATATACGACTTTATCAAACCACATATATGTACACTCCTTTATACTGTTTTCTCAAAAATACCTAATCCAGCAGGACGATACGCCGTAGCAGGTCTTTTTGTAATTGGTGAAATAGCATCTACATTAAAGAATTTGTAAATGTCGTGTGAATCCGGACAAGTATTCTTTCTAACTTTTAATCTATCGCCATTTAATAGACCTAACGGAGACAATAGGATCATATAAGGTAAATATCCACGTACACCTTCATCTGGATGAACAATATAAGCACGAGAAGTATGTACTTTATTGCTATAAACAGACGGGTTAAATTGATATTTGTATTCGTCATTATCCTGCGATTGCCATGCTAGTGAATACTGGCCACCATCTTTACCAACGCGATCTGGTGGCATTGCATTAGGCGCTACATTCCAAGCAATAAAATGAGCCTGGTATCTTGCTCCTAATCTTGAACGTTTAATAATTACGTTATCAATACCATTACCAGGGGAACGTGGATAAGACTTCATGACAGGCATGTAGTTTTCTACATTTCTATATGGTTTCGTGTCGTTAAAATCGAATTTATGTGATGCTTCTTCATTACCTGTATCAAAAGCTGTTCCCGCCCATAATGCATCACCTAATGTATCATCATTAGCGTAACTTTCTAATTGGCCCATATAAAGCGGTGTAACTGGAACTACGTTGTTTTCAAAGGCTGGTGTATTATCAGCTTGTATTAATAAAACAACACGGCTTTCATCAACTTGGCCATTAATTCGAACCAATGAATCAGGCCACCAGTTTGTTTGAGCATTGATACCTTGTAAATTCGTATTTCGTAATGTTACTTTCACCCAAGGAGACATCATGACTTGTGTCTCTGCTTCGTCATAGGAGTAAACTTTATATGTACCGACACCACTTGGATTTGTCTTTAGAGTAATTCCTATCTTAGTTAATTCCACATCTAATAATATTTTTTCAAATTTATTAAATTCATAAGGAAGAACAAGAACACCCTCATCTGCAACGCTGGGTTCTTTTTCAATCATATAAACATAAAAACAAGAACGATCCCTGCCGCTTTCTAAACGTTTTTTACCATCTTCGGCAAAAGATTTCTTACCTTCTTCATTTGTGAAGTTGTATTTAATCTCTGACTTTTTAAGTGACCATTTTGAAATTTGAGCAATTCCATAAATAGAACCGCTATTGTTCTTCACTAGCATGTGCTTACTCATGCCGAACTCAAACTTTGAATCATCTTCGGATTTTATGTCTAAATCCGGATAAACGGCTCTGAAAAACGATTTTACTTTCTTCCATCCGTTAGCGATTACCAATTTAACAATTTCGTCTTGGAATTCGCCTTCTGTATACATTTTTTCAACGTATGCCATCTATTTCACGCTCCTAATCTCTTAATAGTTGGTAATTAAGCCATATGGCTTTTTTCTCTGCAGATGCATTGTGGTATTCAAATTTTAGTTCTGCATTAGCAGGTATAGGTTTTACAATGGAGAAATTAAATCCCTCCGGCACATCTTTTACATAAACCTCTTTAAATACTTGTTGGCCATTAATAAATAAATTCCAGTAGTCCGAGTCACTGTAATGTGAAGCAGCAACAGAAAAAGCAATCATTTCTGTTTCGAATGGTAATGAAAACTTATCTACATGAATTTCATCATGTATACCAACTCTTCGCCCTTGTATAAATGGCTCTGTTTTTGTTGGGAAGTAAGGTGCATCGAATCTTCCACCAGCCATATAGGTAACAGCAAAGCTCATCAATACGCCCCCTTATCTTAAAAAGTGCAATTCAAACCAAACTGTTTTATCAAGAATTCCTTGGTTATGGAATCGAAATACAATTGTGTCTCCTGCTTTAACTGCTGTATAAACCATAAAGTGCATCCCTTCCGGAAGCCGCTTTGTATAAATATCTTGGCAAACGGTTTGCCCGTTCACGATTAAATCCCATTTATCATCTAATTCGTAAATGGAAGAACTAACACTAATTGCGTAAATCTCCATATCTGCAAGCAATGTATATTTCACTTCATCCGTTTTAAATGATGTGGAATCCATAATGAAACCAGGTATGAATGGTTCTGTTTTAGTTGGATGAAAGGGTGGATCTAATCGTCCACCGGCTAAATAGGTTGTTTCAAACAAGAGTAATCACCCTTTTTCTTGTATTAAAAAATTCCCGTGCATCATTACGACACATCGGGAATTGGTAAATCAGAAAGTATACCGTTACCTTTATTAAGAAGTTTCGGCTGCACACGCTCTAATTGTTTTTGTGCATTGTATATTAATTGTATCTCCATCTCTTTTCCGGTTACTTTATGAGAGACAAGAACCTTTTCTAGCATACCGTGTGCATTAAAGGCCAAGTCATAGTGCAGATATTTATCTCCATCAACTGCAGATAAACGAGCACCGTCACGAATAAGTGTATATCCTTCGGTCATACCTTCTTTAAATACGTCATTCGGGTCATTCCCAGGCATTGGCTTACCACCGGTATATATTTGCCTATCGATTAATCCTTTCATCAAATACATGATTGGATCATATAAGTTTTTTTGCATTATCATAGAATCACCCCTAGTTCACCCTCGTAACAGACCAGGTTTTTGCTGGTCGTTGGATATAATAGTGATCTTTGTCTTGATTTACCCGAGGAAATGATAAATCTGGTAGAGAACCATAATCAAATAAGATATTATTTTGCGTATCCAGTACTTGCAAACGTCCTGTAAGAATCCCTTTTGGGTTTCGTACTGCTTCAAATACGATAATATTCACGCCGTATTCAAGCGGAATATCTACATACGTTGGATTGTTCCGGATGAAATAATTTTCTTCGATTAATTTATCATTACAGTAAATATTTAATAAATCGCCATCCTCTAAATCCCAATCCCAAAGTTTTAAACGTAATGTATCTACATTTACTGTAATACCGGTTATATCTGTATAGGGAGCAGGTTCATACCCATAGTTAACAGTTAAATCTAAAGTTTGATAGAATCCATCATCTGCAGAAATCATTGTATTAATCCCTTTAACAAAGTAATTCCACTGTTGACCAGAATCTCTATTGTAAACAGAAATAACATCAAATAATTGAATCCTTGGATCACCAACTACTGCTACTGTTAATGTTCTGAACTTCTGAATTGCTTTTAAATGATAAGCTGCAGCAACCGCTCTTCTTGCAAAGAATGTTGTTGCCCAGGGCACTTCTATCATTTCCTCTCGTAAATCACCCTGCGATACATTTTTTAATAGAAACGAATTAAGAAATCCGTTTGCGTAATCGCCACATTTAACAACAATACTATTACTTATATCCTGATCAGTTAGCTGCATATCTAAAGAGATAAGGTTTTCCCCTTCTCTAAAACTAAACTTTGCAGGTTCATTAATTGCATAGTCTGGCATTTTCATAAATGTACAACTTCCGTCTGGTTCGTGTTTAATATAGTGGAATGTGGTATCTATAATATCGCGAACAATTTCATCCCATTTTTGAAATCTCTTACCGGTTGCTCCTTCTACAATCCAGCTCTGATTGGTTCCAGGAATATTTACTCTGTTACCGTGCAATGTAACTCCTGCTTTTTCAAAGAAGAACTTCACAACATCATAAACATTACCGGTAGGTGCAACAATTTCATCTGATCCAGGTGTTGGGATTACTGATTTATGTAAAACCTTCTTATAAGATGTAGTGCAGGTAACTGAAATCGTGCCGCTTTCGGCATTTACCTTCACATCAGATACAAAACCATGTATATAAGGTAATGCTTCCTCACCGTAACCAATAGACACTTTAAATTCAGTCTGCGGATATAGCTGGTTTGTATTTGTTACCTCACTGTTATAAAACCATTCTGAAATAGAAGAGAACTTACCATACCAGTTATCAGGAGCCATTTGACCGTATTCATTCGCAAAGGTAATAGTAAATGTACTAGCAAACTGATCTGCGTTCTCCTGCACTTCTAAGCCTATTACACGATGTTGTATTTGTACGTAAGAAGAAGAGTCTCTTCTTTTCATATAAACAATTAAATTAGGGGAGTTATTCCCAACTTGGAAATAGCTCCCCAACATTCTAATTAAAGAAATAGATCCTTCTCTCACATTCCATCAACTCCTACTCCTGCTTGTGACATGGACATTAATTTACATTTTGCTATGACTAACGTTCCTTTTCGTATTGCATCTACTTCATTCGGCGGAATTATACCCCCATAGGTACCGTAATCACCAGTAATAATATGAGGACGGTATATTTCCCTCATGAAATCACGCCAATAACTGATATCTTTAAATAGTACAGTGAATTCTACTTCACAACCTTTGCTACCTGCACTTTGAGAACGCGGGTATCCATGCATGACATTATGCAATTTTAAGCCATCTAGTGATTTTGGTAATTTTGTTTGTTCAATCTTTTCGATATTAGGTACATGCCCAAATGCATAGTAATGTACGTCGCGTATATATGCTATGTCAGAGGAACCATAACCGATTGTTGTAAATTCAATTGTTTGTGGTCCTGCACCTACAAAGATTTCTCTTGCTTCCCAGTCATAAGGTCCTCTTGCTCTAAATCTCTCAATACCATTTACCCGAACAATAAAGTACTTATCTGGTAACATGCCATCAGAACCAATAGGAACCTGGGACAAAAACGAAAAGTTATATGTCCCTGGCCATGAGAAATCAATGGTATATCGTATTGTGTCTTTTAACTCTGCAGCCTTTCCTAAGAGATGGTATGAACCACCTCTTCTATGCAATGTTTTTAATATACTCATACATTTCGCACCGCCATTCCCATTAGATCATCAGCAACTACGTTTTGTAGCAGCTTTCTCATTTTTACAAAGTCGTCTGCAGATTGTAGTTTTTCAACAGAGACTTTAAAAGTAGCATTTTGAATTGTTACGCCATTATCCGTTTTCTTCTCAACGTGGGTTTGTCCAGCAAATGGATGTGCAGTTTTACCGATTAGATCAGCAGAACGTGCGCCCATTTGTCCAATTTGATTAGATACATCGGTTACTAGTTTCATTGGTTTAGGTGGTACGACAGCTTTATTTAATAGTTCAGAAGCTTTGTCTACTGCAGGAATCATTTTTTCCATCCCTACACCAAGACCTTCTGTAATATAGCCCCCGTATTCCATCATTAACCGGGATGGGCTTCGAATACCAAAGAACTTTAATACGGCTTTAGGTATTCCCGAAACAACTCCTTTAGCTTTTTTTATAAGCCAATCTGCCATTCCTGACATACCTTCACCAATACCGGCAATAATATCTTTTCCCCAGCTAACTGCATCTTTTGCTACATTTTTTACTATAGAACCAACTTTACTGAATACATCTTTTACTGTATCTACAACCCCTGTAAATGCACCAGTGATTGCTTTCTTTATAGTTTTAAAATTACTAACAATAAATTCTTTTATACCGCCAACAACATCGGTTATTGTGTTATATAATTTGTTGAAATTAGTAATTACAAACCCAACAAATTCACGAACTGCATTAATGATTGTAAACTTTATAAAATTCCAAGCTGTTTGAATCACATTTTTAATTGTGTTCATAACGCTAGAAATTGTATCTTTAATAGATTCCCAAGAAGATTTCACAAAATCTTTTAAGAATTTTAATACTGTAGTAAAGGTTGATTTAATTGCGTCCCAGGCTTTTTTTACAATTTCCTTAATCGTGTTAAAAACACTGGATATTGTATTTTTCATTTTTTCGAATTCGGTTTTTACGTACTGCTTTATTATTGCTAAAGCCATAGAGAAAATTCTTTTAACAGCATTCCATCCAGTAGTGAAAATTTTCTTCCAGGTGTTAACTGCCTTTTGGGCACTATTCTTAATGAATTTCCATGTGCCATCTACAATTTTTTTCAATCCATCTAATGCAAATTTGAAGATGAATTTAATAGCATTCCAACCGAATTCGATTATATTTTTCAACAAGTTAAAATACCATTTAACTATTTTTACATAACCATCCCAAGCTTTAGAACAGACATCGCCAATCCATTTAACTGCTTTCTTGGTGTATTTTACGATGTCATCCCAGTTTTTATAAATTAGATATACTAATCCTACAATTGCTAGTATGGCAATCGTCCAGGGATTCATCAGTAAGGTCATCATGGATCTGCCCAACAGCGCTAGAGCTTTCCCAATTCCACCAAACATACCGATAAGTTTAGGGCCGACTTTAAGAATGCCTGTAAATAGCATTGGTACTTTAGTAAGTATTGGTACTAGGAATCTTAATGAACCAACAAATGCTCCAACTCCACTTGTCATAAAGCCCATCATGGCGACTAATGGACCTAATACAGCGACCATACCTAAAATTGCTACAATACCAATTTGAATTGGCTTAGGCATAGAACTAAATGCCTTTGCAACAACTTCTACTGTTTTAATAATTGGAGGAAGTGCTACTTCTGCAATATCTAAAATAGCTTGTCCTAATGGTTCTAAAGATGCCATTGTAGTACGCATTAACTTTTGCCAACGAACACCAAAAGCTTCTTGCTGCGTCTTCTGCATTTTTCCCATTGTGCCCTCGACATCGCCTAACGCACCATTTGCATTATTAAGACCTAAGACAGCTTGAGCACCCATGTCTTCCCACTTTGTCAATTGTGTTATCGTAAAGGCTTTTTATCCTCTACTTCTTACAGTTCATTTCCTGTAAGTTCGGCATACGTTTTCACTAATAAGTGTCGCGGTCTCGTGGAAGGATTATATCTTTTCACCTTCTATGCTCTGCCCCTGGCTATACTTTGTATATCCTTCGGTTCAAATTAGGATTCGCACCCTCTTTGCTTTATACCGCGATTTTATTTCGGCACAATTTATCATCTACCGAATACAGCAACACCAAGTTGGTTTGCTTTTACTTTATCGTCCATCTTACCTAAATCACCTAAAACGGCATTAAATACATCCGCAGAAGTTCCTTTACCTTTATTGAAATTGTCCCAAACCTTTTGAGTTGCTGGACTCATTTCTGCAAAGGCATCAGCTACGCCTTTAGAACCATCTTGCACACGAATACCGAACTCTTTTACGAGATCGTTAATGTAATCGAGATTATAACTGCCGTCACGAGTTCCGTTTGCCATAATGGTAAACATCTCGTTAGCAGAGAAGCCGGCTTGTTTGTACAATGGCGCATATTCGGCCACATTATCAAACATTTCATTTGAATAGTTCAAACCTTCTTGTCCACCAGCAGCAAATAAATCGAATGCTTCCTTTGAAGAAATACCAAACTGATTCATTAACTGCCCTGCACCACGAGTTACTTCATTGATATCAGAATCAAATGTTTTACCCAATGTCATAGCGCTTTTTGTAGCTTCATCTAATTCTTCGTGAGGAACGTCTTTCATATTCTGATACACTTTTATAAGAGACTGATCTACTTCTTCAATACTTTGGCCAAATCCATCTTTCCAAGTTTCTTTTGCGATTTTACCAAGGTTTTCAGCACCTTTTTCAGTAAGACCTAAAGAAGATTGGATGTTTCTTTGAGAAGTATCGAAATCAGAAGCCACTTTTACAGCGGCAGCACCGATACCAGCTAAAGGTAAGGAAACGCCCGTTGTCATGTTTGTACCAACATCTTTCATTTTGTTACCTACATGACTAATTGATTCCCCTGCTTTTTGGAATTTATCATGCATTCCATTTGCAGTCTTTTGTACTCGATCTTCAAACTGTTGTAAATCTTTATAAGCGCCTTCTGCTTTAATACCAATCGTTCCGAACAGTTGGAACATTTCAGCTAACATTTACGCACCCCCTTCTGGGGCCGATAACCATTTTATTCTTCATCGTCGTCTTCCTGGAATTGAGCCATAATCTGCTCAACATGCGCTTCACACTCTTCTTTCGTCCATACTTCACCCATTTCATAAGATGATTCTTTATCGTCCTGGTTGTCAGTTAGTCCAAAAGCTTGAAGATAATCATTAAAAGTAGTACCTTCTTCAAGTTGACGAGTTTGAAAGCCAATGAACGCCATCTTTTTCCACTCATTTAGTTCTTCTTGCTGCTCTTCTCGTGCAATTAGAGAAAACAGGTCCATTAAACGCGAATACGGTATTGATAAGACATAATCATCTGTCCATCCATACCGTTTTTGTATCTTGTCGAAAGCACGTAACATATTTTGTTCTGCTTCTTCTAAATATTCATCTGAGTCTTCATTTACGCTAGGATTGGCGCTGCTGCTGATTGGTTCCATTTCTCGCTCTGAACTTTCACTAGCCCCTGCACTTGGTTGAAAAAAGTCATTAAGTCTTCACTTTCCAGTAATCCTTGAATAACAGAAACCATTGCTTCGGGAGGGAGTTGGCAAAATTCCTCTTTCTTAGCTTTTAGTAAACTTGCAAAGAACTCTGTGAAATCATCCTCACAAGCCGGGATCATTGTTAGTACACGTAAAGCAAACTCTAAACCTTTTTGTTTTTGTTGTTCTTTAAGTGCAGCTAACTGAACGTTTTTTTCTTCTTCCGGAAGAGACTCTGCAGCTTTTGTTAGTTCATCCATTTCATTTTTAGCTTTACCGAAATCTGCAAAATCAGCTATTGCATGTCGGCCAACTTTAGAAATAATCTTAGCGAACCGCCAAACATCCGTTACATTTAAGCGACGCATCAATATTTTCTCCCCTAAAATCGTGATTTCTGTACCGGTATTCATCATTTTTTCTAAAATAGATTTCATTTTGTTCTCTCCTTTTAGCATTTAGCTCGTTTTATGTAATAGAAAACCGACTACCATTTATGTGGTAGCCGGTGCTTTTTGTACTGTTGTTTTCTTTTTCTTTGGTAAGTAGATGTCGTATGGTGGTGTAGTTGGTGCAGATTCACTGTAATGACCGATAAATTTACATTTTAAACCAACCGTTCCTTTACCGTCTTTTAGATCTACTTCAATAGATGAAACTACCATTGCATTACGAATTACAAAAATGACTGGTAGCTCACTACCCGAAATCATACCAATGAGTGCAATATCATGATAGTTTGAATCTGGAATATCATTTGAAGGTTTCATAATATCGTAATCTTCTTCAGTTGTACTATCTACCGTCATACCAGGTAAAGCTAACTGCAGGTTTTCTTTTGTGAACTCTACTAATGTAAGTTCTACATGCGGTTCATCTTTTAATAACCACTTACCACGCACCATTTTACCTAGCACACCATCAATATCTGCATCATAATACTCACGATCAAAACCCACTTTAGTTCCGCCTGTAGTCGCTCCTACAAGCTCACCTAATTCTTTTACACTTTTAAATCCTTTGTACATGACACCAGGACCGATAACAAAATTATCTGTAGTCCCTTCACGGACACCATTAATTAATTTCCAGCTCATTTGTCCTACCCCCTAATACAAGTCCGTTCGCATGGTTCGGACAAGAAATTTCGCATTTATATGAATGATAGATGGGTCTTCATCCGGTACCGGCAGTTTCCCTGCACGATGTATAGAAAGTATCCCATCATCTTTTAAACCAACTTCTCTATCTAGTAACTTCTCAATACGCGTAGCAATTAACTTTGCCTTATCATAATCCCCATTATCACAATACACATCGAAATTTAGAATCATACGATCTATAATTTCAACATCATCCGGATTATCTGCTTCAATTCTCATAACTACATAAGGCATTTCCATATCATCTTGTGCAGTTTGGAATGAAAGGGCAGGCCCTTTATCCTCGCCTTCACCATATTCTGATAGATTAGCTTTTATTATTTCATCGTTCTCTACAAGTATTCTAATAGCTGCAATAGCGTTAGACATCTATTACCCTCCCATCATTCTTTTAAGTTCTCTACGTTCTTTTTCAAACGCTTTTAATAGGAATGGACGGGCTTCCATATGACTTGTACCAGTTTCAAGCCAAATTGCTTTTTTTAAATCACTTCCTACTGCGCCTAACACTTCCGATTGTGATCGTTTGACATTATACTTAATCGAATTTAATAAATCACCGGTACGAACGGCAGGAGCTTCACCTGGTTTAGAAGCAGTATATTTACGACTCGTATGAGGTATTTTGTATTGCTTACCGCTACGGCTGCCTGTGAGGTTCTTCTTAACTTGATTTTGTAAATGAATAGATGCTGTTGTGACCTTTTCAACACACATAGCGTTAATATGTGTCTTTACTTGCTCCATATTACTTGAGTACTCAATTTCTACTGAATTCGCCATATAGAATCATACCTTTTCGCAATAAATTTCAATGTGATGATTCATAAATGCAGGATTACGCGGCTCTCCTTTTACTTCAAATGTATAATCAACGCCCACATCTTCATTTTTGAAATGAATAAGATCATTGGGTTTAATTATGTAAGAAGCAGGTGCATATATCTTAAAGGTTGTATCAAAATTTTGTTTATCGCGCTTAAATCTCTCATTATCAGCAGCAGAATTAGTAGTTACACGACAAGTCATATTCTCATAAATGTCTTCTTCTGTTTCTGCATAATTACCAGAGGATTGTTTCTTTTTCATTTTTCGTTTTACAACTACCTCATGAATATATAAATCATCCATTCCACCATCATCGAAATACATTTCGTTCATGTGGCCATCACCGGCTTAACTCTTGCTCTAAAGCCTTTTAAACCATTGAGTATCTTATTGTTTGTAGCTGGTTCATCTAGTGTTTCTGGGCTAATCTGGTACGAATAATCGCCAATACTCTCCGATGTCTTCATACCTTTTCGTAGTAAGTTAGCACGAACTACTGCAGAAACAACCAAATCAATAATACATTTCTTCATAAGTACCTGCAGATCATCATAATCTTGTATCTTATATTCGAATTCATATAACTGATTTTCAGATAAACCGTAAACAATACGCCCATTTACAGTAATAGAATCGGTCATATCTTGTTTAGAACTAACATGAGTTACTTTTGCTATAGATTCAGCAGGAAAAGAAAGCCAAGCTAATTTACTTGTTTGGATGATTTCTTTCATTGGATTCTCCGGCTTAACTCTTAAATACTTCTTAGTAATAACTGCATAGTAATCTATTAGTTCTTGAATAACCGTATTGGGCATTTTCTGCACATTTACACGGTCTTTAATGTCCTGCACGGTAATATCCATTATGTTTCTTTCTCCTTCTTATCGACTTCTTTTACAAGTTCAAAATGTCCAGTACTTACAAGATAATCAGCTTTATCATTTGCTATTGTTTCTTCTTGGCCATTCTTAAACTTTTGTCCATAAGCGGTATAAGTACCACCTAATCGCAGCGTAACTACTTTCATAATTAACACCCCTTTCACGAATGTAAACTAATTATTAAAAGTTTACTTTTTAACACGTTTTTGATATCCAACATATAGTACTATGAGCATTCACAATATAGCCTAGGTCATTGCTGTGTTTTTTCTCATTGAAAATACGAATGTAAACTAATCAATGAAAGTTTACATTCGTATTATTGGTTTTATTGGTTCCATCTCGTATTCCATTAAAAACAAGAAAATATTAAAAAAGTATACATTCAAAACCCTAATAACAAAGGGTTTATTCCCATAAAAAATACGCCTGGATATTAAGCTCCAAACGCATCCGGAATATTTGTTAGGATTGCTACTGCATCCATTTCTTGAATTACAGCATCATCATCAAAGTGAATTACATAGAATCGTTTATCTTCCATTACTGCAGTTTTACCTTCTGTAGTTTTACGAACACGAGTGTCTTATGTATTAACTGCAATAAAGTTTTTAGGGTCTGCAAGAATAATAACATCGTCTTCTAAAGATGGAACCGTAACAATTCCGTATCCCATTGGTTTATTAACTTGATCTCCTGCTCCAAGTAACGCAGCATCACCAGCACCAGTAGGACGATTTGTTAAATACTCAATCCATTTCTCTCTACGGCTTGGAGACATAATCCAACGTAGGTTGCTGTTTTTATATTTATTTGGCATTGCACCGGATAAAGCAAAGATAGAACCTTTCCCAAATCCATTTGCCGCAGCAGCTTCACCTGTACCAGTTACCAATTTAGCATGATCGACAATATGAGACTCTTTTGATTTCTTGATTTTTTTCAACCATCCATCATTGATAGATAACATTCCGTCGGAAGATTCTGTATCACCATTCCAATGTAAATCCTCTAAATCGATACCTAATTGTGTAGACATAAGAGCCATTACAGTATCTTCATACCCTTCACCTTCAATATTTTCGCGGAGTAATTCTTCTGTAATTTCCCAAGGTAAACGAATAGCCTTTGTATTGTACTCAATTTTAGAAGTTTGAACACCTGCGCGGTAATTATCATCGCTATTTTCTGTTTTCTTGCGTAAGATACGGCCACCAATTGCAATTTTATCTAATTCACCTTGTTTTGCTTTACGCATTTCTTTACGGTGTAATTGTGAGAATGGCGTTGTATCAAATGCCATACGGAAGAACTCTTTACTTTGTTCTGGATTTAATAATCCTGCATTCATTCCACTTGTTGTCATTGCTGCCTTTTCAATACGATCTAAACGTTTTAATAATTGTGCGTTAGTCATTGTCATAATGATAAATCCTCCCCTTACAGGTTCAATCCTGTCCATTTAGATTTTTTAATTTGTTGTTGTCCTGGTGTAACTTCTTCATCTGGATCTAAACCTTTACGGATAGAAGCGGCATTTTCGATATTTTCAAGTCGCTTTGTAATTGGTTCTAGTGCTTTTTGAATAACTGCTGTAGCTTTTTCTTCCTCTGTTTGCTCTTCTGGTGTCGGTTCTACTTCCTCACCATTCACTTGTTTTTCAATCTTATCTAACTTAGTAGCTAGTGGCTCTACTGCTTGTTTAACAATCTCTGCAATATCTTCTGCTTTCATTTCCTCTTCCTCCTGTGGCGAAGCAGCTTCTTTTATTTCAGTAATTAAAGCTAATGCTTCATCTAATTTTGTATGATTCTTTTGGGATAATACTTTCCCCGCTTTTTTAATACTTTCTAAAACAATGCTTTCTGCTTGTACACTGTTTTCTGATTTCACAATGGTATAACCACCTTTAATAGAAGAAAGTATGTCCTTCATATCGTCAAGAGCAGCTGCCATACGGTCGATATCGGGATTACTTTCCCAAATCTCCCAATAGAACACATCTTCAAACAAATTAAAAACAGCCCGTAAATCACGCTTTTGTTTTTCATCAATAAAGCGGTCTTTTACTTCGCCTTTTGCGATTTTGTGAGTTTCACCTTTAACGAAATCTAGCATTTTTCGAATAAGACCTTTATCTTCATGAGTAAAATCTTCTGCCTTCGCGATTTCCACACGTTCACCAAAGCCACCCATAGAAAAACCGGTAACTTCACCTTTTTTAATTTCTTCCCAGGTATCTGCATCATCAACGCGAACTGTCATAAGCCATGTTCCTGCTTTTACTTCCTGTTCGCCTACTGTCATATCACTTTTAGCAATCCAGTTTTCAACAACTGTCCCTTTACCAGCGATTTCATCATGCTGTTTGTCGATGTGCTGGTAATTTTCCATAAAGGTATAAGCAGCCTTTTCAATTTCTTCTGCGGTCATTTTATCCCCGTGTGAATCTTCTACATCTGGTTCATATACCACACCTGTAACAAGCTGCTTCTCTTCCTCTGTTTTAAGGATTGGAACTTGTTTTGATATATTTGGTTGTCTAGCAGATTCGCTTTTCATAATGGCGAATTGACGACCATTAGCTCCCTTTGTAACTAATGAAACATAGCTGATATTGGCGTTTTTTAGTTCGTATCCCATCGTTTTACCTCCTTCCCTATAAATATTGGGGTTCCACTGTCAAAACGCATAATAGCCAATTTAAAGCCGCATACGTTTTGACGATGAAACCCCAATCAAATAGGTGTATTTTATTACTCTTCTGAAATCATAGTGCAGCGACAATGTGGATGAGCTGGCGGGCACATCTTTCCGTTGCTAAATAAATCATCAATATCTACCGTTTCGCCATGTAAACCACCACATTCTTTACAAACACGCTCATCGTTTCCTGTAAGCCATGTTTTCTTGTTTCTATTTGCACCTTTATAAGCAATTAAATTGCCGTAATTCATCGCATATGTTGTTTCTGTACGTGCAATCATCATTGCTCTGTAGTTACTTGCTTCTGACATTACATCTGCAATAGAAACACTTAATGCATCGACACCCATTCCCTCACTAAGATTCTTTAACATTGCTTCTCTTAATCTATCTTTAGTAGTTTCATGGATTCCCTTTGCTAATTCAAAAGCGTAAGTAGCTACCCATTTTGCAGCAACGTCACCAATTGGATCTAATACCATCCAGGTTAAACCGTTAGAAGCTATAGTACTCTGTACAAACTCTGTTACATCATCCTGTAGTGTGTCCGTGACTTCATCGACAAACATTTGTCGTTCCTCATCCCAATCAACACTATCCAGAAATTCATCAACTTCTGCTTCTGCAATTACAAGATCAATCTCTTCCTCTGCTTTATTAATACGAATTACGGGAAGCAGGTTTAAGAGCCGTTTTCCCTGCTCGGAAAAAAATCCGCTACCTTCTTTTGCATAGCTTTCTCTACTTCTTCATGCTTTTCCCTAAATGCATTAATAGCAATTAAGTTATCTTGCTCATTATCTGCAGCTTTTGCAATTGGTTCTATTTGAGAAACGGATGGACCACCTTCAAAGAATGTATCTCCATCTGCTACAGGTTCATAACCTACTACTTTACGAGATTCATTCCGTGTTAATATACGTTTCTCATAACCATCTGCCGCATATTGCATATCAGCTTCACGATCATCTGTATCAATTTCGTTTAATTTGAAATGCCAATCTAATCCACCGAGTATTTCAGCAAATACACGGAACAATTGATAGTTTAATCGATGTTCTAATATTCCTTGTCCAGGCTCAATAATAGAACGCTTGTACATCTCGTTCATTTCTTTAGCGGTTGTTTGTCCTAATGAGCCTGTCATAGCCCAGCCGATACGATAAGGCGGCACACGATGAGCCACACATATCTCCATTGCGCTATCCTGCTTATATAAACGAAAACTGCCTTCTTTTACATCTGGACTAACTTTTTCTAATCTAGCTTTTGCCCCTGGCGGTACGGGGACAACGGCCAATTTATGATGTTCTCCTTTTGTTTCTGCAGAGAAGAATGCTTTTAGTTCATTTTCCGTTCCATCATCTATTTCATCAACGCCCTCAAGAAATAGCAGAGCATCTGGAATTGTCTTTCCTGTAAAGAAGTTAATATTGTAATCTCTTACTGCTTGAGATCCAACTATCGAGCCGATAGAACTAACATAATTAGGTATCCCATAATAAGAAGAACGAGAACCGAATTTACGAATAACAATTACTTCTCCAGCTTTTTCTGTTCCGCTTTCTGCAACATCCTCTGCATTTATCGCCCTACCATCAGCAAGACGGAAATCATCGGGATAATTGAACTTTTTAAACCATCGTTCTTTGTTATTTACAATTTGAGCAAATCGGACTTTATCCTTATGAGCACGAACCGTATGCGCCGGAATATGGTACAGTTCCGATGGTTCGTTTTTTTGATTCCGAACAACTTCGATAATCCCCCAGCCAACAGTTTCATAATCATCCCATACAGCTCTAAGAATTTCTGAACTCGTCATTTCTGGATTACAATTCCGCATAAATTCTTTTAACCTTTTATATTGCTCCTGGTTCGCTTCTTTCACTTCTTCAAAAGGAGCAAAGTCAAAACCAACACCTGCAATATCATCGACTTTTGCGCTAATACAAGCAGAATGGATTGGATTACTTTCCTTTATTTCCAACAGCACTGACATATCATAAGGTGGTTTAACCAACCCTTTATCGCCATATATTTGCGCGAATGGATCTACAGTCATTTGCTTACTGTTGTCTTCCCTATTTTTGGGGTCATCTGCTGCTTTATTAATACCAAATACTTTTACATTCTTAATGGTTTTCTTATTGCTCATATCGTTTGTGTCCTCCTTTCTTCTATTAATAGAGAGCAAAAGAAATAGCCGAACAATAAATGTTCGACTACACTCTTTTAACCTTCCCACCCATAACTACTTTCGGTTTATAGAAGGCTAGAACTATAGCATCTGCTCTATCGGGTGATTGCAATCCGCGTTTCTTCATTTCTTCTTTTCGCTCTAATGCAATCTTACCTCTACTTGTTATTCTGTATTTACGGCTAGAGAATTGAGAAATCATTTTTTCATCATTTGGAATCTCCATTGTAGGTTCTTCACCCTGTATAAATGCTTTCATATTCTCTTCAAGTAAATCTCTTACTACGGCCCAACCTTCTGCACCTGCATTATCATAATGCTCATCATCAAGCGGTTTCCCGTTATTCACAACCGGATATACTTTGAATGGTAATCGTTCAGATTTAGTAACTTCTTTCAATCTGTCCGTAACACCACCACCAACACCACTATCATCGACTTTTATATCAACTCTTTTTAACTGCTTGTAATTTGCCATGTATTCCTTAGCTAATTTCAATACATGACCAGCAGTTTCCATAGTATCTTGTTTATAGTGGTTTAATAATTTAAAGACTTTATTTCCTATCCTTGGAGCAATTACAGTTTCATCATCACCAAATCGCGCAACGTCAACACCTAAGTCAAGTGTTTCACCAGTCGGCTCTACTTTACAAGATGCTGCTTGCTCTACAATTTCTAACGGGATAAATGCATCTGCTTCTGCTTTAGGAAATTCACCAAGTACACGTACACGCCAAACATCTGAACCCTCACCATATTTCTTTTTCAATACTTCTATATTGTCTTTACTGGTTCGAGGGCTATCTAAGCTAGAGACTTTATGTATTTTATATAAATCTCTGTCACGATTATGAGAATCATAAAATACACCGCTTGTTCTTGTTGGGTTTCCGCATAAAAACAATTTATTTTCTGCGCCAGATAAAGTACCAAGTATAGCTTCCATAATAGGATCTGCTATACCAGAAGCTTCATCACATACAAATAGCATATAATCTTCGTGGAAACCCTGCATATTCTCCGGCTTTGTTGCCGTTCTAGCAGTAGCAAACCAACGTTCCTCACTGCCAATCATATATACTCGTGTTTTAGTCCATTTAAGTAGATTTTTAACCGCACTGCCTTCTAACCACTTCGCTATTTCAGCCCAGAGCACAGTAAATAACTGTTCCTTTGTAGGAGCTGTACAAATAACTTTTGGATTCGGCCTACAGCAGAGGAACCAGATAACAACGACTGACTCAAGACCTGTTTTACCAACACCTTGGCCAGAACGCACAGAAACCTTTGGACTTTGTGCCAAATCCATAAGAACTTTTCTCTGCCATTCATCCGGATAAAAACCTAGCATATCCTCAGCAAACGCTACAGGATCATCCCAATAAATATCGATAATCTCCATAAATTCGCTAAAAGCTGTGTTACTCATTTTGTTCAGCTTCCTTTTGCTTACGTCTGCGCTCTGCTATCTTCATAAGAGACTCTTTCCAGTCTTCTGTATTCTGATTCGTATCACCATCAACTTTAATAGCAGCGATCTCTTTCTTGAGTTTCTCAATGCGTAGTTTTTGTTCTTCTGTATTAGCTAATCTATCGTATTTTTCAATTAGATTTACTAGCGTTGACATTGCTTTCGATTGAGCATTTAAGAAACTAGCTTGTTTATCCCAAGCAAATTGAATTTCCCACTCTTCCTCATAGCCACTTTCCGTAAGTTTGTTTTTCCGCAGTTCTTTGGTCATGTCTTCGTTGTCTTTAACAAACATAATACGTTGAGCATGAATGATTTGAGTGTACTGCAGCATAATACTGTCCCAAATGATTGTTAAGGAATCGTTGTTAACCGCTTCTTTTAATTCTTCTTTTAAATCATATATTTCTTGCGGCAAATACTTTCTATACAATCCATGACTAACAGCATTACCATTACGAAGTGGAGCAGCGCCACCGGAATTACCAACAGCATTTTTATTACCCTTTTTGGCTCCGCCACGATTGTTTACAGCATTCTTATTACCCTTGGGTGCTCCTGGTTTCTTTTTGGAGTACTCCGTATCTTTCTTTGGAGTACTCCGTTCATTTTTATGGAGTACTCCATTTAATTTGTCTATCCATCCATCTTTGGATTTCCATCCGCCAACCGTTTTTTCACTTACAGTTTTTTCGGATGTAGACAACAATTCGGCAATTTTACGATTCGTAATATCACCATTATGTTCTTTAAATATTTCATACGCTTTGTTACGGTCTGGACTTCGTTGTCTGGCCATAATTACATAACACCTGCCCCCTTATCCAATTGTTTGCACTTCCTTCTCTAAACACTCAATGCATATATGAGCATTATCCGTATTTGCTTCACGGAGATATGTTTTATCAAAATGAGTAATAGTTAATGGCATTTTTAATGTCCACATGCACGGCTCATTACAAACAGAGCATGTAGGAACGTTTATAGTTTCTTCTTCCATTTACACCACCTCACGCTTTACAAAATAAAAAAGCAGCGAATTCGCTACTTTAAATTTTTCGTATTTTTTTCTTTTTCATTTATGTATCTATATAAAGTGGCCCTTGAAACATTGAACATCTTACAGACATCAACTTTAGGTAATCCTTGTTCAACCATTTTTAGCATACCCTCTATCCGTTCCGGAGTATGAGCACGTTTGCGACCACCTTGTTTTCCTCGTTCTTTTGCAGCAGCCACACCACTAACAACACGTTCATTAATAACCTCGCGTTCCATTTCAGCCATTGCACCAAATATATGAAATAAAAACCTTCCCATTGTTGTAGATGTATCAATACCATCTTTAATAGAAACAAAGTGAATTTCCTTATCATTAAATTCTTGCAATAAATTAACTAACTGGTGCATGGTTCTTCCTAAACGATCTAACTTGTAAACAACCAATGTATCACCTTTGCGAAGTTTTCCAAGTAATAATTGAAGCTCTTTTCTATCCTTTTTCGCTCCACTTTCTTTTTCTGTAACTATTTCCTCACAACCATAACGGTTTAATTCATCCAATTGCATATCTAAATTTTGTTTTTTAGTAGAAACCCTAGCATATCCGAATATCATGCACCATCATCCCTTGTTATTTGATATAAAAAGTGTATCAAATTCCTGTATCAAAATCAATTATTAATTGAGACATAGTTTTGAGACATTTGTTATACCATTTTTATAGGTTTTAAGGCCCATATATTAAGTGTCTCATAATGTTTTGTTTTTGAGACACTAGTTTTCGGACAAAATAAGTTGCAATCCACTCGTCATCCCTTTAATTAGTTC
Source organism: Bacillus sp. PSXD-155 (assembly GCF_049310765.1). Lineage (NCBI taxonomy): Bacteria > Bacillati > Bacillota > Bacilli > Caryophanales > Bacillaceae > Bacillus > Bacillus sp. PSXD-155. The sequence goes on along the minus strand of NZ_JBMOWC010000019.1, from coordinate 72,482 downwards.
AGATTCCTTTTCGTTAGATTGGGCTAATAATTTACCGATTACCTTCTGATCTGAATAAGCTAGTAAAAAAGTAGATATATAAGCTAGTGCATTTACGTATTCTGTAGCATCTTTACTTTCGTTATTTGCATGAGCAGTATAATGTACATTTGGCACTATTATCACCTCTTACAATATTTGGGTTGTGTTGAGTTTGTTTCGTTTTTACAGGAACACTTGAACCACTCTTCAAACCGCTCTCTATTTATCACCCAGGTTCCACCGATCTTTTTAGATTCAATAGCACCTGCTGCACATAGATTCTTTATATGACCAGGAGAAAGGCCGCTAATAAGATGAGCATCATTAACACCAATAACATTATCTAACGCTGCATATGGCTTCAAATTAACATCTTCCCATTTAACACCATACATCCCTATACCCATTTCATTCATTTTTGTTTTATCTGTCATTCTCTCTAAATGATCCAATACAATAACATTAATTAATTCCCATGTAACTGCATCAGATAAAACTCTTGTCTTTAACTCTGCTGTTAAATCATTTAATAATTCTAATTCCATATGTATCACCTCATAATAAATGCAACACGTTTGCGCTTATCTTTCCTTAACAACAAACAAGACGCCACCCAGATCACGGCAGCGCCTGCTCTAATTGCTATACACATGTTTGTTCTAAAAATAAAACATCCATAATGGACACATCATAAGATTAGTAACCGTATTTTCTGTTCGTTAATTATTATGTTTATAGGCCTAGATTGTGCACATCTATATTCAGTGAGCGCATACCCTATTACACGAATACTACTTTAGGAGTGATTATATTATGAATCCTTTACCGATGAGGATTGTTGTAGCTCCAGCTTCTGCTTGGCAACATTTACCTCAATATCCTTCATATGGTCAATATGTTATGCAACCTGGGCACATTCCCTTTACTCCTACAATTCCGCCTTCTCCCGTAATATACCAATATCATTATCTTTTTCCGGCATTGTATTTCCAAGAGTTTCACGGTACATTTAACATCTAATCTAAATAGAAAAATATCTGTTATCTGTACCATGAGTCAATTCACATTATACCTAAGACAGTATTTAAATACGTTTAATGTGTAATTTCTATATAACAAAGAAAAAAGCACCCGTTTTGGATGCTACTCTTTAATTAATACTACTCTTGGTTTATTTCCTTCATACGGACCAATAACTCTATTCTCTTCAAGACGATCAATAATCTTTTCTGCACTAATATAAGCAACTCTAAATCTACATTGAATCCGAGTTACTTATGCAGCTTGTTAGCTTCTTCTATAATGTTTCCCTGGAATTTCATCACTTAAATGTGTTTCCGTCATATAAATTCTACCTCCCACACAAATAATAAAAAGCGCACGAATGGACGCTTTGATATAAATTATTAATTTGTACTTCAATTACGGTAAATGAAGTTTTATCCTTCTTCCAATCACCTAATATTAAGTATCAATCTATTAATACACTATTAAGTAACTGGAAGAAGAGCAAAAGCTCTCCTCTATATTAACGTTACATTCAATCAGTACCATCTGCTGGTTTCGGATTTTAGTATGCCGTCAATATGGGTCGTTTAGATATCGAATTATAAAGGCATTCTTGTGATTTATGTTTTCCGCCACTTCTCACAATACAAATATAACACGGAAATTCCAAAATAACCGGTACATTTCCTGCCAAAAAACGGTCACGACTCTGCCACTTCTTTCACTATTCTCATTTCAAATTTTTCAATTTGATCTGTAATTTCTATTCTAATCCCAAGTAAACCATGATTTTTCACCTTTTTCTTTTTTCTAATTAGCCACTCTGGATAAGCCAATTCCTCTAATATCATTCTATAATAATTTGGATTTATTCTTAATAGGTTCGGCTTTTCGCCCTGTAACATTTTATACTCAACCAATTCACACAGTAGCTCTTCGCAGGCCAATCCATCATCACCTCTTATCAAGTATAATTAACTAATATACAAAACCGTATCATTTTATGCTTGTCAGTTACCCATATCTTATATTGTGTGTAACTGACCCTATCGCTGAATCCCTTGCTATCATTGACTGAATTAAACTTTCTCTTTTGAGTTACACAGTACGAAATTTATGAGTAACTGTATAGGGGTGCCACCAGCATTTTTGAAGAAAAACACTTTAAGTAAAAAATCCAATAAGCCGCCCATATGGACAGCTTATTTACATAATTTTCGTTATTGGAAGTTACTCTTCAAGTATTAATAGACGGTCAAGTTCAGTTTCGTGATAACTCTACACGCTCAAAGTGTTCAACTGTTGGAAATGGATCATAAAAGTGATGCAATAATGCTTTCCACTCTTGATATTGTTCAGATTGACGAAATCCTATCGTGTGGTCTTCTAAAGTTTCCCATTGCACAAGGAGCAAATATTTTCCTTTCTGCTCTATACAGCGTTGTAATTCATGATTTTTGTATCCTTGCATGGAAGAGATGATTGAAGATGCTTGCTTAAATGCCCATTCATACTCCGTCTCCATACCGTCTTTTACTTGCAACATGACTGCTTCTAAAATCATTTTGAAGTCCTCCTCCTTTTCCTAATTGTACCATGTGGGGAAAACGCTGTCTGAGGAGTTTTGATGTATAAACATATACATGTAAAGTTAACATAACGTCTCATTATCGGTAGCAAGAAAAAGGCGAATCCCTACTTTCAAAAGAAATCCGCCTTTTTCTATACCCCTATGAATCTTTTTATACATTCCTATCCTTAAGTGGATTTAGGGTTCTTGTTTGTTACTGGATTAGCCGAAAAACTGTATAAAATCTTGCATACTTTTAACGTGTTTTTTTTCAAAATACTACGATACCTTTAGATTTAAAAGATATAAGCAATACTTAGATTTTAAACCTAGTCATTGCTTTATACATTGCATCTTGGTTTACACCTATATAACGTAACGTGACCTTCTCTGACGAGTGATTGAATATCTCCATAAGTAATGCTATATTTTTTGTTTGCATGTACATGTGATATCCATACGTCTTTCTCAAGGTATGTGTGCCTATTTCATCTAATCCGAATTCTGCCGCCGCTCCACTTAATATCTTATATGCCATGCTACGACCAATAGGACGATTCTTTCCTTGTCTACTTTGCAATAGATACTCACTGCCTTCTCTTTCTTCAATAAACCATTTAAGTTCTCTTTTCAGTGCTGCAGTAATTTGTATTCTTTTTTGTTTCCCTGTTTTCTTTTCCCTCATAGATATATGACTGCCTTTGACATCCCCTATTTTTAGTTTCAAAATATCTGAGATTCTAAGACCTGTATTAATACCCATAATGAAGAGAATGTAATTACGTAAACTTTTTTCCTTAAAGTACTCTTTTAGCTGTTGTATTTGCTCTGGATCACGTATCGGTTGAACAAAATTCATTATTCATTACCTCCAGTTTCTTCTGTCTCGTAAACTTCTAATCCAAGTGCAAAAGCAAGTTTATAAAACGCTTTAGACTTCCAACGGCGATATGTACGCTCTGACATTCCGATTTCGTTATAAACCATGTAATCACACATATCCTCTTCTTCTAAATAACGTTTACAAATAATATCCCTTTGAATACTTCCTGCACGTCCATTTCCTAATCGATTTAGAAACTGATCAATACGTAACGACATACCTTCAAGCCACTCTTCTCGCTTACTTTGTTGGATATTTGCTATAGCAACATCTTCTAACGGCTTACCGACTGCATGTGTAGGACCGTGCTCACGCATTTCATAAGAAGGAGTGACTTTCATTTCTTTGCGTATCATTCCAAATTGCCTATGTATACGTACGCTTTCCAGCACACCTTCTAATTCTTCCTGTGTTGATGTTCTATCAATTTTTGGTAAGAAAGATAATTGTTTAGTCATTCAAGACCACTCCTTTTTATTTTTTATTACTTTTGTCTTAACGCTCCACGTCTACGTTCATAACAAGGTCTATGCATCCCCATTAAATTTTCAATTTCACGAATACTAAATTTCTCTTTCTGTTTTTTCTTAGTTTTCTTTTTTGTTTGATTCGATTGCTTTTTCCACTCACGTAATTGGTCCTTTAGTACCTTCATATTTCCCCATCTCCCTTTTCAAAATAAAAAGGACACCTATTCCTAAAACAGCTTTAATGGCTACTTTAATGAATTGGTGTCCTCTAGTTTTCTAGCCGGACTTTATTCTGTTTGCTTTCACTTTAAAAGGATTATTTTGTTAAATAATCTGAAAAAATTTCCATGTTAACAAACTTTTTTGGATATTTCCATTCGATAACTAAATAGATATTATTAGTTTCATATGAAAATACAAATATTCATATTAATTACATATAAAATGTTAAATTTGTATATTTCCTTATAAAATTAAAGTTAAGAAAGGGTGATGATATAATGATTAAATTTCTTTTAACTTTAACTACTGAAAACAAACAAACAATAACATGGAAAAAGTACTATTATGAAATCGTTAAAGCTATGATTATTTATAAGTAACTCTGACATATTTCAAACATGCATATGTTAATTTTAAATGTATAAATTTTTCTCCCCTGAATAAAACTCAATATTCCGTCAATAATGTAGATGACACGGTAATCTTTTCTCCTTTCCCCCTTGGAGAAGCGAGCAGTTAGTTTTTGCTAGCTGCTCTTTTAATTACACATTTTTGTCTTAACACTCATATAATATTGAGAATTAAAAAATCATCTCATGTATAAAGGGAAAGTATTCTTTTTCATTACTCCACTCCCTCTTTAAATAACACTGTTTGAATAAGGTTTTTAAAGAGGGAATACATTTAAAAATCTTGGTTACACTGTAAACAGGCTCGTGAATAGCCAATTTTACTAATACCCACTCTATGTCTATTACCTTGAGCCGAGCAATTAGCAAAAGCTAATTGCTCTTTTATATTGAGTTAATAATAAAATTTAGGTCTTATTCCTTTTCTACATCATATACTTTTAACCTAACCATCCAGCTCAAAGTGTTACCTCCTATCTTAAAGAGCACTGATGCATGGTGCTCTTTTTAGTTTCCTTATTTCTATAAAATGAAATTTTTGTTTAGTTTTCTTTCATGCATAACATTTTCAAATCTGTTTATACTATAACTGTAACTTGTAGTTACAATTTGCGTATCCATGTGGAATAGTATTTACAGCAGGCAGTTAGCTACTTCAGCTAGCTGCTTTGTTGTGCCAAATAGCGTTTTCGTTCAAATACTTCACGTCCATAAAAAAATTACATTTGGTATCACATACTCTTTTACATTAAGAGTTTTAGTCAGAAGAGCACTTATATATGGTGCTCTTTTTGGTATGGAATGTAAAATAGAGGCTTGCTCTTAAAACCTTTCATGTAATTTTTATAGTTTTTCCTTACACCCATATGTCTGCTTGCTCATAAGTTGTTAAAGTATAAATATAAATTGGCTAGTTAGTTTATAACGGAGGTGTAAAAATGAGTGAATTTAAAAAGAAATGTCACATCCCATTTCCATGTGCCCTTCCGTTGCCTCAAATCGGGGCTACTGGATTAACAGGTGCTACTGGGCCTTCGGGACCTACTGGAGCTACCGGACCTTCAGGTGGACCTCGGGGACCTACCGGGCCTACCGGACCTACCGGACCTACTGGAATTCAAGGTAACCTGGGACCTACTGGTCCTCAAGGGATTTCTGGACCTCAAGGGATTCCTGGGATTTCTGGATCTATTGGTCCAACTGGACCTTCTGGAATTCAAGGTATCCAAGGTATCCAAGGCGAGCCTGGCATTCAAGGTCCTATTGGACCGACTGGAATAACGGGGGTCACTGGAATTCAAGGGATTCAAGGCATTCAAGGGATTCCTGGGATTCAAGGCATTCAAGGGATTCCTGGCCCGACCGGCCCTCAAGGGATTCCTGGCATTCCTGGTTCTGTAGGTCCAACTGGACCTTCTGGAGCTGTTGGCCCGACCGGCCCTTCCGGGGGACCACCAGGACCAACGGGCCCGACTGGACCTTCCGGGGGACCACCAGGACCAACCGGAGTGACTGGCCCCACTGGACCTACTGGATCACCAGGACCAACCGGACTTCAAGGTATCCAAGGTATCCAAGGCATTCCTGGCCCCACTGGACCTCAAGGAAGTCAAGGGATTCAGGGGATTCAAGGTAATCCGGGGCCTATTGGTCCTATTGGACCCACTGGAATAACTGGGGCGACTGGAATTCAGGGTATCCAAGGTATTCAAGGTGATCCAGGACTTATTGGACCTATCGGCCCGACTGGCCCAACTGGGCTTCAAGGTATCCAAGGTATCCAAGGTATCCAAGGCATTCCTGGGCCTACTGGATTACCAGGAACCGCTGGAGCTACCGGACCTACTGGGCCTACCGGTCTTACAGTATCTGGATTATCTCAATACGCTTATATTTTCAATACAGCAGCTCAAGTTGTTGCCTTAGAAGCACCTATTCTTTTTAATTCGAATGGTTTAATGACACCTGGTTTTACTCATACTCCTGGAACTTCTCAGATTATGGTTATTAATGCAGGAGATTATAAGATTTCTTTTTCTGTATCAGGAGTTGAACCTAATCAATTTACGCTCTTTTTAAATGGTGCTCCAGTTACCAACGCAGTTTATGGATCAGGTGCAGGAACTCAGCAAAACAATGGGCAAACAATTCTCTCTTTAGCTGCAGGTGATATTATTACCCTTAATAATCATACTTCCGCTGCTGCAGTTACTTTACAGACTTTGGCAGGTGGAACACAAACAAATATAAATGCTTCGATTGTAATTGAAAAATTAAATTAATTTAATCATTTATTTCTTGAAACTCTGGCAGTAAATAACCTGGTGTAGATTTCTTTTTTCAACAAGCAGTTAGCTTTTGCTAGCTGCTCTTTTGTATTGAGTTGAAAATAAGTTTTAGGTCTTATTTCTTTTCTGCGCCATATAATTTTAACCTAAACATTCAGCTCAAAGTGTTACCTCCTATCTTAAAGAGCACTTATGCATGGTGCTCTTTTTTATTTTGTTTTCTTTCATTTCTGAATAACATTTTTAACCCTGTTCATACTATTTTTGTAACTTAAGGTTACAAACTATTTCTGTAAGCGCAGCGTTTCTTTTGTACAACAAGCAGTTAGTTTTATTAACTAGCTGCTTTGTTGTGTAAAAGAAAGATTTTGTTTTAAAGTTACACATAGCTAAAAAACATACATATAATATCTTGGGAATCCTTTTTCAATATTAGTTTTGGTCAGAGAGCACTTTTAAGAGTGCTCTTTTAATGTATTGCAATGTATCACGTTTTACATACAATAAACATAGAATGCAATGAGCACGCAAGACATAATTTTTATATAATCGTGTACATTTTTTGTACACGTTTTTTTATTAAATAAGAATTCTGTTTAAATTTCATCAACCTTATTGATTCCTTTGCATACATTATTATCACAAGGAATTTCATAGGTTTCTCTGGTCCAGTTTCCTTGAATTCCTTGTACACCTCATTGAAATAACCCGTTTTAAATAGCGGGTTATTTTATTTTTGGTCATAAAAAACTTTTACTTAACTTTCATTCATTTTTTTGCTTATTTTGAATACATTACTATTAAGCCAAGAAATACACAGGTTTCCCTGGAGTGGTTTCCTTGTATTCCTTGAACTCCTTGTACACAGAACCTGTTATTACTAACAGGTTCTTTAATTTTTGTCATTATACAATAACTATTTTATTATGTTTCCTAACTTACAGTAATGTCCTTGAAAAACATTCATATATATTTATCGAATGCACTTTGAAATCCCTACAGTATCAAATACTTTTAAGAATTGACTGACCAATACTATTCGGCTAAATTTTATAAACTTATTAAAAATAACATAGATACACAAAAAAGCTACGTTTTATATGAGATAAAAAATTATCTTACACAAAGGGGTTTGATTATTTGTGAATTACCAAAATGATAACAACTCTAAAATTCACAAACCTTGCACTTGTCCATCCCCCACGGCTAACAGTTTAAATGTTGTTCAAACTACCCCAACAATAGTTTCTGTAAATTCTGCGATCCCACTAGATACCGTGGTAAATTCTAATGGTACAGCAATCTCATTCGCACCACCAACAACTGTTTTACTTGAAGGTGGAAGAACCTATTTGGCAATCTATGAAGTGCAAGTTATTATTCAACCAGGAGGTAATTCGGCAGGTATCACTATGTATCTGAATAATAATCCAATCATTGGCTCAGGTACTTCTCTAGGATATACTGCAGGATTCACTTCTGTATCAGCACCCGCAATTTTCACTACACCTTCAGGTATAACAAGTACTCTTACTGTTAATGTAGGACCATATTCTAATACATTAAATACGTTGGGCTTAACTCTTGCTGTTGTAGCATTAACATAATAAAATCTAATACTCTCTAAAATGATTTTCTTTGTCCTTTAACTGTGGTTTTTGAGCTAGCCTCTAGGAACTCAACATAAATACATATAGAAAAAGAACATTATTTGGATCGATAGTACTGGGTGACTCGGCTGGCACACTTGCTGAGTCACCTATTTTCCTATAATAAAATAACGCTTTTATGAAAATTCCATTGTCTAATTCCTCACTTGTCCATTTCGCTTTTCTCTATCCCTGCATTTACTATTAGTAATACTAACTATTCAGAGGTGAAAATATAATGGACGAGTTTTTATCTTCTGCTGCAATAAACCCTAATTTAGTTGGACCCACTTTACCACCTGTTCCACCATTCACACTACCTACAGGACCGACTGGACCGACTGGACCGACTGGGCCGACTGGACCCACTGGACCTACTGCACCGACTGGGCCGACTGGGCCGACTGGACCCACTGGACCTACTGCACCAACTGGGCCGACTGGGCCGACTGGACCCACTGGACCGACTGGGCCGACTGGACCCACTGGACCCACTGGATTACTATCAGTAGCTTACGGAACTTTTTGGCAAACAGAAATCATTACAGTCCCTTTCGAATCCCCTTTTTCTTTTGATCAGGCTGACCCTATGGTAGGGGGGATTTCTCTGTTAAATCCAACCACAATTAATATCACACAAGCTGGGGATTATCGAATTACTTTCATTTCCTCGATTAACTTGACTGTAGCCCTTACATTCCCTTATTCGCCTACCATTTCTATACTATTAAATAACAGTCTGATTCCAAATTTCAAAGCTACTTTCGGCCTTTCAATACTAGATCCAGAGGATGTAGATTGTGCTCAACTCATTGGGGACACTATTTTATCAGTCCCAGCCAACTCAACACTTCAACTTATCAATAATAGCTTTGTAGGCGAAAAAGACATTCGTACATGCGATAATGGAATAAATGCTTTAGAATTAAACATTATCAAATTAAACTAGTATCAGTACTCCTTTAAAACTAGGTGCTATTATGGCATCTAGTTTTAAGTTTCCAATGAAATTTTTATACAAAGAATACACCAAAAATCAAAAATAAATTTATAGAATATTTTATATCCTTTTCTTTTTAGAATGAATAGTCTTTACAGAGCACTTTCCCGAAGTGCTCTTACATTTACATATCAAATAATGTTTTTAATTAATTAATTACAAGAGCGGATTTTCTTATTGTGTACAAGCACTCTATTCTTTTTTTAATAAAATATATAGATATCTCAAAGAAAGGAGAGCGACATAAGTATGGCTGATTATTTTTATAAAGATGGTAAAAAGTATTATAAAAAACAATTGTACACTCACCATCAAAAAGATAACTGTTTTATCGAAACCCATACAATAACTGGTTCGAATACAGCTTTAAATTTCAACGTACCAGCTAACACTACAAGAACTGCTTTTGAAGATTCCACCAATAACCACAATAAAACATTACTTGATCTTCGCATTCCCGGTACTTCCCAACCAATTGAAGTAACTATCCGAACAAGAAGTTCTCGTCTGCCGATTAATGTAACAATAGTTGCAGGTGAAACCAGGGTATTCCAAGTAGAGGATTTCCATAGCCTCACTCTCACAAATAATACTAATATCAATAGCAATATTGGTATATTCATTCAAAAAACATTTTGTATCTGTTGCAATAATCAAAATGATTCTCGCAACAAGTATTATAAAGAACAATCAAATTCTCACTATCAAAAAGATAACTGTTTCATCGAAACTCATACTGTAGCTGGTTCAGAAACTACCCCAACCGAAAATGCACCTTTAACTATTATCGTACCCCCTAACACTTCAAGAAGAGTTTTTGAAGATTTCACTAATAATCACAACAAAACATTACTTCAAATATCTGTTCCCGAAGATGTCTCCCCCATCGAAGTCACTATTCAAACAAGAAAATCTACTACACCAATTATCGTGACTCTTGCTACAAATGAAACAAGAGTATTTCAAGTAGAAGATTTTCAAAGCCTTACTCTCACAAATAATACCGATTTCCTTAATTTCATTGAAATATTGATTAAAAAGACATTTTGTATCTGCTGCAATGATAGGAATGATTCGTGCGATGAATATTACCATGATTACGAATGTGAATGTTAGATTGACTCCCCAAAAGAATCCTTATAAAGGGTTCTTTTTCTTTTACCTTAGTATCATCTAATCATTCACATTTGTTCAACATTTCATCTCTTAACAAAATTCAAATTTGATTAAAGTAACTGTGTTTTTCGTTCTTCCATACGAATTACTTTCCCACTTTGATATACAAATGATTGTTCACCAAATCCACCTTGGGGTGGTTCTATTAGTTGAACCTGACCATTTTTAACAACATATATTCCGTTTATTTTCAAATCTATTTCAGCTTTCATTTCTACAAGATTTTCTTTAATAATTCCCATTAAGACCACTCCCGTATGTTATGATTATTTTGTCGAAGCAAGTCGGGAGCAATCTCGACTTTTTTATTTTGTTATAGATATTCCACAACATTATCGGGAATAAATGATTGTTCTAATGATAAATAAAGTCGTATTGAAATCGGTTCTTTATTATCTCTCGCAGACTTGCAAAGCTCCTCCGCTTCTTCCCAATCGAACTGCTTATCTTCCACTCGCTTAAATCTCCAAATTCCAATTGTATATTCCTCAAATAATTCATACTGATCATTTGGCGCTGTTGTTGGTTTTAATTCATCAGTAGCTCTTACTTGCTTTGGTACTTGAACAACTACATCCGTAAAACGAACTTTAGAATTTAATCGATGAATGTGTGCTTTCTCAGTATCGAATGCTACTACAGGCTCAACATCAAATATTGTTAACTGCTTTGGCATTACAATCCTCCTAAGCCTCTTTTTTATATTTAGATAACACTTGTTCTAAACGTTTCCGTTCAGCTTCTAATTCGATTTCACTATGCTCTACTGACTGAGGATGTGTTTCCGTATCTTGAGTATGTAACCAATCAGGAACAATTTCTTTTCGAGCATTACTTCTCCCACCACGAGACTGGTATTTCTTACGGAATTGAGCTTGTGCAGCTTCAACATCAGTAATACTCTTATACCCCTTAGCATGCCAATCTCTTAAAATACCTTGTACATAAGACATATTAGGTGCATTCTTTTCTAGAGCTATTTTCATTGCTTTGATAACAAGCTGTGCATTCAAATCTTCAATCCACGCATTAATCCCTTCAGCCACAAATGGTTTAAGAACTCCAAAGTTTTCCTCATAAAATGCTATTGGATTTTCTTCTGCAACTTTTTTATCTCTTGAGCAGCTTGCTGCTTCTTCTTTTGTTTTTGTTTCTTCTTTTTCCTTCATAGGGTCTTCGAATCCCCTTATAAGCCACTCAAAACGAGCTTGGAAGTATTCCTTAATACGAGGAATTTTAAAATCTTGCTGCTGTTCTAAATCTAAACATGTTTCATAAAAATCAATTAAAAAATCTTCACACTTAATATTCTGGATTTCTTTTAACACACACTTTTCAATATTCATATTTGTAATAGCATTGAATTTAAGCCAATTAATCAACATAATTTCTTTCGTCTTTTTGTTGTAATAAATTTTCCCATAATCAGCAAACCGCTCTAGCAGCTTCTCAACCGTTTCACGGTTATACCCTGTATCCATTTCTATCACTCGTAATGGAAGCTCATAGATACCACTCTGAGAAGTTTTACTATTAGTCATTAAGTATAAGTAGAAGTATTTTTCCGCTGGGGTATACACTTAAATGAAGAAGCTTTTATTTTCACCGGCAATACGATACATTCGCCCTTACATATAGATGCTCCTCATCGCTTTTTGAATGATCACTATAAAAAAGCTGGTGTTCCTCGAATTCGTATACACGACTTACGACATACTCACGCTACACTCATGCTTCAGGCTGGGGAACATCCTAAAATCGTACAAGATCGCTTAGGGCATTCTTCTATTCAAATGACTTTAGATAAGTATAGTCATATCACACAGAACATGCAGCAACAAGCAGCGGAAAACTTCGAGAGCATAATAAAATCTAATGAAAACACCTGATAACAAATGAAAAGATTTAATGTGAGCAAAATGTGAGCATCATGGAAAACTACCACTTACAAACCTTGATACAATAAGGTTTCTCATACTATCTCGTTGAATCTTGGGAAAAGAATGAGCAGTTTTAAGGGTGTTTATTTTTAAAACATCAAAATGCCAAATCCCTTATATCACAAAGGATTTGGCATTTTTAAGTATTTAGAACACCTGCTAAATTTAAGGAGAAATTAACAGACATGCGTCCGGTATAATGCCGCGTCCATACCCAAGGATCGATTACATAAAATAACGTATCTAACCTGGGAAGTCTATTGGTCTTTTCCCCTTATAGTAACACTCTCTTCTACTAAGACCTTTTCTTTCTAGGGCCTACAATTAATTTAATCGCTGTTCTTTCTTCATTATTGATAGAAATCTCTTGAAACGCTGGAACAAAAGCTAAGTCAATACCACTTGGAGCGACGAACCCTCTTGCAATCGCAATTGCTTTAATCGCTTGATTTATAGCTCCAGCCCCAATCGCTTGAATTTCCACATTACCACTTGTTCTTAGTACACCCGCTATTGCACCCGCGACTGAATTTGGGCTTGATTTTGAAGATACCTTTAATATATTTTCCATGTAAGTTGCTCCTTCTATTATTTAATCTCTCTTTCGTTACAATTTTAAATATTTTAGCGTATCTTTAATTACTATTCACACCAAAAACAAACGATGCTTCATATGTACATTTATTCTATATTTTCTGACTTCTTCCTGCCCAGCTACACAAATAAAAAAATAAACTAAATAATCTAATATACATACGATTAAATATCATAACTTCACCAAACGATAACATCCATACAGCAAAAGATAATATTGCTGTTTGTCAGACGAAATTAATATAGTAAAGTGAAACTTTACTCAGTGGGGGTTTTGTTCATCCCCCAACTAACTTCTTTGCTTTCACTGAATTTTGAGGTGGGGTCTTACTGCTCGGAAAATAGCGGGATAAACGTTTCCTCGTTACTTTAATCCATTTAGAAATCCCATTCATTTTTCTATCAAATTATGAACCTTATCATCTTCAAAAAGTGTTACAGGTAATACCCCAATACTATATTTCATCATTTGAGCACTTTATATTCCAAATCTATCTCCTTTTATAGTACAAGCATACACGCCAATTGTGATTCATTTTCATAAACTATTATGTGTTTTACATTTATTAAGAATAGGAGGTAATATATTGGGTTCATACTATCATTCTTCAAACTCGTATAAAAAATGCTCATGCAAATCTTCTTCCAGTTCAAATAAAAAATGTTCATGTGACCATTCACATAAACGAAGCTGTCCTGCATACGGAACTTTTTGGCAAACTGAATTTATAACTGTTCCTTTTGGCAACCCTTTTCCATTTAATCACGTTGGACCTTTATCAGGAGGCGTTTCCTTACTAAACCCTACTACTATACAATTTAGACAAGCTGGTGATTATAGAGTTTCGTTCATTTCCAGTATTAATACTACTTTAAATCCTGTATTTCCACATATCCCAGTCATAACTATATTTTTAAATAACAATCCACTTGCTAATAGTCAAGGTGACTTCGCTATTCAAATGAATACTTCATCAAATAACGAATGTCTTCAACTCGTTGGCGAAACGATTGTTACAGTGCCAGCTAATTCAACTCTTCAACTTAGAAATAATAGTGGCTTTAATCGTCAAAGTATTGTAACTTGTGACAATGGTATAAATTCAGTCGAATTAACAGTTACAAAACTAAGTTAATATTATTTCTTCACATTCAGATGCTATTTCAGCATCTTTTTTTATTGAATAACAGTTTTCTTCGACTTTTATTATCTCTCATCACGCAAAAAAAGTGCAGAATTCTTTCTAACTCAAGATTTCTGCACTTTTATATTATGCTTATTTATTCTTCCTTATTTCTCTACATAAACCGACTTAACAATCGTACGATTATATGGTTTTCCTTCTTTATTCATCCCTTTTATATCCATCGTAACGTTATATACTCCCGGTTGTTTTATATCTTTCAAAGCACCTGTAAATGTATTCGTATTAACATTTTGTAATTCATTAAATTCAGAGACTAACTTACCTTCTTTATTAACGACTCTTACTGTTATGGAAAGATCCCCTTTCATTTCAGGTGCCACTGGTGATTTTTTCAGTTTATACTCAGGTTTATTTACTTTAACCTTTGTAGGCATTTGAAGAACAAATGGCGCGTCATTCTTGTAATCGCTTACAACTAAATATGCATCTTTCGACTGCTTCGCCATCATTTTGATTTTCCATTCGCCTACTTCCAATTTATCAAACTTGAATGTTCTAATTGTCGCCCCATTAAAGAAAGATTCGCCTTCACCAGTAGTTATAGCGCTATCTTTGTTTGCATAGATTTTTCCTTTTGGAGATACCATTTGTACTTCTACATCAGAAGAAGCAGTTAGTACAGAAACTATTCCTTCAGCCTTTTTATCAACAGAAATACTTTGCTCTATCCACTGATTTTGTGGTAATTCGCCTCCTAAAATATTTTGATTTGAAGTTGTATTTAATTGTTCTAGATTTTCATTTGAACTAGTGCTGGATGCTACTAAAGCTGGTAACCCCACATTTGTCGTACGTAAATATGGTTCAATTCGTGCAAAAACAGCTGATCCTTTTCTTATATTGTCATGATCAAATCTTGAATCTGTAAATAAATGTGTACCGTACGATAGCTTCGCACTCCATTCATTTACTAGTCCATCATTTGAACCGTACGACGATAAATATAACCCGCCCATAGATAATGCAGAAAATGTTGGCCCCCAGCTAGTCCCAGTAGCCGTATAGTAACGGTTTAATTTAGCTGCTGGGTTGTTATCTATTGTTGAACGAAACTTTGCCATTTCACCTATTTGTAACGAATACGTACCATCATCTTTTTGACCTAATATAGAAGCAAGCCACCCTGCCCACCAACTATATGATAAATCTGCTAAATTTGAGCCGTGATGCGGTGTAGCAAGTGTAATAACATTTCCAACAAATCGATTCGCACCATATTCAACTAATGCAGCTTGTGTATCAATACCACCTTTACTATGTGCTACAATATTAACTTTTTTACCGAAATGATTATATATTTCTTCAAGTTTTTGTGCTAACAATTTTCCGTTATCCCACTGACTAGCCGAACCTTTCCCAGCAGCATCATATAATTGTATAAACACTGTTTGATAGCCTGCTTTCAAAGCATAATCATACATATCATTTATATCATGATATACTGTCTTTCCATACCAACTATCTGCATTACCATTTCTTCCTTGTACAAAGAGAATTGGTGGTTTATTCTCATCATAATTAGCAGGTTTTTGGCCTAAAAACCATTCTCCAGGTGTGAATACTTCTGTATCAGGAAACCCCTTTCCAAGCTCTTTTACAACTTCTGCCTGTACATTTGTGCTAATCGTTGGAGCCATGATAAAAAATACAATTAGTAAGACCACAAATCTTCTCATCAGTCGCATATTACTCCCCCTATTTTTTTGAAAGAAGGTGTTCTTTATAATATTTTATATTTTCCCTTCCTTAATAATAGCTAATCTTTTATTTTAAAAAGATGTTAGCCCTATTTTTAGAAGGTTACTAGTTGTGTACCCTCTTCCTTAACTCTCGTTATTCTCTTTGTTTCTACCTCTTCCTTTTGATAGAATACAACAAAAAAGTTTCTCAATAATTGTTAACTTCGCTACATCCAGATATTTTTTAAATTATTATTGTTTATATAAAGCATACAAATCTTGAAAAAATTTTAGTGAAAAAACATTTTATTACTAGTTAGTTATTTAAAAATATAATAAATATATGTACTTTCTTTTCATTAAATACAAACTAATTTTAAAGGAGCTTATATTATAAGACTTTCCTACGATTAAAAATTAAACTGAAATTTCAGAATAGAAAATCACATTTCCAGAAACATATATTATGATAATTTCCGCGCACTTGAATTAACTTTTTAGAAGTACTAACCTATCGGTGAGCAGAAGAAAATTCTGTAAAAAGAAAGGAGAATACTTTATGATGACCAATTTACAAAAGGAGTTTTTTAAACGCTTAAAAATTCCTGCAAAAGAAATAACATTTGATGATTTAGATGAAATTCTCTTAAAAATGGGAATGATTCTCCCCTATGAAAATCTTGATATTATGGCTGGCACTATTAAAAATATCTCAAAAGATAACTTAATAGAAAAGTTACTTATTCAAAAACGAGGTGGACTTTGTTATGAATTAAACTCCTTATTGTATTATTTTTTAATTGATTGTGGGTTTCAAGTATACAAAGTAGCCGGTACTGTTTATGATCTGTACGATAATAAATGGAAACCCGATGATGGTCATGTCATTATCATATTAAGTCATGAGGATAAAGATTATGTTGTGGATGCAGGTTTTGCATCTCATCTCCCTTTACATCCAGTCCCTTTTAACGGAGATGTCATCTCCTCTCAAACAGGAGAATATCGAATTCGTAAGCGAAATACTCGAAAAGGTACGCATATTTTAGAAATGAGAAAAGGAGCTAACGGAGAATCTACAAGTTTCTTACAATCTGAACCTTCAAATGAATGGAAAATAGGCTATGCTTTCACTGTAGATCCAATAGATGAGAAAAAAGTGAATAACATTCAAAAAGTGATTGTAGAGCATAAAGAATCTCCTTTTAATAAAGGGGCTATCACTTGTAAATTAACTACTTATGGTCACATATCATTAACAAATAAAAATTATACAGAAACCTTTAAAGGCACTAAAAATAAACGACCAATAGAATCTAAAGATTACGCTCGCATTCTTCGTGAATCTTTTGGAATAACGCAAGAGAAATATGTAGGAAAAACACTAGAAAGAGGTTAGTTGACTACAAGTATTTCATAATAAAGCAGATTCTATATTTAGAATCTGCTTTATTTTATATTTTGTTATAAATTAATTTAATTTTGTTGTTACCCTTTAATTTTCAATTATATATTCATCATCATATTTATCGTATTGTAACCCTTTCCCTATCTTTGATTCTGTAACTTGATCTCTTAAAAACGGTGCAGCATCCATTTTGCTAGTTGCAATTTCAATTCCATATTTTTTCGTTAAATGAGCTAACTCTATTAAAAACCACTCTCTTCGCAATGTAACTGGAATATCCAATGTTTTTCTTTTCATATATAATAGCACCTCTTTTATTTTCATAGCTTAAAAACATCACTGGATGCACTTATTAAAACTACCTTTCACCGCTAACATCCAATGAAACATTATAGTATATGCATGTCCATTTCAAACGTGCTATCACAAATATGATATTTAAGTTTACATAATTATATTATGTAATAGCAGAAAAGGAAGGCATGTCCCTCCCCCTTCTACTATAGAGATTTAAATTAAGAACATCTTGGTACACCTAAAGCTAAAAATAAACCTGCTACTCCCGCAGTAATCGGTACTTTTAACGTAATAACATCGTCTACCTTCGTTACTAAAAAGTAAGCATTACCTTCTTGTAATATACAAGTTACTAACAATTGAAATTCCATTCAAATCTCCTCCTTTCAATCGATATACTATAATTTATGAAATATCTTTCAAAAAGTAATAGGAAATATATCTATTTTTCTCTATATATAAAATAATCGTTTATAAGTCTAGTAAAAATATTAATTTTCTAAATTTATATAAAACGTGTAATATCCAATAAGTTCCTATATAATCAATAAGAAAAATCTTACAAATGCAGGTATGAAAATGGCGATTTTGAGTAATATTGGTGCAGCTTTATTTTCTATTGCTTTTATTCTTTTAATCTTATGTATCATTTCATTCTTTAAGAAAAATGGAAAAGCAAAACAATATGGACGTCCTACCGTTATTCTTTTTATGATTTCTATTATATTAATAACGACCGATACAACAAAATCGGAACACCCCGTCGTCGAGTTTTTTTCTACTTTAAGTTTCATTCTATTTATATTCTTCCTTGTTATAGCAATCTTATCTGTAATTAAGAAAACAGGTGTAGCGAAAAAACAATTTATTATTACAGCCGTATTATTTGTCATTTTTGTTGCGCTATTAGGTATTTCAGCTCCTTCTTCTGAAAAAACGACAGCAACTAGTACAAAAGTGGCATATAACAATGAAGAACAAAAAGATAGTGAACAGAAAAAAGAGCTAGAAAAGAAAGAGGCGGACGAAAAAACTCAAAAGCAAGAAGATGAGAAGCGTCAAGCCGAGGAACAAGCTCGTAAACAACAAGAAGAACAAAAACGTAAGGCTGACGAACAGGCTCGTAAACAACAAGAAGAGCAAAAAGCATAGCAAACTCAAACACAACCCGCTTCAGAAAATACTAGTAGTGCATACTACAAAAATTGTGCTGCAGTTAGAGCAGCTGGGAAAGCCCCTTTACATAAAGGGCAACCAGGTTATAGCTCTCATCTTGATCGTGATGGCGATGGAATTGCATGTGAAAAATAGCAATAAAAAAGAAGCTTCTTTTTTATTAACGCAAAATATTACCACTTATTACTTTCCCCCTTATTTTAATAACATTCTTCTTATTATTCTCAAAAACGACACAGAATAAGTGATTTCAATCACTACATAGATGTT
This sequence comes from Bacillus sp. PSXD-155, assembly GCF_049310765.1. NCBI lineage: Bacteria > Bacillati > Bacillota > Bacilli > Caryophanales > Bacillaceae > Bacillus > Bacillus sp. PSXD-155. The sequence continues at coordinate 53,213 of NZ_JBMOWC010000019.1, read as the reverse complement.
AATTTATCGCTATTCTTAATTTAGTTATTACATTCAAACTTTATGGAGGCGTTCATATGAAACATGCATTTACTGAAACTTCTATTGTCGGTGAGATCGTTACACAATTTCCGAAAGCTAGCGATCTTTTTAAATCATATAGAATAGACTTTTGTTGTGGTGGTAATAAACCACTTATTGATGCAATTCATGAAAGAAATTTATCAGCAACAGAAGTACTTACAGAATTAAATACACTTTATAATAATACGAAACGATTAAATGAATCTGAAATTGATTGGAAAAATGCTTCTTATCGTGAATTGATTGATTATGTTATAAATAAGCATCATCGCTATTTAAATGAAGAATTACCACAATTAAGTCCGTATGTGACGAAAGTATTACGCGTCCACGGAGCAAGTCAGCCTCACTTAGCTCAAATTCATAAGCTATTTCACGAATTAAAGATGGAATTAGAACAACATTTAATTAAAGAAGAAACAGAAGATTTTCCATTAATTTTAGAATTTGAACAAAATCCAAATGAAGAAAACTATGTGAATTTACGTAAAGTAGTAGATAAGTTGGAAAATGAACATAACCACGCAGGCAACATTATTAAAGAGCTTCGTAAAGTTACAAATGACTTTACTCCTCCAGAAGGAGCTTGCGGCACTTATCGACTTGTTTACCAACGCCTTGAAGCACTAGAGTCTGATTTATTTGAGCATATTCATTTAGAAAATAACATTTTATTTCCACGTGCAATTACGAGAGTATAAATCAAGTGCAGGACATGAGTATACATACTTATGTCCTGTTTTTTCATTTGGTAAAGAATATACACATCCCTCTCGAATAAATCCGAATTTTAACAATTTGTGAATCATTATAAAAATGTGATAAATATCACATCTCCCCTTTTTTGGATTTTCTATAATAGAAATATAATCCTTTGTTCAACATTTCACAGAAAAAGGGGAAACGAAAATGAAAAAACGTTTAGTTATGATCGGAAATGGTATGGCTGGAATACGCTGTATGGAAGAAATATTAAAACATAATAGTGATTCATATGAGATTACTATTTTGGGAGATGAACCGCATCCAAACTACAATCGCATTATGCTCTCTCACGTTTTACAAGGCAAAACAAATATGCAAGATATCATTATGAATGAATACAGTTGGTATGAAGAAAACGAAATAACTTTATATACAAACGAAAGAGTTCAAAGTATTAACCGAGAAGCAAAAATCATTATCACAGAAAAAAATCGTACTCTTACATATGACAAACTCATTATCGCAACAGGTTCTAGTGCTTTTATTTTACCTGTTGAAGGTTCTACTCTTCCTGGTGTAACAGGATTTCGAACAATTGAAGATACACAATTTATGATAGACACCGCTAAAGAAAAGAAAAAGGCCGTTGTTATTGGTGGTGGGTTACTTGGTTTAGAAGCCGCAAGAGGTCTTATTGACTTAGAGATGGACGTACATGTTGTTCATTTAATGCCAAACTTAATGGAGCAGCAACTAGATACGAAAGCAGCTTCTCTATTACGCGAAGATTTGGAAGCGCAAGGCATGCAATTTCTAATGGAAAAGAAAACTGTAAAAATTCTTGGTACAGACCATGTTGAGGGCATTCAATTTGAAGATGGTGAAGTTGTAGATTGTGATTTAGTCGTAATGGCTGTCGGAATACGCCCAAATACGCAAATAGCAAAAGATGCTGGTTTAATTGTAAATCGCGGTATTGTAGTCAATGACTATATGCTAACAAATGACGAGTCCATTTATGCAGTTGGAGAATGTGCAGAGCATGACGGTATCGCATATGGACTTGTTGCTCCTCTTTATGAACAAGGTGCGATATTAGCAAAACATATAACAAATTTACAAACTGATGGATATTCGGGCAGTATCGTCGGTACGCAATTAAAAGTTGCAGGTTGTGATTTATTCTCTGCTGGTCAAATTTATGAAGATGCTCAAACGAAAGCAATATCAATCTTTGATGAATGTAAACGTTCCTATAAAAAAGTATTAATTCGTGACAATAAAGTCATCGGTATCGTTTTATATGGTGACACAGCTGACGGAACACGCCTCTTTAGCATGTTAAAGAAAGAAGAAGATATACAAGAATATACAGCCGCTTCTCTTCTTCACAAAGCTGGTGAAGAAAGTGAACTTAACGTTGCTACTATGAGTGCTGATGACACGATTTGCGGATGTAATGGTGTTACGAAAGGTACAATCGTTCACGCCATTTTAGAACAAGAGTTAACGACTTTTGAAGAAGTTAAAGGCTGTACGAAAGCCGCAGGGTCTTGTGGTAAATGTCGTCCGCTTGTGGAACAAGTTTTATCTCATACACTTGGAGATGCTTTTGATGCCTCAGCGCAATCTGCCGGTATGTGTGGATGTACACCTTTATCCCGTGATGAAGTCGTAGCGGCCATTTACGAGAAAGGCTTAAAATCTCCAAAAGAAGTACGAAATGTTCTTGGTTTTGCACATGAAGACGGCTGTTCGAAATGCCGCCCTGCTTTAAACTACTATTTACGTATGGCGATTCCAGAAGAATATGAAGATGATAAATCGTCCCGTTTCGTTAATGAAAGAATGAATGGTAACATCCAGCACGATGGTACATTCTCTGTTATTCCACGTATGTACGGAGGCGTTACAACAGCAGATGATTTAATGAAAATTGCTGAAGTTGCGAAGAAGTATGATGTTCCACTTGTGAAAATTACCGGTGCAAGCCGAATTGGCTTATACGGTGTCAAGAAACAAGATTTACCTAACGTATGGGCTGACTTAAATATGACTTCTGGATATGCGTATTCAAAATCTCTTCGTAATGTAAAATCATGTGTTGGCTCTCGTTTTTGCCGTTTCGGTACGAAAGATTCATTAGGACTTGGTATGTTGCTTGAACAATCATTAGAAATGGTAGATACACCTCATAAAATGAAAATGGGTGTAACTGGTTGTCCGCGTAACTGTGCGGAAGTACTGACGAAAGATTTTGGCGTTGTTTGTGTCGAAAATGGATATCAACTTTATATTGGCGGAAATGGTGGTACAGAAGTACGTGAAGCTGATTTTGTAATGATTGTCCCTACTGAAGATGATGTCCTTCGCATCGCTACAGCTTACATGCAATATTATCGTGAAACTGGTATTTACGGAGAGCGTACTGCCTACTGGACAGAACGTTTAGGCTTCGATCACATAAAAGAAATACTGCAAGATGCAAATATGATTACTACGTTAAATGAACGTTTCCAAAAAACTCGTGGCACATATAAAGAAGCATGGGGACAAGCACTAGAAACGAAATCATTAAAAGCGATGTATGAAGTAGAAACTGTGAAATAAGGAGCTGTGACCTATATGATACAAACGAAAGAAAAAATAAAAGTTATGCGTGCAGAAGACCTTCCTATTCAAATCGGTAAAGAGGTGCAAATGAAAGGTATGTCTTTCGCCCTATTCCGCCTTTCAAATGGCGATATTCGAGCTGTAGAAAATCGTTGTCCTCATAAAAACGGGCCATTAGCGGAAGGTATTGTATCTGGAGAATTCGTCTTTTGTCCACTACATGATTGGAAAATTTCACTACTAACAGGTGAAGTTCAAAAACCTGATGACGGTTGTATTCAAACGTATGAAGTAGAAGTTATTGACGGAGATATTTATATATACATGTAATTTACAAAAGGAAGCCTCCCCTGGCTTCCTTTTAAATAAAAATAGACGAGGTGCGAATATGAACGGATATGTATATTTAGTTGGTGCAGGACCAGGTGATGAAGGGCTTATTACAAAAAAAGCGATAGAGTGCTTAAATCGTGCAGATATCGTCTTATATGACCGCTTATTAAACCCTTCCTTTCTTAATTATACAAAAGAAACATGTGAACTTATTTATTGCGGAAAAATGCCAAAGAATCATACTATGCGTCAAGAAATGATTAACTCACGCCTCCTTCAATTTGCGAAAGAAGGAAAAATCGTAGTCCGCTTAAAAGGCGGAGATCCATCTATTTTTGGCCGTGTTGGTGAAGAAGCAGAAACTTTAGCATCAGCAAATATTCCATATGAAATTGTACCAGGTATTACATCTAGCATCGCCGCTAGTATCTATGCAGGTATTCCCCTCACCCACCGTGACTACAGTAATAGTGTCACTTTATTAACTGGACATGCAAAAGGTCCTTTAAGCGATCATGGAAAATATAATTCATCTTACAATAGCGACACGATTGCCTACTACATGGGTATAAAAAACTTACCTACAATTTGTGAAAACTTACTACAAGCAGGAAAAAAAGAAGATACGCCAGTAGCAGTCATTGAATGGGGTACAACTGGTAAACAGCGCGTTGTCACAGGGACACTGTCTACCATTGTTTCTATTGTCAAAAACGAAAATATTTCTAATCCTTCTATGACAATTGTTGGTGATGTCGTTTCCTTACGTAATCAAATCTCTTGGAAAGAACGCAAGCCATTGCACAGCAAGAAAGTTTTATTTGCATCTGCAACAAATAAAAAAAGCGCAATAAAGCAAATGTTACAAGAGTCCGGTGCAGAAATATATCAAATTCCAACTTTCAAAAAGAAAGCATACACATTAACCTCTGAACAAATCAATAAGATTTTTAACGTTGATCGTCTTGTATTTTGTTCCGCTGACAGTGTAGACATCTTAATGCAATCATGCAGTAAATATCATAAAGATATTCGTTCCTTACAGGCAGAACTTCAGTATATGAACCTTTCTATTCAAGAAAAGCTCATGCAATATGGATTGTTAAGTAAACCTGCGCAATTTTCTTCGAATTCAACGATTTATTTAGGACGAAACATTAACCGAATTGCTGTTATTCAAGAAAAAATTGGTGCTGGTTCCTATATGATGACTCATGAATACACAATTGATCATCGCTTCGATGAAATTCATTCACGTATGCTTTCTGAATTCTCATGGGATAGCATTGTATTTGAAGGTCATGCTTCTATTGATACGTTTCTAGCAGAAATAAAACGCCTTGGCTTTATCAATATTCTTACTCTCCCATTCTCGTATACCGACGTTCCAACTTTATACTATGCAAATAAAGTTGGGTTTCATAACGTAGATCATCAATTACAAGAAACTCTTATGAAGAAAGACATGGTGAGACAATGAAAGGAATTGTATATGTTGGACATGGGAGCCGGCTACAAGAAGGTAATGAACAATTCATTCAATTTATTCAATCTGTTATGAAAGAGCGAAACGAAAGAATTCAAAAAATAGCTTTTCTAGAACTAACGACACCTACTATTTCGGATGCAGTTACAGAAACGATAATAGAGGGAGTAACTGAAATAATGATTGTACCTGTTTTATTATTTGCAGCAGCTCACTATAAACGTGATATTCCTTTTGAAATAGAGCAACTACAAAAGAAATATCCACAAATAACATTTTCAGTTGTACCTCCTTTTAGTACACATCCACATATGGTGGAACTTGTAGTGAAAAGAATACGTGAAGCTATGCCAATGCAAAATAGTAGTATTTTACTCGTAGGACGAGGCAGCAGTGATCCACAACCGATACATGAATTACAACAAATCGGAGCAGCTGTCGAACGCAAACTCGGTATGCCAGTATCCCGTTCCTTTTTAACGAAAGGAACTCCCTCTTTTACTGCCGAGCTCAAGGCTATAACATCGACTGCGTCCCACGTATATGTCATGCCGTACCTTCTCTTTACCGGATTATTACTTCAAAAAATTAAATTGCATACAAAAAAATATGATCACGTTACGACTTGTAACTGTCTTCAGTTTGATACATACATGAAGTTAACATTATTAGAACGAATGGAGGAATGCATATATGTATAACATGTACCCTCTTATGTTTAATCTACAAAATAAAGTGGTCGTTATCATTGGTGGAGGTAAAATTGCATATCGAAAAGCGTCTGGATTAAAAAATACAGGTGCTTTCGTCACTGTTGTCAGCCCAGAAATTTGCGAGGAAATGAAGGAACTTTCTTATATTACTTGGAAGCAAAAAACTTTTAGTAATGATGATATTAAAGATGCTCATCTTATTTATGCAGCTACAAATCAACATGCTGTAAATATGATGGTCAAACAGGCCGCTCATGATTTCCAGTGGGTTAACGTTGTAAGTGGTAGTACAGCATCATCTTTTCACACACCTGGTGTCATTCGAAATGATGAATATGTTGTCACTATTTCAACTTCCGGTAAGGACCCATCGTTTACGAAGCGCATGAAGCAAGAATTAACATCTATACTTCCTAAACTTATAAAAAAACTTTCTCATACTCGCAAATTGTAATCTATCACTCAGCTAAAATAGTAATTAACTTTGAACAAACGTTTTTAGAGGCGTTTGTTCTTTTTGCTTTAGTTTCGTTTTTTAGGCTCAGACAAGCAATTGGACAAGAATCTGTGAAGAAAAATAACGACAACAATTACGGACATAAAAAACAGTTGCTTGAGAGCAACTGCTTCAATACAGGTTTTATATTGGATATTCATTCAACCAAATTAGCGCATATTCATACTCATCAAAAAATCTCACAGATTCTTTCGTATTAGATTGTTGTAAATAATCCATTATCTCCCCCTCTTCAAGGAGAAATGCAATTGCCTTACTGTGATTCAAAATGGTTTCATTGAAAAACTTCTCTTTCCATACTTTTTGAACAGAAAAATGATTTGGCGTGTATCCTTTTCTATCCACCAACAATTTGTATTTCCGCCCTTCGGAAATGAATTGCTGACAAACCTGCTCGAAACCATTAAACCATTCATACACATCATCTGTTTTTATATTACCAACTAGATGGGTAACAATTATATCTCCCGAAACCGTTGTGCTAATATTCTGTTTACTCAACTTAGAATCATCCCCCTTATTTACAATAATACGGAAAAACTACATGGAATCAATAAAGATAAAATTCTTACTTGACGCTCCCCCATCACTATCAACCTAAGCTCATGTAACGTCAATTATAAGCGAGATTGTGTCTTTTTTCGCAAATCTATATGTAGATGCTTTAAAGATTTACATACGAAATAACCCCTAATGAGTTTCCTTTTTTTGAATTAAGCCACTTGATTATCAGACATAGTACAATTGTAAACGACACTCAATATATTTAAGACTGTTTTCTTCTCATATCGATGGGATTTCCGTCCATCATTTACCACCTCAAATCTATTCGTTTTTTGCACGTACATTCAAAACAAAATATATGACAAATAAATAACGACAGTTACTGTAATAATGCTGAAAAGTGTTGAAAATAAAACGATTTGTGCATGTAATTCAGGTTCTATTTGATACTCCATAGCAATGGTTGATGTATTTCTTGAAGTAGGAAAAGAACTTGCAATAAATAATGATTGTGCAACAATACCATCCATGTTTAGTAGATATATCATAGCAAGTGCTAATAATGGTCCCATCAGTAACCTTCCAATTAAAGCCCATGTTATGACTCGATGGAAAAAATTAAGCTTAATGTTGGATAATTGTGCCCCTAGCAATATGAGTGCTATTGCAACAAAACCATTCGCAAGCTGATTAAGAGGAATAAAGATAGAATTAGGTATTTGAATTGTAAAAGATTGAAAGAAAACCCCTAATACGAGTGCATGAAATACAGGCAGTCTTAGAAATGATTGAATAATACCTCCGATTGTTTTTGTTGCTGATAGTAAGTTATATATCCCATATGAATAAGTTAAAAGATTCTGGAAAATAACAATAAAAATTTGAATGGAAACCCCCACTGGATTGTGACTGAAAATCAATTGACTTACTGGTAACCCATAATTACCGGAATTCATTAACGAAATGCTATTTTTTAGAGCTGCACTTTCTCCTTTTTCTAACTTTAATATTTTTGAAATGAAATGACTTACTATGATCAGACTCAGACTATAAAGCATTAAATAGTATATTATCTGGAGCAACAAACCTGTTTCTATACGAATATCATATATATTCACAAATACAGCCGCTGGCATCAAGCAATAAGTAATAAGTGTAGATAGCTGCTTTAAGTTAAATTGAAACTTTCTTTGTAAGATTGCACCAATTAGCATCAATATTAATATTGGTAATATCACGTCTAATATAATAAAAACAAACATGTAAAACCTCATTCCAAATATATTATAGTTGGATTAAACTCTTTACTAAATATGGACCACATTTTATTCATCGGAAAACACCCTCAGTTCTTAATAATCAGAAAACTGAAATCAATAATATGAAAATGCTCATCAAAAATTCTTATTTCATTTCCCTCCCCTCTCTTTTCTTTAACATATCAAATATAACTCATAAAGAAAATTATGGATTGTTTATACAAATTCATAATTTTATCTTATCAACCTAAACGGTATTTTTTATTTTAAGTATTCTTTTTCACAATATCCATTAGCCTTACCAAAAAATCTGGCCCTAGAAAAATCTGATACTGCAGTTACTATGCGAAGAATACTTACATCAATTCCATACTTGTCGCTTAAAACACCTAACATACTTGATACTTGTTTATCTTGAGTGGACTTATATTTTTTTCATCTAAACATCCCGATTCAATTAAATATTTGCATTCTAAAAATGAGTTCGATCTTTAGAATAGATTTAAGATTTCCTTCACTAATCTACCCTTTAATTGAATAACTTTTGACTTCTATATTTTAAAATAAAATTCCATAAACCTTCTGTTTTTCATTTTAAAAACACACTCTTTTAGAAAACGAGCGTTTGTTGAGATAGCAATAAAAACATGTTGAAGCCTATTACAAAAAGAACCATCCCAAAATACTTTGGGACAGTTCTTTTTCCTTATTAATGATTCTTTAACATCACTAACAATTTCTCTTGGCTATACATCCATACTGTAATGATTAAACAAGCAAGTGCGACTTCTGATAACGCCATAAATCCAATTGCATAATGACCTGTTAATTGGAATAGTAACGTTAAAATTAGCGGTGGGAAGAATCCTCCTAGTCCACCTAAAGCTGATACGAGACCATTTACAATACCAGCTTGTTCTGAGAAATACATTGGAACGAGTTTAAAGATTGTACCATTACCTATACCTGCACAAAATGCGACTAGTAGGCAACCAAATGTATACACGTTCATGCTAGGCATAAATGATAAAATAATACCTGAAAGTGTTAAACCGATAAATACAAAGATTAATATTTTAAATGGATTAAACTTATCACCGAGCCAACCACCAATTGGGCGCATAATTGTTGCGAGTACGATGAATCCAGCTGTCCGCATTCCTGCATCTACTTTCTCTAATCCGAAGTGAGATACTAAAAAGTTTGGTAAGTATACGGTAAATGCGACAAATGATCCGAATGTTAAAAAGTAAAAGATACATAAAAACCAAAGTTTTTCATTTTTATATACACCTTTTATTTGTTCCATTAATGGTGTATTCACCTTTTTCTCTTTACGATCGCCTAATAAAAAATTCATAAGTGCAAATGCTGCAAGTAAAACCAAATAACATTGTACTGTCGCTCTCCAGCCAACTGAAGTTGCGATAACAGGCGCTAAAAATGAAGTAATGGCTGTTCCGGCATTACCTACACCGTAAATACCATTTACAAAACCGTGACTCTCTTTCGGAAAGTATTTTGGTAAAGAAGTTACCCCTACAGAGAATACAGCACCACCGATTCCGACAAATAATCCACCTATAATTAAATCCATCATAGAATTGGCAACACTAATATAAAAGACAGGAAATAATAATAAAATAAAACTAATAAAGAATAATTTTCTTGCTCCGAAACGATTTGTCCAATAACCAATTGGAATGCGAAGAACAGAACCTAAAATAACCGGTACTGCTGTTACTATAGAAATTTGTCCCGCAGTTAATGGGATATCCACTTTAATATAGGGCATTAATGATGATAAAATAACCCACACCATAAAACCGATAATTAGATTAGAAGTTTGTAAACTTAATTGAAAATTAGGACTTTTCATCCTGTTCCCTCCTATGTATACGTAGTTATATTCATTCCCTCCAGCCTAATCACGTTCTTACATGATTAGGCTGAAAAGAATCAACCACCACTTACTGGCGGAATCATTGCTACGATATCGCCAGTTTGAATGATGTCATCCTCATTTGCGTATTCTTCATTTATCGCGACCATAATCTCGTTTAAAATTTCTACATTATATTCCTTAATCAGAACTTCCTTCAGCTTCGCAACTGTAATATTTTCACAATCTATGTGTAATACTGGCTTACTTACTTCTTCTTGTAAATGTGCAAATAATAGTACTTCAATCATATACTCATCCCCTTTCCAGGCTCACCATTTGCATATGTTACCTTCTCTAACTGATCACCTATCCATGACTCACCATCTTCCCAAAACTCTTTCTTCCAAATTGGAACAATTTGTTTAATACGCTCCATAATATATTCGTTCGCCTCATATGCAGCTTTCCGGTGTGGTGTCGAAACAGCGACAACAACAGCAAGATCAGAAATTTGTAATGTACCAATGCGATGTGTAATAGCGACATATGTCCCTGGCCACTTCTCTCCTACTTCAGTGCCAATTCTCTCAAGCTGGTTCTCCGCCATTGTCTTATAAGCTACATACTCTAAACAAAGTGTACGTCGACCTTTCGTAAATTCTCTAACAGTACCAATAAAAGTAGTAACCGCACCACACTCACGACGAATTACTTTGTTTGTAACTTCTTCAATTGAAATAGGTGTATCAATTACTTCATAATACGTATGTGTCATCTTGCACCTCTGACCCTTATATAAGTTAGCAATCTCTTTCTCTATTACTTGTATGATCGAAGCGGCTCTTCCCACGGCCACTCACTTCCGACGTTCGATTCTAATAACAGTACCGAAACGGTTATTCCTGTTTCAAATCCTCTCGTTCCTCCCGGCAGAACGATAAATGCATTCGCTTCTGCAAGTGAAGAAATTGCGCTAGATTTATCTAAACCGACTGGTGTAACTTGCAATTGCCCATCTACAATTTCTACTCTCCCTCTTACAAAACGAGTAAACGGATTTGCTTTCGAAATGTCTTTCTGTAAAATTGCCTCTGCACGATATATGTGCGGATCTTTCCTATGCAAGTATGTTCCAATGACAGGTCGAACATACAATTCACATCCGACATAACAAGCAGAAGGATTACCAGATAGACCAAATAATAGTTTTCCCTCTAACTCAGCTACAGTTGTCACACTTCCTGGTCGCATCGCTATTTTGTTAAAAAGTACATTAGCTTGTAATCTCTCATAAATATCCGGTAAATAATCATAGTCTCCTACTGAAACGCCACCAGTTGTAATTAATATATCAACTTCTTTTATCGCTTTTTTTACAGTGTTATAACACGTCTCAAAATCGTCAGCGAATTGCCCATAATACTGTACAATCCCCCCTGCTCGTTCAATTTGAGCAGCTATCATATAGGAGTTACTATTTCGAATCTTCCCTGGCTTTAATTGTTCATGTACTTCGAGCAGTTCACTTCCTGTCGTTACAATTCCAATGACTGGCTGTTTTACAACATATACCGTACTATAACCAAACGTAGCAAGAAGTGCTGCAACTCCAGGATTAATAACAGTCCCTTTTTTCACCAGAATGCTATTTTGTTTTACACCTTCTCCTTTAAAAGAAATGTTATCCCCAGCAACAAAGGAGCGTTTCAATTTCATATAAGTCTTTTCGTTTTCTTCAAATCCTTCCGTTAGCTCTAACATAACTACTGTATTACACCCCGCAGGAATTGCCGCACCTGTCATAATACGGACAGCTTGAAATGCTTTCACATCTTCTGTAAAAACAAAACCTGCTCCAATTTCACCAATCACTTCAAACAGAATGGGATTACTGCTACTTGCTTCTTTTGTGTCTTCTGCTCGAATCGCAAATCCGTCATATGGAGAACGATTGAAATGCGGGACATCATGATCTGCAATAACATCTTCTCCAAGTGTTCTACCGTAGCTTTCTATAAGAGAAACCTTTTCTATTTCACCTTGGTAAGCATATTCCATTACACGTGCAACTGCTTCTGCCACTGGAATTGGTATACGTTTTTCTAACATTCTTTTTCACCTCGTTTTAATAAGGGACAACTCTCTTTCTGTTCATCCTATATATTTTGCGTATAATCGTTTTGCTATTTTCACATCATTTGTTCCATGAATAAATGCCCTACCGTCTGTAAATAAAACGAAACGATATTCATCAATTAGAAATGATAGTAAGTAAGGCGTTTTTTGGACAAGTACACTTTTTTGTATTCGTTTTTGAACTTCCTCTAAATGAAGAACACGTTTTACCCCTGAACGGATTTGAACCGTATTCCGTCCGCATAGCACTTCCGTTTTCATCTGTGCTTCAAATGTTAAACTTGGGTACGTGCGTGTATTTCCACAAGAGGGACATGTATTTTTCTTCTGTCTATTTACTTTTAATGAGAGATATTGATTGTTCCAAATATCAAATGATAACATTGTTCCTCTTAGCGCCTCAAAATCATCCACCAATATTTTCATCGCCTCTGTTACTTGATGAGCAACGACCATTTGTACAGCTGGTTGAATGATTCCTGCTGTATCGCATGTTGCACCGCCCATAGGATGATCCATTAAGCAGCGAAAACATGGTGTTTTCCCTGGAAGAATTGTATACGTTACACCGTAACTTCCAATACATCCACCGTATATCCAAGGTATATTTTCTTTTTGTGAAATGTCATTTATAAGTAAGCGCGTATCAAAATTGTCAGTCGCATCTAATATGAGATCCACTTCTTTTGTTAACTCTTTTATTTCTTGCAGTGTGACATCCGATACAACTGGTACAATTTCCACTTCAGAATTAATCTTTCTTAAATGCTCTGCCGCTGCAATTGCTTTCGGTTTGCACTGCTGTGCATCTTCTTCTGTATATAACTGTTGCCGTTGTAAATTACTCCATTCGACGTAGTCACGGTCAGCAATTGTCAATTTCCCAATTCCCATTCTAACAAGAGCTTCTGCATTTGCAGCTCCTAGTGCACCCGCACCGATTAGGAGCACATGCTTTTCTCTTATTTTTCTTAGTCCCATTTCACCAATTCTAGAAAACAATACTTGTCTTGCATAACGCTCTTGCATAAGAACTCCGCCTTTCACTATCCACCAATGTAAGACATTTCAACTTTTGGACGTTTACTTGTACTTTCAACTGTTCTTTCATCTGAATATCGATCTGTTCTATATCGCCATGTATGTTGTAAAATTTTTAATAATGAGGCGTCAGAAATATTTTCTCGAAGAAGCGTTCGCAAATCCGTTCCTTTTGTTCCAAATAAACATGTAAAAAACTTACCGTCTGCCGAAATACGGGCTCTCGTACAAGAAGAACAAAATGACTCAGAAACAGAAGTAATAAATCCAACTTCTGCATCGCTCCCTACATATCGATACATTTTCGCAACCTCTCCAAAGTAACGAGGTTTAACAGGCTCAATCGGATATACACGATTAATCTTCTCTATTAATTGTTCCTTCGTAATAACTTGTTCAAAGTTCCAGCCGTTTGTACTGCCCACATCCATAAACTCTATAAAACGGAGCTGAATTTCTTGTTCTTTAAAGTAACGAGCCATATGAAGAATTTGACTATCATTCATTCCTTTTTTTACGACCATATTTACCTTTACTTCTAACCCTGCGTTCTTCGCTTCTTCAATTGCTTTTAATACAGGTTTTGTGCTTACATTTCGTCCATTAATTTTTTTGAAGACATAATCCTCTATCGCATCTAAACTAATATTTACACGTTTTAATCCCGCTTCTTTTAACGCCTTTGCTTGTTTTGCTAAATGAATACCGTTTGTTGTGAGTCCAATATCTTTTAAGCCTTCTAGCTTTGCAAGTCTTGCAATTAACGTCGGTAAGTCTTTACGCAATAAAGGTTCACCGCCAGTAAGCCTAATTTTATTGACTCCCATACTTATAAATAATCTCGCTAATCTTTCTATTTCATCGAACGTTAATAAAAGCTCTTCCTTTAAAAAAGCGTAATCAGGTCCGAACACTTCAGCAGGCATACAGTATGTACACCTAAAATTACAACGATCAATAACTGAAATACGTAAATCTTGAAGTGGCCGTTCTAAAGAATCTTTCATGTTCTCATGCATCTATATCCCTTCTTTTCTGCTGCAATCCTTAGTAAGCTTTCAATTTTTTTATTTGCCTTCATTATAAAAAAGAAGCTACATATTCAATGTGACTTTTCTCACATTACTTTCCCCATTCAAAAATTCTTCACAAATCCGTTCGAATTTTGTTCACATCTTTAATCTCATCCACTTTGTCTATTGAATTTTTCAAACTAAAAACTGAAGATTTCTTCCCCCTTACGGTCATTGAAATTTCAATTTATTTTTAAAATAGCTCTTGCATTTTCATCATACTTACACTCAAAATAGGAAATGTATTGCTTATAAGAAGAAAGGTGATCACTGTGGCAAACAGTATGACATTATCTCAAGATTTAAAAGAATTACTTGCATCTGTTGAATATAAAATGCAAATTAAAAAAGGTAGTTTTATTTTTCAAGAAGGTATGGAGGCAACAGAGCTCTATATCATCCACTCAGGAAAAGTACAAATTAGTAAATTAAGTGCTGACGGACAAGAATTGACACTTCGAATTTGTTCGGAATATGACATTATTGGAGAACTAACATTATTCACGGACAATGCGAAATACTTATTAAATTCAAAATGCCTTGAAGATGTTGAAGTAGGAGTTATAAAGCGTGAAGCGTTAGAAAAAGCATTACTCCAAAAACCAGCACTTGTATTTGAATTTATGAAATGGATTAGTGAACATTTAAGAAGAATGCAAACGAAGTTCCGAGATTTAGTATTACACGGCAAAAAAGGTGCCCTGTACTCTACTCTTATACGAATGACAAATAGTTACGGTGTATTAAAAGAAAATGGGATTCTCATCGATTTACCATTAACAAATCAAGAACTTGCTAATTTCTGTGCAACTTCACGTGAAAGTGTAAATCGAATGTTAAATGAATTAAAAAAGCAAGGTACAATTTCGATTCATAAAGGAAAGATTACAATCCACGATTTACAATTTTTAAAATGTGAAATTGCTTGTGAAGATTGCTCTGCTTCTGTTTGTAGCATTGATTAGCATCTTATTTAGATGCTAATCTTTTTTCAATTTAAACTACTTATTAACGATTATTTCCTATGTAAACAAAAACGAGGCCTGCCATATGAGACCTCGTTTCGTTTTAGCTGCTAACTCCTATCCGTTTACAGCAGTATTATTTTTTCAACTCATTAGGAATACGTCTTCTGTAAATTACATAACTACGGCTTACATATTTAATTGGGGCACTAAATACATGTACTAGTCTTGTAAATGGCCACACTGCGAATAAACCCATCCCTGCAAGAATATGAATTTTAAACCATACTGGTACTTCCGTCATATATTCAACTTTCGGTTGGAAAATAAAGAGACTTCGGAACCAAGGGCCAATTGTTGTACGATAATCAAATCCTTTTGAATCGATATTTAAAAATGTTGAAGAAAGTCCTGCTAACATTACGATAAGTAATAAAATAAGCGCAATATAATCTCCCTTTGTGCTCGTTGCAATGATACGTTTTACAGTTACGCGGCGGTACGTTAATATAATTAAACCGATGATAGAAGCAACACCTGCCGGAAGCCCGAAACTAATTGCCATTATGTGATACGTATGCTCAGAAATACCTATCGAACGGTATACAGCTTCTGGAATTAATATCCCCATAACATGACCGCCAATTACGAACATAATCCCAAAGTGGAATAATAGACTTCCGATTCGGAGCATTTTCTTTTCTAATAGTTCACTAGATTTTGATGTCCATCCAAATTGATCATAGTTGTATCTAAAAATATGTCCACCGATAAAGATTGCAAAAATGATATAGGGAAACAATACCCATAGAAATTGATTCATCATTTTAACAACTCTCCTTTCTAATTTGTCTGTACATCCCATGCTTCGATAGCGAGTAGAACAGCCGCAAGAATTGGTTCATACATACTACCTGCTTCTTTTAACTGAACGTGTAATGCTTGTATATTCTCCTTGTATTTACTCATAATTGGTTCACTGTCTTGCTCATTTGCATTTGCAAAAAACTCGAGTAATAGCGGTAAATAATCAGGTAGTTCTTTATCTGTTACTTCAAAACCCGATTTTTTATAATGCTGCTTTAACTCTAGTAATTCAATCCCTCTTTCTCTTTGTTCACCAGTGTTCATATACGTTAAATACATATTCGTCTTTTTACCAAAATCAAATGTATATACGTAACCATCAATAAGTTGATCGTTCGTTTTATGTAGCGCTTGTTTTATAAATGTTGTAAGTGAAGCTTTAACATCGTCCTGTTCAATCGCTTCCATCTCTTCTAGTAATTCAGTTAAAGCTTCCCTCCACCCGAGTTCCGGGTAGGAGAGAAGGAATGAAGAACAAGAAAAAGCAGTTCGTAAACTTTGTTTCATAATTTGCTGCCCCCTTTATTTAAGAAATTGTCATACAAGAGCCTGGGCCACCTGCGAATGATAAACCACAGCTTCCTTGTTCACTATATAAATCTGCAACTTGTTCTCGGTGAGACGTCGGGATAACAAAACGATCTTTATATTTCGCAATAGCAAGAAGACGATACATATCTTCTACATCCTGTTTTGTTAAACCAAGTTCTTTTAATACAGCTTCATTTGGCTCTTTATTAATTTGCAGCGCTCTCATATGCGTTCGCATAACAGCCATTTTCTTCAATGTAAGACGAATGTGTGATTCATCTCCTGCAGTGAGTAAATTCGCTAAATATTGAATTGGAATACGCATATTATCGATAGCAGGGAAAATCTCTTCTGCTTGCCAGTTACTGCCTTTCCCTTCCACCATATTCATAATTGGGCTAAGCGGCGGAATATACCAAACCATCGGCATTGTACGATACTCTGGATGAAGAGGCAGAGCAACTTTCCAATCGATAATCATTTTATAGATCGGTGACTGTTGTGCTGCTTTAATCCATTCTTCAGGAATGCCTTGTTTTTTCGCTTCAGCTGCTATTTCTGGATCATTTGGATCTAGGAAAACAGTAAGCTGAGATTCATATAAATCTTTTTCGTCTTCAACAGAAGCTGCTTCTTTTACTTTATCAGCGTCATATAGCATTACCCCAATATACCTGATACGTCCCACACATGTTTCTGAACAAATTGTTGGCATACCAGCCTCAATACGTGGGAAACACATTGTACATTTTTCAGCTTTATTCGTTTGCCAGTTAAAATACACTTTTTTATATGGACAAGATGATACGCAGAACCTCCAAGCACGACATGCATTTTGATCTACAAGAACAATGCCGTCTTCTTCACGTTTATACATCGCACCAGATGGACAAGATGATACGCAAGACGGATTCATACAATGTTCACATATGCGTGGTAAATACATCATAAAGACGTTTTCAAAATCTGTTTTAATTTCTTCTTCCATTTTCTTTACGTTCGGATCTTGTAATCCTGTTATATGTCCACCAGCTAAATCATCTTCCCAGTTCGGACCCCATTCAATTTTGTCGATAAATTCGCCTGTAATTGCTGATTTCGGACGAGCAACTGGTTGATGCTTACGCTGCGGGCTATTTGTTAATGTTTCATAATCATAATTCCAAGGTTCAAAGTAATCATCAATTGTTGGTTGATCTGGATTGTGGAAAATGTTCATAAGACGTTTCATTTTCGAACCAGATTTCAGCTGAATTTCACCATTTTTCAATTCCCAGCCGCCTTTATATTTCTCCTGATCTTCCCATTGTTTCGGATAACCAATTCCGGGCTTCGTTTCTACGTTATTGAAGTACATATATTCCGCACCTGGACGATTTGTCCAGGTGTTTTTGCACGTTACGCTACAAGTATGACAGCCGATGCATTTATCTAGGTTCATTACCATTCCGACTTGCGCTTTAATCTTCAAGCCAATCTACCTCCTTCAGTTTACGGATTACAACATTTAAATCACGCTGGTTCCCAGTCGGACCATAATAGTTAAATCCATAGCTTAATTGGCCATATCCACCAATCATATGTGTTGGTTTAACATGGATACGGGTTGGACTATTATGCGTTCCCCCACGGGTGCTTGTTAATTTCGTACCAGGCACGTTAATGTGGCGATCTTGCGCATGGTGCATAAATGCCATTCCCCTCGGTATACGGTGCGTTACAACAGCACGCGCTACGACAACACCGTTACGGTTAAAGCACTCGATCCAATCATTATCAGCAACGCCAGCTTCTGCAGCGTCCTCTTTATTCATCCAAACAGTTGGACCACCTCTAAACAGCGTTAACATCGGTAATGAATCGAAATACATACTATGAATCGACCACTTATTATGCGGTGTTAAATAGTTTAGTGTAATCTCTTTCCCTTCTACTTCAGGGCGTGACTTACGGAACGGTTTATGTTGCAGAATTGGTTTAAATGTTGCCATCGTTTCACCAAATTCTTTCATCATGTCATGGTCTAAGTAGAAAGATTGTCGACCAGTTATCGTTCTCCAAGGAATAAGACGTTCCACATTTGTTGTAAACGGTGAGTAACGTCGTCCACCTTTTTCTGAACCTGTAAAGGCCGGAGAAGTAATTACTGTTTTCGGTTGTGCTGTAATTTGTTCGAATGTAAAGCATTCTTCTTCACGTTCTTCTGCTAAATCACGTAATTTTAGATCTGTTTGTTTTTCAAGTGCTTCCCATGCTTTTACTGCCATATGACCGTTTGTTGTAGAAGAAAGCGTTAATACCGCTTCAGCAGCATTGATTGCTTCTTTTATGTCTGGGCAACCTTTCGCAATAGTATCCGTTCGAACAACTCCTAATTTGCTCTTTAATTGCTCATACTCTTTTTCAGCTGACCAAGAGATCCCTTTCGTACCAATCGGTTGTTTTCCGGCATTTGGTCCAAGTGCTGTCATTTTGTCATAAATCGTTTTATAATCCCTTTCAACAACATGAATTTGTGGCATCGTTTTACCCGGGATTGGTTCACATTCACCTTTACTCCAATCTTTAACCTTGCCAAGTGGTTGCGCTAATTCTTGCGGTGTATCATGAAGAAGTGGTGTTGCAACAACTTCTTTCATTGGTTCAAGATCTATTTTCTTCGCTAAATCTGACACAGCTTTAGAAAGTGAAGTGAAAATATCCCAGTCAGAGCGTGCTTCCCACGGTGAACCGATTGCTGGATTAAATGGATGCACAAATGGATGCATATCTGTACTACTTAAATCATGTTTTTCGTACCAAGTTGAAGCAGGTAAGACGATATCAGAATACAGCGCTGTTCCAGCCATACGGAAATCTAAATTAATGAGTAAATCAAGCTTCCCTTCTGGTGCTTCTTCATGCCACTTAATTTCTTCTGGTCGTAATGAATCACTATCGTCATTCATTAATCCGTTTGTTGTACCTAATAAATGTTTTAAGAAATATTCATGCCCTTTACCAGAACTTGAAATTAAATTCGCACGCCAAACGAATAAGTTGCGCGGGAAGTTGTTTTTATTATCAGGATCTTCAATCGCAAATTTCAGTTCTTTTTCTTTTAATTTTTGTGCAACATATTTTCCGATTTCTTCTTGCGTTGTTGCACCAGCAGCAACAGCTTCTTTATATAATTCAATTCCATTTTTCTCGAATGTTGGATAAGAAGGTAACCAGCCGAGTCGTGCTGCTAATACATTGTAATCACCGTGATGTTGATAACGTGAGTTACCTTCAATTGGTGATGCTAAATGTCCAACAGGTGTATCTTCATAGCGCCATTGATCTGTTACGAAATAGAAGAAAGACGTACCATTTTGTAATTTTGGTGGCCCTTGCCAATCTTTTGCCATCGCGATTGTTTGCCATCCTTCTGCAGGTCGTAACTTTTCTTGACCAACATAATGCGCCCATCCCCCGCCGTTTACTCCTTGTGCCCCAACTAGAAGAACAAGATTTAAAACTGCGCGATAAATCGTATCAGAATTAAACCAATGGTTAATACCAGCTCCAACAATAATCATCGAACGACCATTTGTATCAGCGGCATTTTGTGCGAACTCACGAGCGATTTGAATAATTAGTTCTCGTTTCACTCCTGTCATTTTCTCTTGCCATGCAGGTGTAAACGGTACATCATCATTGAAGTCTTTCGGCTCTTGTCCGCCAAACCCTCGGTTCACCCCGTAATTTGCTAACGTTAAGTCGTATACAGTTGTAACGAACACTTCGCCTTCTTCTGTCATAACCTTTTTCACTGGAATTGTACGTTCTAATACTTTGTTTCCATCATCAGAGAAGTACGGAATTTGTACCGTTCCAATCGTTTCTTCCATTCCAAGTAAAGAAAGACGTGGATCAATCTTTTCACCTGTTTCTTCATCTTCTAAACGCAAGTTCCATTTCTTTTCGTTATCCCAACGTGAGCCCATTGTGCCTTGAGGTGTTGCAAAATCATTCGTGTTCTCGTTCCAAAGAACAGGTTTCCATTCTCCTAACTTCGTTTCGCGTCCAATATCAGCAGCGTTTAAGAAACGATCAGCAACGAATTGATCTCCTTTTTGTTTCAATGTGACAAAGAAAGGAAAATCAGTATATTGCTTCGCATACTTTGTGAAATATTCCACTTGATTATCTACGTAAAATTCTTGTAAGATCACATGCCCCATTGCCATCGCAAGTGCACCATCTGTACCTTGTTTCACACTAATCCAATCATCCGCAAACTTTGTAGATTCAGCGAAGTCAGGACTGACAGAAACGACTTTCGTTCCTTTATATCGAACCTCTGCTAAAAAGTGAGCATCGGGTGTTCTCGTCATCGGTACATTTGAACCCCATGTCATAATGTAACCAGAGTTATACCAGTCACTACTTTCTGGTACATCTGTTTGATCGCCCCAAATTTGCGGAGAAGCTGGTGGTAAATCTGCGTACCAATCATAGAAACTAAGCATCGGCCCACCCATAAGTTGCATAAAACGACTACCAGCAGCATGACTTAACATCGACATAGCTGGAATTGGTGAAAAGCCAACATTTCGATCTGGCCCGTATTTAATTACTGTATAAAGTAGAGAAGCTGAAACGAGTTGTAATACTTCATCCCAATTCGCACGAATAAATCCACCTTTACCACGCGCCTGCTTATACTTACGTGCTTTTTCAGGGTTTTCCACAATACTTTTCCAAGCATCTAGTGGTGACTCGTTATTTTGTAGTTCCTCTTGCCACATACTCCAAAGAACACCACGTACATACGGATATTTCACACGAAGTGGACTATAAATGTACCAAGAAAAACTTGCTCCACGTGGGCATCCTCGCGGTTCAAAATCTGGCATATCAGGACCTGTCGTTGGATAGTTAAGCTCCTGCCCTTCCCACGTCACAATTCCATCTTTCACATATATATTCCAGCTACATGAACCAGTACAGTTCACGCCGTGTGTAGAACGAATTACTTTATCATGCTGCCAACGCTTTCTGTACACATTTTCCCATTCGCGATCTTCATATGTTTCTTGTGTATGATTATCGTTATAACGATCTATTGGTGAAAAATATTTTAAACGTCTCATTAGTGCTGAAGTTTTTTTCTTCATACTGTTCACTCCTTTAATACGTCTCTCTTACATACCCTTACTATAAGAGAGGTTGTAAAATACAGATGTGACATTTCGCACAGTTCAAGAGATTGTCAAAAATTCAGTAGAAAATAAGTTTGTGAGAAAATCTTGTGTTCCGTTGTGAAGATTATGGTTAATCTTAATTATTAGGAGAATGGTATTTTGAGGTATCGACTATTTTGCAAAAGAAAAAGAGTTTTGATATTATTTCAAAACTGCCATAAGGAAAAGAGTATAAATTGTATGTAAAAAATTTTTTCCAAATGTTATTATTTTATATCGAGTCTGATTTTACATAAAACTACAAATCATTATTTACTGTATTGCCCTTAGTTACGGAAACAATTATACTAGATGTAATCGAAATAAATAATCTGAATATTCTCAGAATTTAAGGTAAAAGTTTTACTATCTACAAATAGAATTAGAAATATGTCCACTAAATAGATTAGAAAACGATAATAACATTAGGAGGATTACGATGCCCCAGCTTGATTCATTACATCCCACTGTAGAAAAAATAATCAATAATATTGAAAAAATAATGGTCGGAAAACGAAAAGAAACGATCTTAGCTTTGACAGCTCTCTTAGCTGACGGTCATGTGCTATTAGAAGATGTTCCTGGTGTCGGGAAAACAATGCTAGTACGTGCTCTTTCTAAATCCATTGATGCTGATTATAAGCGAATTCAATTTACACCTGATTTATTGCCGTCAGATGTAACAGGAGTTTCTATTTATAATCCGAAAGAGCTCCAATTTGAGTTCAAGCCTGGACCAATTATGGGGAATTTTGTACTTGCTGATGAAATTAATCGTACATCTCCAAAGACACAATCTGCTTTACTTGAATGTATGGAAGAAGGCAATATTACAATCGATGGCATTACAAGGCCTTTACCAAAGCCGTTCTTTGTCATGGCTACACAAAATCCGGTCGAACATGAAGGAACATATTCTCTACCAGAAGCTCAGCTCGATCGTTTCTTATTGAAACTAAAAATGGGATATCCTACACCAGAAGAAGAATTTGAAATTTTAAACCGGATGGAAAAAACAAATCCACTCTCTCAATTACAGACCATTACTACAATAGAAGAATTAATTTATTTACAACAAAGCGTACGGGTAGTAAGTATGGACAAAGCAATTAAGCATTACATTGTAAAACTTGTTAATCAGACTCGTACGTACAGTTCTATACAGCTAGGTGCAAGTCCACGTGGCTCAATTGCTTTAATGAAAGCTTCACAAGCTTATGCATTTATCCATGGCAGAAATTATGTTATTCCAGACGATGTTAAATTTTTAGCTCCTTACGTTTTAGCACATAGACTCATTTTAAAAATGGAAGCAAAATTTGAAGGAATAACTGGAGAACAAGTTATCGCAAAAATCGTTGCACGAACTACTGTGCCGACTCAAAGGACGATGAACCCTTGATGAAACGAATACTGCGAGCGCTATATCACGTTACGAAGTTATTGCTACTCCCTTTATGTCTAGTCTTAACATTTGTGTACGCTATGTTTCAAGGAGGGTTTGTAAGTTGGTTTTTGTTTTACAGCACAATTCCCATTGCTCTTTATTCACTACTACTCCCCTTTTACGCTTTATGGGACGCTGAAGTAAGACGAATAACAAACCAAAATGGATATGTAGTAGGAGAACAATTTATAAGCACGATTACAATAAAAAGAAAATTTCCTTTTCCCTTACTTTATTTAGTTATAGAAGATGAACTGCCACCACAATTTATAAGTTGTAAACAAACAAAGATGAATAAGGTAGTACTCTTCCCAGGATTGAAACGAAATATTTCGTTTCAATATGTTATTGACACAATCTCTAGAGGCGAGCACACTTTTTCAAGCGTTCGTGTAAAAACTGGCGATTTATTCGGCATGATAGAGAAAGAAGTAACTTTTTCAGTTCCAGATACATTTTTAGTCTATCCCCAGTATGTAGATATAGCATATCGACAATTGGAAAATCATTTCGAACAAGGAGCGCTTTCAGCAAATATAAATTCAGCAAAAGACTCTACAATCTCTGTCGGTGTCAGAGACTATAAACCTGGTGATCGCTTTTCATGGATTGATTGGAAAGCAACTGCACGAACAAACACTATTATGACAAAAGAGTTTGAACAACAGCGCAGCCATAATGTCATGATATTCATAGACAGAACCGAGTCTCCTCTATTCGAATCAGTCGTCACATTTACTGCCTCTATCGTAAGGACTGTCTTGAAACAAAATTCACCAGCATCATTCGTGTCTATCGGAAAAGAACAAACTATTTTCCCTTTAGACAATGGAGATACGCAGTTACAACAAATCCTTTGTCATTTAGCAAAAGTGCAAGCAGACAGTGTATTCCCGCTCTCCCAGAGTGTAGACATGGAACTAAGAAAAATTTATGAGCCCGTCACGGTTATACTCGTGACCAGTAATCTTTCTCCCGATATTCAAAAGGCGGCTGATTGTGCTGCTATAAGAAATAGAAAATGTATGGTTTTTGTCGTGAAAGAAAAAGCGAATCAACTTTCACACCGAGAAATCAGTATAATAGAAACTCTAAAAAAACGACAAATATTTGTAAACACGGTTTATGAAAACCGGTATACAAACGTGTTTTTTGAGGTGAGCAAATGATAACATTACAAACAAAATACAAGTGGGATACGAACAGATTCTTTATGCATGCATGTGTATTTCTGCTTTTACTAGAATGGCTAAGACCTCTTATAGGTATTACAAATGTAGGTAGATTAGATATTTTCGTAACATTTATAGGAATTTGCTTCGCTCTCTCTTTTTTTCAAACGAGGTGGCAGATTCCAATAAAAATTTTCACAGTCCTATTTATCATTCATTCCCTATATTATAAAAATGCTTTTATAAATCCATCTTGGCTAACAGCATTCTTTTCTGATATGTTTCGAAATTCCTCCCTGTTTTTCCAAGGGAATTTACTAGATATTTCTCCAGTTTTTCCGACGGTTTTATTTTTTCTCTCATTTTGGTTTTTGAGTTCTTTTACTTCATTTTGGATTATTCATAAAAAACGTGGGTTTCTATTTCTTGTATTGACTATTATTTATATCGCAACTTTTCATAACTTACATTTATACAATGCAAACTACGCTATTATTCGTACTGTTGTCATCGGCTTTTTTATGCTTAGTCTTCTTCAAGTAGAACGAATAAAAGAACGTGAACACTTACAAAATTATGCTAGGGAAATCTCAAAATTACTTAGACCACTTACAATATTTATTGTATTATTAGCAACCATCGCATACTTTGCTCCAAAATTTGGCCCTCAATGGCCAAACCCAATGGATTTTTTAAAATTCAACACATCTGAAGCAAGTAAAGAAAAAAAAGTTTCTACAATTGGGTATGGTTTAGATGACTCACGATTAGGTGGTCCTTTTAAGGCGGACCCTACAATTGTTTTCACAGCACGAACGCAAAACAAACAATATTGGAGAGTCGAAACGAAAGATTTTTATACCGGAAAAGGCTGGGAGGTTTCTGAAAATCCGAAAAAGGTTTCTTTTAAAAATAAAAACGACGTCGTAAGCTGGTACGAACAAAATACAAAAACGGAAACTACTGAGGCAACAATTACCATGCAAAAAAGTTCCCCTCACCTTACCTATCCAGCAGGATTAGTATCAGTTGAGGCTTCTTCTGATGTATCATACAGTGTTGACCCGTTTTCAGAAAAAATTTATACAATGAATGGAGACTCTTCTACTACTTTACATTCGTATAAAGTAACATATGAGATCCCTGAGTTTTCCATAAAAAACTTGAAAGCTGTAAAAACAAATGAAGGTCAAGAAACAAATCCTTATTTTATGACAAAGTACACACAACTTCCCGAGTCATTACCACAGCGCGTAAAAGACTTGGCTATCAATCTTACAAATGATAAAGACAACCGATATGATAAAGTATTAGCTATTGAAAATTACTTCACAGACAACTCTTTTACATACGAATCAACGAATGTCTCATTCCCTGCCAAAAGCCAAGATTATGTAGATCAATTCCTTTTCGATACAAAAAGCGGCTACTGTAATAATTTTTCGACGTCTATGATTGTACTACTTCGTTCTGCCGGGATTCCAGCTCGCTGGGTGAAAGGCTATACAGAAGGAACTCTTGACAATACACTTGCCTCTGCAGAAGGTGAGGATGTTTATACAATCACGAACGATAACGCACACTCTTGGGTCGAAGTATATTTCCCAGAATACGGATGGATTCCATTCGAACCGACAAAAGGATTTACTAATCCCTATAATTTTATAAATAATACGCCTGCTCCTATTTCACAAAATAGCGAAGCAAATAATTCTAATAACGAGCAAATACAACAACGAAATAATGAAGCAAAACTTAAAAGTTTAATTGAAAATACAGAAGAAGCTTCTACTAAAAAGGTCACAAATTCTAAAACTAGTTTTTCTTGGTGGTACGTATTCCTCTCTACGATACTAATTAGTATTATAGGATACATTCTCTTCACCACTAGAATGAAATGGATGACATTTCTTATTATTCATTTCTATAAATACCGAAAAGAGGATGCTGTTTATCAAAAAGCTTACGGTGCACTTTTAAAACAATTTGCGAGAATTGGCATACCACGGGGTGAAAGTCAAACATTCCGAGAATACGCTCTCCATATCGATACACTTTACAACTCGGCCGGTATGCAACAACTTACTGCCAGTTATGAGAACGCTATGTATCAACAGGGGCAGGCTACGGTAGAATGGAAGAAATCCGTACACTTATGGGAAGTGCTTATGAAAAAAGCAGCTTCTCCACCTAAATCAGATGGCTTTGATACAGTTATTTAATCTTGAAAATTTGAGTTTAAAGAAAACGTCTCAAAGAACTACATTGTTCTTTGAGACGTTTTTTAATAAAGTGAAACTCCTACTTATTCCCCAAGCACCTTCTCAATCTCAACCTCTAAATCTACCGGCTTCGTCTGCGGAGCAAAACGCCCTACTACTTTCCCGTCTTTTCCGATTAAAAACTTCGTAAAATTCCATTTCACTGCTTTCATACCAAGTAAACCTGGTGCTTGTTCTGTCATGTATGTATATAGAGGGTGAGCCTTATCACCTTTCACATCAACCTTTGCAAACATCGGGAAGTTTACACCGTAGTTTAATTCACAAAAACTAGTAATGTCCGCTTCTGTACCTGGTTCTTGTCCCCCGAATTGGTTACAAGGAAATCCGAGTATTTCGAGTCCTTGGTCTTTATATTTATCATATACCTCTTGTAATCCTTTATATTGTGGTGTGAAACCACATTTGCTAGCTACATTGACAATAAGAAGTGCTTTTCCTTTGTAATCTTTTAACGATTTTTCTTCACCTGTAATTGTTTTAGCTGAAAAATCATAAACTGTCATTGTCTTTGCCCCTCTCTTCACTATCATTCTATGTTTATACTATACTACATTCGTGAATATACAGCTCTTATTACGTACTTATAAGTTGTAATGATAGCGCTTTATTTCTGTTCGAAAATTCGACACAAACTACTAGACTTTTATGATGGAAAGTTTTACAATTGAAATGTGAACAAAATGTGACAGTTTATATTCCATTATAAAAGAAAAGGATGGTGTTCATTATGAAAACTGCACAACATGAAACGATTTCAAATCGCGAGTTTTATTTCGTACTATATATGATGTTATTGTATGTTACTGGCTGGGTAATCGATGTAAATGGTTTATTCTTAAGCTCCTACTTTAATTTAGCAGGAGAGATTATGCTTCCATTAGTAGGCGGGATTGTTGGACTATTCATTATGTCTATTAATAAACAACAAACGAAATAATAATATTACAAAAAGGCAGAAGACGAGCTTCGTTTTCTGCCTTTTTTCTATTTTAGCGTATAATAAAAACATGCAGTATATAAGGAGTGGTAACTATGAAAAAAGTAGAGCAATTATCTTCTCACCTATATCTTATTGATGATTTCGATTTACAGCATAATGAACGAACAGGTACGTACGTTTTATTAGGTGACGATATTACTTTAATTGAAACTTGTGCAGCCCCTTCTCTTCCGTATATTTTAGACGGCTTACAACAATTACATATTGATTTAAACGATGTTAAAAACATTATCGTTACACATGTGCATTTAGATCACGCTGGAGCAGCTGGTTTAATGATGGAAAAGTGCCCAAATGCTACGTTATATGTGCATTCTCGTGGTGCTCGTCATATGATTGATCCAACAAAACTTATTTTAGGTGCAAAAGCTGTCTACAAAGAAGATTTCGATAAACTCTTTGATCCAATTCTTCCAATTGAAGAAGAACGTGTTCATATTGTACAACATGGTGATACGTTAAAAATTGCAAAAGATCGCACCCTTACATTTTATGATACACCAGGACATGCGAAGCACCATATTAGCATTCACGATTCATTAACAAACGGGATTTTTACTGGCGATACAATTGGAATTTATTATAGAGAACTCGCAGACGTTGATGTAGAGTTATATCTACCATCAACGTCCCCTTCACAATTCCAACCAGATGCGATGATTACTTCTAAAAATCACATTCAAAGTATGAATGTAGATACTATTTATTTCGGTCATTACGGCGCATCCTCTCATGTTACAGAAGTATATAATCAACTGGAATATTGGCTACCTATTTTCGTTCATACTGGTAAGGAAGTCTTTGAAAAGTATAATGATTTCGATGAAGCAACTAAAGCTTTACAAACTTTGTTAATGGATAAAATCTCTTCTCATCTTACAAAGTTAAACGTTCCATCAGATCATTCCGTTTATAATATTTTACATTTAGATATAGAAATTAGCGCAATGGGCATTATTGATTATTTCACGAAGCAAGAAAAATCAAACTCCACTATTAACTAACAGTAAAAGAAGAGATATACAACAGTAGTTATTGTATATCTCTTCTTTTTTTGAATATATTTTGAGTAAAGGATGGTGGAATATAATGCAAAAAGTGATGCTATACCTCTGCTTCACATTATTTATCGTCTTATTATTATTTGTAGGAGTAAAAATTCAATTTTATTTAGATACAGATGCACAAGTGAACTTTAACGTTTATCCAAGATTATTCTACTTTACACTCTTCCCTCTTATAGTTGGCATTTTATTACGCTTCCTTCAATCTATTAATCGCGAAACGAGTAAACAAAACTGGAGCTTTCAACCGGATAAATTTATTGCTATTACAGTGCCTACACTATTCATTTCCTTTTCCCCAGCACTACTCTTTTCACCACTTGCCGAATACCTACCTTATTTAGTTAATATTATTCTAATAAATACAACTTTTGTTACGATTATTAGTTTAATAGCTGGTTATTCACTATTAGATTGTTTTATACAAAAGGACAATGCAACGATGAAAAAATATAATTGAATGCTCTATTTTCTTTTAATAAAGAAAGCTCAAAGCTAAAGCTTTGAGCTTTTTTACTTATCTCACCTTTTCATCTACATACTCTATAAACTGCTCCGCTTTAATAAATCTTTCTTTGTACGCCTCAGGCACTTCTTCTACTGTTATCCCGCCACTCGATTTCGTTTTTACTAACACAGTTTGATGTGACATTAATGCCTCCATATATTGTTCATACTCTTCAGGAGTTAGTACTTCTTTACTAGATTTATGGCCATTTAATTTATCAAAATACGGATGAAGCTCCATTACTACCTTTTTCAATTCCTCTTTTTTAGCTGGTGATAATTGATCATAATCTATATTACCATTCGAATCCCCGTACGCAAGCTTTGCATTAGTTAATTTTTTCAGTTCTTTTGTAAACTCTTCATATTCCTTCGAACTCATTTCATCTTTCGCTTCTGATAATTTTGCATTAAAACGCATATACGTTTCTAATGTCATCGCTCCGGCGTGTTTTTTTAAATTCTCAAAAGATCCGTATATACCATCCGCCATAATAGATTGATATGCAAAACCGGTCGTAGGGATTAAAAATGCTGCTGCAAGCACTCCGGCGATAAGACGTTTCTTCACCTTACTTCCCCCGCGATTCATTTTGATTTGAACAATTACTTTTTCTTTTAACTCCGGCGGGGCAACAATCCCCTTCGCTTCTTCTCGTATAGATTCTCTAACTCTACAATCTAAACTCATTTCACATTCCCTACCTCTCCTAAAAAGATTTCTTCTACTTGCTATTTTTGACGTAGTTTCTTTAATGCCGCATGAATTCTAGACTTCACTGTACCAATTGGAATATGTAATATTTGTGCTACTTCTTCTTGTGAATATTCGTATAAGTATCTTAAGATAATAACTTGTTTCAATTTATACGGTAATTTATGAATGAGTTCGATTAGTTTTTGGTTTGATATTTTACTTACAACATCGTTAGAAAAATCAATTTGCACTGGCTTTCTTTGCTCTTCTGCTTTTTTCATAATTCGTAGTCGCATCCACCTCTTTCTTCTATAAGAATGAATTTGTTTAATCGCAAGCCCAATTAGCCAAGGGCGAAATGGCTTCTTGCTATCATATTTACGAAGCGATTCATATAGCTGTATGTATACTTCTTGAACGACATCATCTACATCCGTTTTATCTTCAATTAAAAAATGTGCTGTTTTATATACTTCTTGAATCGTTACATCATACAATTCGCTATACGCTTCTTTATTTCCTGATAAAGTTAATCGAATTAAATGTGCGTAATCTATTTCAGCCTTCATATTCCAGCCCTCCTTTGTCTTACACTATATATTGGCAAGTAATTCATATTTCGTTCGATTTTTCCGAAAAAATTTTTTATATAAATTAATATTATGATCCAATGAGTTCATAAGCTTCACTTATAACCACACATAACTATTATATAATTTTCCAATTTCTGATAAAGATTTAAAATGATTTATATAGTCAAATTTAGGAGGATATATGATGAAAGCTATCGTTGTAACGTCGTTCGGTGGTCCTGAAGTGATGAAATATACAGATTTGGATATACCGGCTATTTCAGAAGATCAAGTTTTAATTCGCGTTGTTGCTACTAGTGTAAATTTCGCTGATATTAAATCACGTTATGGCAAAAAAGGAAATAAAGCACTACCTTTTATTCCAGGAATAGATGCAACTGGTATTGTAGAACGCGTCGGTTCTCATGTGAAAAATATTCAACCTGGACAGCGTGTCATTGCTTTTCCTCAAAATGGATCTTACGCAGAGTACGTTGTTTCAAATGAAAATCTCACTTTCGTTTTACCCCATGAAGTCGACTTTCAAACCGCAGCTGCTTGTCCGATCGTATCTTTCACAAGCTATAATTTACTCGTGAATGTTGCAAGGCTTCAACAAAATGAATCCGTGCTGATTCATGCAGCTGCTGGCGGAATTGGTACTACCGCGATTCAACTTGCAAAACGATTAGGGGCTGGAACAGTTATCGGTACTGTCGGAAGTGAAACGAAAAAAGAAATCGCTTTAGATGCTGGAGCTGATTATGTTATTTGTCATCAAGATGAAGATTTTGTAGAGAAAGTCAATGAGCTGACAAACGGAGAAGGAGTGAATATAATTTTGGACTCTATTTCTGGAACTGTCTCTGAAAGAAGTTTAAACTGCCTAGCTTATTACGGTCGCCTCGTTCATTTCGGTAATGCAAGCGGTAAAATTGGCAATTTCAAAACGAAAGATTTACACGCAAGTTGCCGCTCTATACTAGGCTTTAGCTTTGGCACTACACGGAAAAAACGTCCTGAACTACTCCAAGAAACGGCAAATGAAGTTTTCCGTTATTTGCGTGACGGAAGTTTGCAAATGAAAGCTACAAAATCTTTTCCCCTTCAAGATGCAGGGAAAGCACATGAATGGGTCGAAAGTAGAAAAAGTACAGGGAAAGTAATACTAACTGTTCAGTCTTCTTCCTGAAATGAATACTTGAAACAGAGGTGGCATTCATGGGATCACGAATTATGCATGTTATTATCGCTAACGGTATTGCTGAGAAACTATGTATTCAAGATAAAACTTCTTTCTTACTTGGAGGGGTAGCCCCTGATGCGGTTCATTCAGCAGAAGAAAAAGGAACTTCACACTTTTACGCTGGTACAACGAAGAACTATACGAGAAGAATAGATTATGATTCATTCTTTCATAAATACGAAGCACATATAGATTCCCCCTTTATTTTAGGCTATTATACCCACCTCATTGCCGATGATAATTGGCTAAGTGGCTTTTTTCTACCATGGCTAAAAAATAGAATAGAGAATGACGAAACCATCGCACCCCTGTACTATAACGATTTTAAACTGTTAAATGCAAAGTTGCTTCATCATTACGATCAAGAACAACAGCTCTTCTCTCTTCTCAATCAAGAGGCTCACATTGTGGATATTGAAGAGGTTTCTAAAGAAAACGTTTTAGCTTTTCGAAAGTATCTTTTTGAAGATATGTTGTATCCTGAGCAACATTTGCATGAAGACTTACAGGTGTTTACGTTTAATCAAATTGTCGGTTACATTGAAACCGCTATTGAAAAAGGTGCATTTTTTATTACACAACTCTCTCATGAAAAATCCACTTCAAAGATTTAATCCCCCTCAATATATTTGAGGGGGATTTTCACATAGCAATATTATTATTGGTTCTTCTCCATAACCGCAAAATAATTCCCTTCACTATCAGCAAAGTTAAACACTTTACCAGAAGGCATAGTTACCATTTCTCCAACAGTAACATTTTTATTTTTTAAACCTGCATATAATTGATCCAGATTTTCTGAGAAGAACATTAAGGACGGTGTACCAAGATTTAATTCTGGGCTCATTTTCGAAATAACTTCTTTATTATGTAATATAATGCTCGTTTCAGCACCGTTAGTTGGAGCAATTTCAATCCATCTCATTCCTTGCTTGTTATCTTCCTCTGCAACTACATGAAACCCTACCTTTTCCGTCCAAAAATTTACTGCCTCATCTTGATTATTTACATATAACATAATTTGTCCTACTTTATGAATCATGTGTATTCCTCCTATTGTTTTTTTACATTCTATGTAGCTTTCTACAGCTGGTATCGTTATTCCTTTTGAGTTGGTATGTACTTCTTTGCAAAATTTATCGACTGACTCATCCCATCCAGTTCGTCAAAATAATTGTTTCTTTCAATCATGTTATATCCGTCGAATCCAATTTCATCTAATACTTTGAAGAATATATCGAAATCCACTTCACCATTTCCTACTGCTACTTCTATATACTTACTTGAACTATTACTTTTCACTTCTTTACAATCTTTAATATGAGTTTGTACTATATAATCTTTTAATAGTAATAAACCTTCTAACGGATTTTCATTTACATCACTTATTAAATTTGCTGGGTCAAAGTTAACAGCTAGTCCTTTCGAGTTTGCATTTTCTAAAAATCGTTTTAATACTATTGCTTTTTCAGATCCTGTCTCAATAGCAAAGACTCCCCCAAATTTGAATGCTAATTCTCCTATCTCATAACAAACCCGTATCATTTTATCATAGCACTCACTTTTTTCATCATCTGGAACTTTCCCAATATGAGCTGTTATGATCTTTGCTCCCAGCTCCAAACCTCTGTCAGTAATATATTTAATCTGATCTATTGCACTGTCAACTTCTGTTCCTGTAATTCCATTTTCTCCAAAACTAATTGCTAATGATGGAATCTTTATTCCATTAAAAGATAAGCTTTTCTTTAAAGCAGTCCATTCTACCACTGGAATATTAGCTAAGTTGAAGTTTTTATTCATAGCATATAATTGAATATATTCTAAATCCCATTCCCTTGCTTTTTGTATTCCTTCGTTTACTTCAATATGTTTCGTATTCAAAAACATTCCTAATTTCCTATCCATATATGAACCTTCTTTTTATCATTTCGCATCAGTTTAATATTCGACTTTTTTTATATTACTTCCTTGTACATATGTTGATTAAAAAAGTGATAATAGATACATTTCAATAATCATTAATAAAACTCCTTGTATTATTCAATTGCAAATAAAAAAGACGTAACTACAAATAGTTACGCCTTCCCCATTATTTATCTAGGCTTTTTCTTCCCAGTAAATGCTGGTTTCTTTTTCTTAGGTGCTGGTGGCTTCGATTCTACAAATGTTCCTTTGAACATTTCTTGCTTCGTAAATACGATGCCTAGTTTTTTCGCAAATTGTAGTAATTTGCGCTCTTCTTGTGGAGTTACAAGAGATACGACAGTTCCTTCTTTACCCATACGTCCAGTACGTCCTGAGCGGTGAATGTATTGGTCTACTGTGTCTGGTAATTCTAAGTGAATTACATGTGTTAAATCATCAATATCAATACCGCGTGCTGCAATATCAGTAGCAAGTAGGATTTCTAATTTTCCACCGCGGAAAGCACGCATCGTTGCTTCACGCTCTTGTTTACTTGCTTCTGCATGAAGAGCCGCTGCTTTCATTTTACGGAATTTCAATTTCTGAGTAATTTCATCTAAACGGAATGGATCGTTTAAGAAAGCAACTGCTTTTACATCGCCCATATGCATAATTCTTCTTACGTAATCATTTTTTTCGCGTCGCTCACAAATGATATACGTATGCTCAACTAAGCTTTTTGATTCTGCACGTGTTACACGTACTAATTGTGGTTCAACTGCTAAATCACGTGCCGCATCTTCTGCCGCTTTTGTCATTGTCGCCGAGAAGAATACTAATTGACGATCGCGCATCGTTGATTTAATTACATCTTGCACTGCACCCATCATTTTTTGCTTTACAATTTGATCAAACTCATCAAATACAATTGTTTTTACTTCATGCATTTTTAGCTTTTTCATACGAATTAATTCTAAAATACGGCCTGGTGAACCGACAATTACTCTTGGGTGTTTCTTTAATTTTTCAACTTGGCGCTTAATATCTGCACCACCAATTAAAGATGCACCTGAAATTTCAGTTCCTGCTGTAAATTTTTGAACCTCTTCATGAATTTGCATTACAAGTTCACGCGTTGGAGCTAAAATAACAACTTGTGGCTGTTTTACTTCAGGATTAATTTTATGTAAAAGGGGTAATAAGTACGCTAATGTTTTTCCTGTTCCAGTTGGAGATTCAGCTATAACGTCTTGTCCTTCTAAAATAGTTGGAATCGCTTGTTTTTGAATTTCAGTTAATTCTTTAAAACCAGCCTTCTCCCAAGCTTCTTGTAAAAATGGTTGCATATCTTTTATCATTTGTTTTTCTCCTTTATCTCTATTTTTGAAGAAAATGCTGTATTGTTCGCACCGTTTCTATCATGTGTGAAATAACAGCTATTAAATCATCAACATGGTCTTCTGTAATCGCTTTTTGAAATAGAACCTCTACCTTATTATGATATGAAATCGCTTGCTTATTATATTCGTATGAAACTTTCTGCATAATCATTCTTTCTTTTCCCCATATAGAACGCATTAAAGTTTCAATTTCTTCGCATCCTACTTCTGGTTGTTCTAACGGGAATGAAAATGCTAGCTTCATTTCACAACCTGGTGTAAACTGAGGCACTTCTAGTATTTCACCAGACAAGTTCTTTGCATCCACAGATAATGAAAATGTTGCTTCTACTAATGGTTCGAACGGTTCTGTTAATTGAAATGAGATATGATATATACGACTTAATGAGGCAAGGTCCATCATATCTTTTCGATCTGTTACAAGAATATCTCCATGTAGATCAAAATCATACACAGCACCTTCTACGATTACTTTTAAATTGTCAAAAGCAGTTGGATCAAACATAATTTCCTCCAAAAAACAGGCGCCTTTCGATGGAAAGGCGCCACTTGATGTATATATAGTTTACAGATAAACGAGATGAATTACAACCTTTTAGAATAAACCTACTGCTTTTCCATCTTCATTTACATCCATTTGAAGTGCTGCTGGTTGTTTTGGAAGACCTGGCATTGTTAACATTGTACCTGTTAACGCAACGATAAAGCCTGCACCGATAGATGGTTTTAACTCACGAATTGTAACGATAAAGTCAGATGGACGACCTAATTTTGTTGCATCGTCAGAAAGAGAGTATTGTGTTTTCGCCATACAAACTGGTAGGTTACTCCAACCTTCTCCTTCATATTGAGCTAATTGCTTACGTGCTTTCGGAGCAAATTCAATATCTTTTGCGCCATACACTTTTTGAGCAATTGTACGAATTTTTTCTTCTAATGGTAATTCTAATCCATAAAGTGGTGCGTAGTTGTTTTCACCTTTTTCGATTTCTTTTAGTACTTTTTCAGCAAGGTCAACTCCGCCTTGGCCACCCTTCTCCCAAACTTCTGTTAAGGATACTGCATAGCCACGCTCATTACACCACTCTTGTAAGTATGTAACTTCTGCATCTGTATCTGTAATGAATTTATTAATTGCAATTACGAAAGGCACACCAAAGCTTTGAATTGTTTCAACATGCTTCTGTAAGTTTTCCATACCTTTTGCTAATGCATCTACATTTTCTTCTTTTAATTGATCTTTTGCTACGCCACCATGCATTTTAAGCGCACGAATCGTCGCAACAATAACAACTGCTTCTGGTTTAATGCCAGCTGCACGAGCTTTAATATCTAAAAACTTCTCAGCGCCTAAATCAGCACCAAATCCAGCTTCTGTAATAACATAATCACCTAATTTTGCTGCCATTGTCGTAGCGATAACACTGTTACAACCGTGAGCAATATTCGCAAATGGTCCGCCATGAATAATAGCTGGTGTATTTTCTAATGTTTGTACTAAGTTTGGTTTTAATGCGTCTTTTAATAATAGCGTTAACGCACCTTCTACACCTAAATCTTTAACCGTTACAGGTTGATTTGCAAAGTTATAAGCAACTACGATGCGAGATAGACGCGCTTTTAAGTCTTGAATATCTGTTGCAAGGCAGAATACGGCCATAATTTCAGATGCGACTGTAATGTCAAAACCGTCTTCACGTGGTACACCTTGTACAGGTCCACCAAGACCAATTACTACGTTACGAAGGGCACGATCATTTAAGTCAACACAGCGTTTCCAAACAATTTTACGCGTATCAATTCCAAGTGTGTTTCCTTGTTGGATATGATTATCAATAAACGCTGCTAATGCGTTATTGGCAGTTGTGATCGCATGGATATCTCCAGTAAAGTGAAGGTTAATGTCTTCCATTGGTACGACTTGTGAAAAACCGCCACCTGCTGCTCCACCCTTTAATCCCATCGTCGGTCCAAGAGATGGTTCACGAAGTGCAATTACTGTTTTCTTACCAATTTTGTTAAAAGCTTGACCTAAACCAACTGTTACTGTTGATTTACCTTCTCCAGCTGGAGTTGGGTTAATTGCTGTTACTAAAACAACTTTACCGTCTTCCTCATCTTGTAAGCGCTTAAAAATATCGAGAGATAACTTACCTTTATAATGCCCGTATGGCTCTAATTCATCTTCTAAAATATTTAAATCAGCTGCAATTTCTTGAATCTTCTTCATACTCGCTTCTTGTGCGATTTCAATATCGGATTTCACTGTTGTAGTAGTTGTCATATACCCTAGTCCCCCTTTAATTGGTTCTGATGATATTGTATCAGTTTTTTGTATTTTCTGCACTTATTTACCTCCTAAAAATTCTTTCATTTCTTTATACGTTTTTTAACATAAATACCCATAAGAATGTTAACGATTGTTGTAACTCTGTAGGTAGTTGACCTAACATCTTCTCATTTACTCCGCGCTTATATACGCCGATGCCATCTATAACTTTAAAACCTTGTTCTTTCGCTAACTGTTCAAATTCCCAAGGCATCATCGTATTACAAACAACGTCTTTTCCATACAAGCGAGGATAACTGTTCTCTCGTGGCTTTGCTGTCGGTCCTAAAATTGCAATACATGCATATCCATCTTTCTTTAACACACGCTTTATTTCATTTAACGCTCGTAATGGCTCTTCCGTCCATTCTAAAGAATTAATTGCCATAATTGATTCAAATTGCTCATTTTCAAATGGTAATGCAGAAAGATCTCCTTTTATAAAAGATAAATTTGGTCCTTCTCCGCGCTCCTTACCTTTTTGAATCATCACTTCCGATAAATCTACTCCCACTGCTTTATAGCCTGCGCTACTTAATTTATATGTACCGTACCCATCACCACAACCAACATCGAGCACTTGTGCTTCTTTCTTTACGTATTGTTCAAAAAACGGAATAATTGTGCTCCTACTCCCGCTATCCCACATTTCCTGACTATTTTTATTCCAAAACTCCGCACTACTATCCCATTTCTTCTCTGCTGATTCATGCCAATTAAATGTTGTCATACATTCCCCTACCTTCACGTATTATCATTCATTTCATTCTACATCATTTTCCAAAATTCCTGTTTTATCCCGCTTGCAGTAAGACACCTACCTCAGAATTCAATGGATGCGGACCAGTTAATGGGAGAGAACTGCTCATAAAAATCCAATTGTTGCTGGCTGATAATCAGTCGTGATGGAAAAAATCCCGCACTTTATCTTCAATAGGAAATGGATATGTTAACGATGGAATACGTATTCTCCAATTTTTGCTTTACTTGGGTTTAACTCATACTCATGTTCTTCTCTTTATGAAAGATACTATAGGTACACCCAATTGAAAGAGAGGGATGTACATGCGAAGAAAGAGAAATCATCATTTTAAAAGTGGTGAAAAAAACGAAGAGTATGCTGCTGAAATATCACCAGCTGGCATTCCAATTAGACATAAGCGTAAAGAAATTGCAAATGAGATAGAAGGTACAAATACCGGCGCAATGGTAGGCTATGTCGCTTTATTTCTTTCGTTATTCTCCATTGCTTTTTATCCAGTTACGCTCGGCTCCCTAGCAATTTTAGTTGGCCTATTAGCTGTCAATTTCGGAGCAAGAACACTTGGATATACAGCAATTGGTTTTGGTAGTTTTTCTGTTTTATTTACTTTACTTTATCCGCTTGCTTTGTCAGCGTTTTAAAAAAACACACCAAGTTATACTTGGTGTGTTCATTCATGATACAACATAATATGACCGCATCCACAACAATGTTTCGCTGTAATTTCTTGAAACACTGGATAATTTTCTTCATCCCTATGCTCAATAAATACTTTTTCAAACCGATACATGTTTGGTGCATATGCCCAATCTTGTTTCGTACGTGCATATAATGTTGAGGAAAAAAACTCCTCACCACCGCAAACGATACATGTGTTCTTCATCGCTATCCCTCCTATGCTTGTCTTACTTCATCTATATGAACATAAGCATAAAAAAAAGACCTTCTATTACTAGAAAGTCTTCTCTGAAACAAAAAGAAATGTACCAAACATTCCTACTCCGTTATATTCTTTTGAAACACCAGCTTCTGTTTTAAATGTTTGCTTTACAGTCATAAAGAATACACCATTTCGTGCATCTGTACTTTCAAATTGTAGTTTTTCTTTTTTACCATCTACATTTTGCGTGCATTCAAAACTACTCTCATTACAATTCAACGCATACTTATCCTCTACATACACTTTAAAATCTGATTCTTTCGGACAAGTTATAAGTAATATTGCCACGAGAATAATACTTACAATACCCACAATTGTATAATATTTCTTCATTTGTACTCCTTTCAAATGACAAGAAAACTTGACTTCATGCGCCAAGTTTTCTTAGTCAACAACCCATTGCCACTCTTGTTCTTTCTTATCAAAAATGAGCCAACCTGTTTCTGTTGCTTCCTCTTTCAATTCATCGATATTATCTAGCACCTCATCCGTACTTTCATACGAACCAACTACATATACCGGAATTTCAAGACCTCTTCTTGACTCAATCTTCCCTGCTAGATCTATGTAAAGACCATCTTCCATTAGTGGAATAAGTCCCATAATCAATTCTTTTGAAATTGCTGGGAAAATTTTTGATTTTTGGAAGAAAGAAAAACGTTTCTTACCGAAAGCACCGAGTTTATACGGAATGACTTTACTTAACATTCCTACAAAATCGGCAATTCTACGATAATACACTTTGTTGTACCATCCGTCATCATGTGAAAAATAAACAAATCTATTTTTCAGTAACGGAAAGAATGTTCTTGCAAGTGGTTCTTTTTTGTGAGCCAAATATAATAATTCTGCAATTTCTTTCGGCTCTAATTCATCTAAATCGCTTGCATCATCAAAATCTACCCAACAAAATTCATCAAATTCATCAATCTCTGCTTGAATTAACTTATGTATATTTTCTTCCTCAACATATTCAAATAAAGTATGATAATGAAAATCCGTCCATTCAAAGTTGTGCTTCAAAAGCAACACTTGATGAAGCGGTGAAGGGATGTTACTCGCAAACTCTTTAAACGTAATTCCTGATGTAATAAAACAATGACCTCGACGATTACCATTAATATATATCATATTCTTTACTTGGTCAGATCCTCCAGACAAAGCACCTAGCCACCTTCGTTTTATATGTTTCAATTCTATAGCATATTTTAACATGAAAAATTTTAGAAACATAGAAAAAACTTCAAAAACTATTTACAATTTCATGTGTTTTATTACATAGTGATTACAAGAAAAAACGCCTGCTCATAAGCAGGCGTTTTTAAAGGATTTCATCAGGGTTTTGAGGATGATGATTTCCCTCTTTCTTTTCTTCTTTTTGGAACATCGATTGAATTTTATCAATTGTTTGTGGAGCTAATTCAATCATTTTTTCTGCTAAATGTGTCGCATTTTGTAAATGAAGAATATTTACTCCATCTTTATTCACCACAAGAAATGCTACTGGTGTAATCGAAACACCACCCGCGCTACCGCCACCAAATGCAGGGTTACCGTTCGCTCTTTGTCTATCATTCGTTTGGAAATCAGAACCTCCTGCTCCAAAACCGAACGCTACTTTAGAAACCGTTAACACCACACCACCGTCAGCCGTTTGAACAGGCTCTCCAACAATCGTATTTACATCAACCATTTCTTTTAAATTTTCCATTGCTGCTTTCATTAACCCTTGAATTGGATGATCCACCGTTCATAACCTCCTTTGTCATATCTTTCCTAGTTTTTCCGAAAGTTTGTGAACTAAACATAAAATTTTATATTGATTTCAAAAAACTTAAGTTGTAATATTTAGAAAAATAAAAAAAGAGGTCGATTCTTTATGATGCGAAAATTAACAAAGAAAGATCATGAACAAGTATTCGCTTACCTAAAAGAAGAAGCAGCCATTAACTTGTTTATTATTGGAGATATTGAAGCTTTCGGTTATGACACAGATTTCCAAGAATTATGGGGAGTATTTAAAGAGAATGGGACATTAAAATCAATTCTACTCCGATTCCACGATTCATTTATACCATATAGTAAAGAAGACTTTGTTACCCTTGATTATGAGGCACTTCTTTCCGCATATAAACCGCTTAAACTCTCTGGCAAGTCAACTATTGTAGAAAGGTTTGAAACTTCTCCAAGTCTACAATTAGGCGCCAAAAATGAAATGTATTTTTGCGAATGTCTAAATGACAACAACTTACCTAGCACGCCTATCCAAGAAACAATTAAACTTGCCACACTAGATGATGTAGAGCGAATTATGCAATTGCGAGGTAACATTGCTGAATTTCCAGTTGCTAATGAATCAGAGAAAATATTAAGACAAGCTCTCAAAACAAATACAGGACGCACATATTATATTGAAAAAGACGGTGCTATTATTGCATCCGCCTCTACTTCCGCTGAAAATTCATTATCCGCTATGGTAGTTGGCGTATGTACACATCCGAATTATCGCGGAAGCGGATACGCTTCGCTCATATTACAAAAAATGATTCAAGACTTTACGAATGAAGGCCGAACGCTTTGTTTGTTTTATAACAATCCAGCTGCTGGACGTATTTATAAACGACTAGGGTTTAAAGACATTGGGATGTGGACGATGTATCGATAATAATGCATAATACACGCAGGAGAGGCTGCCTATTATAAGTAGCCTCTTCTTAACTAATATCTATTCACATGTACTCCGCTTGCCGTTACTATATGATATACTACGTATTTACTTGTTAACGCTTGTTAATTTCTATAACATAAAAAAACAATTTAAATCTTTTATCTTTTCAACTAAACCAATT
The DNA here is from genome assembly GCF_049310765.1 of Bacillus sp. PSXD-155. Taxonomy (NCBI): domain Bacteria; kingdom Bacillati; phylum Bacillota; class Bacilli; order Caryophanales; family Bacillaceae; genus Bacillus; species Bacillus sp. PSXD-155. Next base: position 11,133 of record NZ_JBMOWC010000019.1, on the reverse strand, counting down.
AGGAACGCTTTATCGTTATTCTCTTTTCTTATTTAGATATATTTTTCGACTTGCTACTGAAATTTTCTAATAAATAGGAAATTCCAATACCTACTCCACCAATAATTAGAGCAACAATAGCTGTTAAAACCTTTTTCCCCATTGGCTGTGGAAAGAAGAAGGAAGAAAAAATAGCACTGCGGTAAAAGTACACATTAAAATATGCCCTTGTTTAAACATGCTTGATTGCTCCTTTTTTCTTTTTCAGATAAAACTATAAGCATAACGTTAAAAGAGGCAACCAGTAGGTCACCTCCCAAGTAAAACGATTAATAATACATGTTACATATTTTCAGCTGTTATTCCATACAATCTATCTCTATTTTGCCCTCTTCTTTTTTCGATTTTTAAATATAATCTCTAACGCTACTACTGTGGTGAATCCTACAGTTAGTTGTAAACCTGTAAACAGCAGTTTATCATTTAAAGGAATACCAGGTGCACTCCACAGCAGCACTGGAGGAACAAGTATGCCAATGATTACTATAGTTCTCATTATCTTTCCCATTTTGTTTCCCCTATCGTATTTTTAAAATCAATATGTATTTTTCAATATTTTTACAATTCTACTAATCTCTCACGTAAAATTAATTCACTCTCATTCAAATACCCTCTATGTATTTCCTCTACAATCTTATCATGATTAAAGCATAACACTTTTTCATCGCCTAAATAACCAACCGGATAAAGAACCCCTACGTAATCAAAATCAAGTTTATCTGCTGAAATGACCATTCTTCCAATAATCATAACAGGTTGGTTTAGATCTTTTAGCTTCACAACTGAACCAATCGGGAAAAGCTCCATCGTCATTCTCCGTTCTTTTTAGATATATTCGACTTGTTACTCAAAATTTCTAATAGATAGGAAATTCCAATACCTATTCCACCAATAATCAATGCTGCAATAGCTGTTAAAAACCTTTTTTCCATTGGCTGCGGAAAAAAGAATGAAGAAAAAAATAAAACCGCGGTAAAAATATACATCAAAATACGTCCTTGTTTAAACATGTGTGATTACTCCTTTTTTTCAGGTTTCAAGAAAAAACCTCCTCCAAAACCTTCGTATGATGCATAAAAACCTTTCTCTTGACCCATGTGAAGCTTATACCCATAAGTCCCTACTCCCAATTCTAAGCGGATTGTTATATCGTGATCACTGAAATACGGAATAATATCCGGAACATCAATTTTCTCTAAAAGCAATTCATACTTGCGCGAACTATATTCCGCAGCTACCTTGGCTGTATACTCATCATAACCTACAATACTACTAAAATCGTGCATTTTTTGAGTTACAGTTATATCTTCCATATAAGGAATATCCGTTCGTAAAGTTTATTAGTACCAAGTGCACATACCCCTAAAATAAGAACACCTATAATAAAGCCAATCTTTTTAGGTAATTCATAAGGAGACATAATAGCGACTACAAGTAATATAGCAATTGCAACATATGTAATATATTTTCCGGCCTTAAATGATTGCATATTAATATGCCCCTCTCTTAATCCTTCAATTTATTAGTATCACCTATCCTATAACCATCTCTAACGTATAATCCCGTTTCTTTTCCTAATTAATAGTGGATTATCCCTATCCTTTTTCAAACTTTATTATTGTTTAAATTTGTTATGTATTCGTCCTACCACTTTATTCGCCCCTAAGGAAATAGCTCCTAAAATTAAAACAAAAATAATAAGAGCCATCTTTTTAAGTAGGCTATATGGCAATAACATAGCAAATATAAGAAGTATCGCAACTGCAACATATGTAATATATTTTCCGGCCTTAAATGATTGCATATTAATATGCCCCTCTCTTAATCCTTCAATTTATTGGTATCACCTATCCTATAACCATCTCTAACGTATAATCCCGTTTCTTTCCCTAATTAATATTGAATTACCTCTATCCTTTTTCAAACTTTATTATTGTTTAAATTTGTTATGTATTCGTCCTACCACTTTATTCGCCCCCAATGAAATAGCTCCTATAATTAAAACAAAAGTAATAAGAGCAATCTTTTTAGGTAGGCTATATGGCAATAACATAGAAAATATAAGAATAGACGATGTATCGATAATTAAAAGCCGATTTAAAATCGGCTTTTATACATACTCATTTTCTTTTCTCATGCTTTCGCTTCCCTCATTCAGACTATTATACTCACTTCAAAGTCATAATTACCTGTCTTTCAACAAACCCAAACTCTTCGTACATCTCTTTTGCAAAATTCCCAGCAAATACATTCAACCTAATTTCTGAATATTTCTCCTTTAATTCCTTAATACCAGCTTCCATCAGTTCTCGCGATAATCCTCTCCCGCGATATTCTGGGAAAACGTACAATTCATATATAAATCCAAGTTTTTCACGAGAAAAATAGTCTGTATTTTCCCCTATTAATATCCATCCCATTACTTTATTTTCTTCTTTAATGATTAAATAATATGCTCCTTTTTCTACAATCGGCTTTGTAATTTCAATCGCTTTCTCGGTACTTAATTGACAATTCCCTCTCGTCCCTTCAAAAAGCGATTGAGCCGCATATTTTAATATTTCATTGGTATCTTCTTGATTCGCCTTAATTATCATTTTTTACAACTCCCCTTGAATAATAGGCATTACTATCCCTTGTTCAAGATTCTCCGCTTCCATAACAATTGCCGTTAATCCTTGTTCTGTACTTGTTTCATGGAGCTCTCCCTTCTCCCAAAACACAGCTTGTCCCGCCTCTACCTTTATCTTTTCTTTATTTGCCCCACATACATATCCTGCTCCGTCCACAATAAGAAGCAGTTGAGATACAACTGCTTCATGATTACCGATGATTCCATTCTCGTGTAAATGCATAGCACCGATATGTACATTTCCTTGATGGTTTACTATTTTCGACATTATGAAATTAGATTGAAATACTGATATGTGCTTTCCTACTTTTCACTAAAATCAAAAATTTTCATTGCTAGTCCTCCTTATACGTATAAAACCATCCTTACTGTCTGCATCATATGTCCTTCAAAGTCTTCTTCAAATTGCTCTAATTCAGCAAAACCTTTCGCTTCATAAAAGCGTTTTCCTTTTTTATTTGCTGCTTCTACATGTATGTACAATTTACGTATCCCATTTAATTCCTTAATCCCTCTTTGTAATAAAGCACTTCCGATCCCTTTTCCTTGCTGATCTGGTAACAAATAAATCGCACCTAATTCCGCTTCATTTTGTAGTCTAACAGGTGAAAAGTTAGCAAATCCTATTACTTCTCCCTCTTCTTCCGCAACGAATAAATGTGTATTTTTAAGACGATATTTCATTTTTTCATCAGAATATGCCTCGTCTAAAAAACTGTCTTGAATTTCTCTTGGAATAATGCCTTCATATGTATCATGCCAAGCTATTTTTGCTACTGATTGTACAGCGTGAATGTCTTCTTGCTTCATTTCTCTAATTACATATGTCATCTCGATGTCTCCATTCTCTTTAAATTATATTCTGCTAATATACTAGAAGAAATGGCAGAACCATTTTTATAATTCACCTTAATTAATTTTAATTTCTCAATTGAAGCTGTTGCAAAATCAAATTTTTCATAAATATATTCCATTACACTTAAAAACTGCTTTGTATGTAATCTATTTGCAATCGTACAATGCGGAACCCATTTTCCCGGTACGTAATATGAATTTGGATTGTCATGAAAATTTTAAAAATAATCATGATAAGAATGATGAAGTTTTAACAATTCATCGGTAACAATCGGTGCTAGAAAGACCGTTCCATTAGTAGGAAAAATTCCAACAGAAGGAAAAGTTACTGCGTCCATATTTTCTTGAATAGCTACAAACTCCCCTAGTTTCTCCGTATACAAATGAACATCTAACTCATTATAATCCGCAATCGTGATATGAGGTTCTACTCCAGCTAATTGATTTGTTCCCATTATATTCGTTAATTCATTTTGCAGTTCTGTAATTTTATTAGTAAATACACGATCAAATGTAGCAATAATAGCGTACAGTCTTTCTCACCCCTTCGTTACACATAGTGCTTCCCATTCTTCACGAATCATTCCCATTCGAATAGAATCATAGTATGTTCCTTTATAATAACGACACTTTCGCATTCTACCTTCTAAGCTCATTCCTATTTTCTCCGCTACTTTCATCATTCGTTCATTGCCAGACCAAGTCGTGATTCCTACTCTACCAATCTCCATTTTTTCAAATAGCAAATCTCTATATAATGTCAATGTTTCTGTACCGTATCCACCATTCCAGTATGTTGGGTCATAAATCACAAGCCCCATCTCTAACCAACGCGTCGGTTTATATTCCCAATAAAACCCGACTGTCCCAATGATTTGACCGTTATTTTCTATAATTAAATTTGACAGTGGTTCTTCTTTCAAACGAGTTTGCATCTTCTCTTTATAGGAAGAGTATTCTTGCATTGAGAACGGGAAATATGGCGCATCCCATTTCTTCCATTCTGGGCTTTCTTCTTTAAATATGATATTCCATAATGTTTCTATATCCGATTCTTCTATTGTACGAATTGTAACTTTCTTCCCCTTTAATACAACGTTTTGCATAATTCCCTCCTGCATTCACCTTTATTTCATATATAATTATAATATTTTTTCAGAAAAATCAAAACTAATATCATATATTATATTGTATAATTTTGTTATAAGATACCAATTATTGATTTAGAAAGCTGGTGATTCAATGAATAATCAATTTAGTATTGCTTTATTTCTCACTATTATTACGACAAATATTATTCTATATTTCTTCTTACCATCAAATATTGTTACGAAATGGGACTTCAATGGAACGCCTACATCAACAATGGATAAAAGCACTTTTGTAATCGTAAATATAATTATATGTTCCTTCTTATTCTTTGTATTTTTAGCTTTATCTAAAGCAGCGAGTAACCAGAAATTTCTCCATTGGATCGGCAACACAATGTTACTATTCTTATTTTTTGTCGATATTGTCATTACCCTCATCGCTCTTGGCTTTTCACTTCCTCTTGATCATTTCATATTTTTAGCATTAGGGCTTTTATTTATATTAATAGGTTATTTCAGTTCCAAAATTGATACGACTAAATCAACCGTTTCATTAGAATGGAATGATAAGCACCTCGAAAAAAGAGCTTCAAATATCAGTAGTATTTCAATGATGATAGCAGGGATTTTTTTAGCGATACTTCCTTTTAGCGTTTCTGCTCCCTATAGAGGTTATGGCATACTAGCAATTCTTTTAGGAATGACGCTTATCATTCTACCGAGTACGATTTATTTACTTATTAAAGACAGCAGGCAGTCCACTAATTTAAAAGGTTAATTGAAGTACGAAGGCGCAAAATAGGCAATAAAAAATAGGAGGTTACATCCCTCCTATTTCAGCTCAAGCAAAATGCCTTTCTCTATCCACCCCTCTACACCATCTTTTTTAATTAAATCATATCCTGAACAACTACCATCAATGAGAGAAACGATATCTCCTTTTCTAACGCTTATTTGCGCACAAGAAATATCAGTTTTCACTGTATATTCACCTGACTCAAGTTGTTTCATGTATTCATTTTTTACAGTGAGTAATTTATTTGTTTCCTTTTGCTTACATATTGTGTAATCTTGCATCTTCTCGATAGGCTCTATGTAATAATACGGATATGTCACTCCGCCCTGCATTTCTGAATTCGCATTAAAATCCGCTATTACTTCGTACCCTGGAAAATAGTCTACATATGTATAAGAAAACGTATCGCCCGTTTGTTTCCTCTGAATGATAAATGCATTTAATTGTCCTGCTTCTTTAATTGCATTTCCTCCATCTATTGCAATAATTTTTTTCTCCTCATCAATAACTGGATTGTTAGACGGTGCTTCTTCAGAATAGTTCACGACAGGCCAATGACCAACTATTACATACTTATTTGCTTTATGTGATTTATAAAAAAACTCTGGCATTGCTATCGCATTTTTGCGCTCTGTTTCTTTCCAATCTACTCTATCTTCTAGCCCGGCATGCACAAAAATATAATCTTCTGTTTCAATCGCTGTCGGTAACTCCGTTAGCCAATGTATTTCTTGTGAAAATTCACTTTGCAATGCTTCTCTCACTTCACGAATTGAAGTGCCTTCATGAACTGAAAAATCCAATTGCTCTAGCCATTCATTAAAAATCGAATGCTTTCTCGTACATAAATAATTAATAAGACGAGGATTTTCATTTAGAAGAGCATCAACTAAAACTTCACAATTTCCTTCAACAACGTAAACCTTTGAATTGTTCTTTACAAGATTCATAACGTAGTTTACTACACCTACGCTATCTCGTCCTTTCTCGCAAAGATCTCCATTAATAATTAAATAATCTTCATCTTTAAAGTTAACTTTATGTAGTGCTTCTTTTAAAAGATTTAATTCTCCATGAATATCAGATATGACGATAACTCTAGCATCATTAGGGATTGATAGTTTCTTTATTTTCTTCAAGTATAAGCGCTCCAATCATTCTCTTTATTAAATTAAAACAATTCGACAAAATACACTATATAACCTTTTCAAATACATATACCATAACTTACAACCTATTTACGGTTTAATAATAACTTAAAAAATAAGAAGAGGCTGTTCCCAACTTTTGCGGGACAGCTTCTTCTTATTATTTATAATTCTTTATGAAAAGAATAACTCACCTTATCATACCCTTCTCTTTCATAAAAACGATGCGCATCAATTCTTGCAAATGCTGATGTGAGGACGATAGATTCACATCCGTTTTCCTTTCCCCAGTTCTCTATATACGAAAGTAATACATTTCCATGTCCTTTTGAACGATGTGCGTCTGCCGTTACAAGGTCATATACGAAAACGTGCTTCTTATTATAAAAGTTCGTACAAATCGCTACACCTGCAAGGCTAACAACTTCATCCTCCTCATTACGCAGCGAAAATAATTTATAATTTTCTTCTTTCATATTTCGAAATAAAGAGCTTGTTTCCTCTTTTGAAAGTTTCGTTCTTAATTGCTGTAAAACAGGTAATACTTCATGTAATTGCTCTTCCGTTACTACTTCTTTAACATTCATTTTTAACTCTCCCTAACTATTTATTTAATTTTCTAAATGTTATATCATTATTATAGAAAGTAACTGCCCTTTACTTAAGTGACAGTTTAAGTATTTTTTATAAGGCCAGTTTTAAAGGAGAGTTTTATATGGATTTTACTATCCCATTGCAATTACAAAGTAACACACCTATTTACTTGCAAATTTACGAATATATTAAAGCTGAAATTATACAAGGGACTATTTCTGTCGGCACACGTCTACCCTCACACAGAAATTTAGCATCACAACTTAATATTAGCCGCATTACTGTTGAATCAGCTTATCAACAATTATTAGCTGAAGGTTATGTAGAAAGTAAACCGAAACGGGGTATTTTTGTAGCAAATTTCGATATTGACGTTATCCCAAACAAAAAACGAAATGCAGCAATGAAGACGAGCAATTTAATAGACGAAAAATTCGAATATGATTGTAGCCAAGGGCTTATTGATCAAAATACATTTCCGATTACAAATTGGAAACGAGCATTACAAGAATCCATTCTTACATACGAAAATGCACTATTTGCCAAAGAAGACCCTCAAGGTGAATTCGCTCTTCGAGAGCATATATCAACATATTTATATCATTCTCGCGGTGTACATTCTTCACCTGATCAAATTGTGATCGGTGCCGGAACGCAGCCACTTCTCTGGCTACTACTTCAACTGCTTGGCCCTACAAAAGAATACGGCATTGAAAACCCTGGATTTCACCGTATACACGCAATCATTAAAAGCTGTGATAGACAAATTCATCCCATACCATTGGATGAAAAAGGTATTGATATTTCTAGCTTATATAATACAAATGCCAATGTCGCATACGTTACACCATCACACCAATTTCCACTCGGGATTATTATGCCTTTATCTAGAAGAACAGAATTGTTAAAGTGGGCTAATGATTGCAGCGGATACATTATTGAAGATGACTATGACGGTGAGTTTCGCTACGCTGGTAAGCCGATTCCTTCTTTGCAAAGTCTTGATTCAAATGAACGCGTTATTTATATGGGGACTTTCTCAAAATCTTTTTTACCTTCTTTACGAATGGGATATGTTGTTTTACCACCACATCTTTTAAAAATATATCAAGAACTGCATGGAATTTTTAAACAAACAGTCGCTACAATACAACAACTTGCTTTTGCTAACTTTATACAAAGCGGGAATTGGGAACGTCATCTTAACCGGAGTCGTACACTATATAAAAGAAAACATCATACGTTAGTAAAATCCATTATGAAAGAAATGGGGGCTAATGTTCAAATTCTTGGCGAACAGTCTGGACTTCATATTGTTTTATGTGTAAATAACAGTATGAATGAAAACGAACTGATTGAATCCGCTAAAAAACAAAGCGTTAAATTATACCCGCTTTCTCCATATGATTTCGTGAATGATTTACGTAAGGAATCATACGTATTACTCGGTTTTGGTAGCATTCCAGAAAATAAAATTGAAACGTTGGCTATATTATTGAAAAACGCTTGGTTCCCTAGTTGCAAGGAAACTTGTTAACAGTGGGTTTAACTTGTAACATACTAACAATTCAACAAAATAAAAAAGAAGGCTGTTCCAAAATAACTTTTTGGACAGCCTTCTGCTAGTTATTCACCTGACCTAGCTTTCCTTCCCGGACGTTTCACACCAGTCGTTTCTGTTGAATAAGAAGCTTCAATTATAGCGGTTGGATCTACAGAGAGAACGAGATCTTTCATTTTCGGATAAATGAATCGGTTTGTAATGCAATAAATGATTCTCTTATGCTCCCCTAAAAAACCACCTTCTCCATGTAGATACGTAACAGATAGTTGCAATTCTTTCATAAGTAAATCGCCTATTTCTTTATTCTTACCAGAAATAATCATAACGCTCTTACCTTGATTTATACCATCTAATATAAAATCAATCATTTTCGTAACAATATAGAAAATGGCTAATGAGAACATCGCTTGTTCGATTGAAAATAAAATGGCAACAAAGATGAAAATAACTGCATTTACTGCAAGTAAAAATGTACTAATCGGTACATTAAAGTGTTTATTCATCCAAACTGCTAACATTTCCGAACCGTCAATTGCTCCACCCATTTTAACAACAATCCCAACACCAATTCCGAACAGCACTCCACCATAAAGTACAATTAATAACTCAGAAGTCGTAATTGCTGGAAATGGTTTTAAATAAATTAATCCGAGTGTTGTAACTACATTCGCATAAGATGTACGGATAAAAAATTTCTTTCCCATTACTTTTGCAGTAAATAATAAAATTGGGATATTAATTCCTAAGAACACACCATAAAGCGGCAATCCTGCGACTTTATTTGCCATAATAGCAATAGCCGTTACCCCGCCATCTACTAATCCATTAGGTGCTAAAATAAGCTCTAATGAACCTGCTACTATAATTGAGCCCATTGTTAATAATACGTATTCAAATACTTTCTTCATTCATTACCCCCAAAACTTATATATTTTCTTAGTATTATTTTAACGTAATTTTACTACTAATTCAAAGGTATCGATTTATATACAAAAAAGTTTCACCTTTATCGCTATTTTTATGTAACACGTAATACTAGAAACACACTTACAAATTAAAAGTAAGTGTGTTTCTAACATCTATTTAATCTTTACGTACGGCTTCATTTTTAATTCAAATATTTCCTCAACTGCCCTTTGATATCCACCAGCATTTCTAAGCGACTCTCCCACTTTACGACTATTTTCCTTAAACGTCACATCATCCATTACTTTCTTTACAGTCTCACGTAACAATTCAGAAGTTAACTCGTTACGATTAAGTGTTATGCCTGCCCCTACTTCAGTCAATCGTTTTGCAACGAATGGCTGATCTCCTGTTACCGGAATTACAACTAATGGAACACCGTAATATAACGCTTCACTCGAACTATTCATACCACCATGTGTCACGAATACATCAGCATGCTGTAAAACTTCTAATTGCGGGACATAATTATACAACTTAAAGTTTTTCGGGATATTTTCAAATTGACTTGTATTTATCTTCTTACCAACGACTAATACGACTGTCGCATCTACATCTTTAAACGCTTCAAAACATTTTTCATACAAAGCAGGTTGTTCATTAAAAACTGTTCCCATAGAAATGAAAATCACTTTTTCATTTTTTAAATCTTCGGTAGGAAAACTCCCCACTTCTTTTCGAGTAGCAATTGATGGACCTACAAATTTATACGATTCATCAAATAAATCTGAACGCGGCTGATATTCTTTTGAAGTATATACAATCGTAATATCACCAGGATGGTTCATAATATCATACATACTATTACATTTCATTCCATAGTGCTTATTCCATCTTTCCATTCCCGCTAAACAAGATTGATATAATGGATTTATTTCGTCTACTTGTCTCGATTCTTGCCCATCATGAAAATTAATGTACTGATTAACAGCAAACGTTGTACAAGATGAAACGCTTGGTAATTGTAAAATATTCGCTATAATACGTCCTACTGGAAAATGATTATCATATATTAAATAATCATATTTTTCCTCTTTTGTTTCTTCTACAATTTGAGTAACAATACGCTCTGATGCTTCAATCATATGAGATAGCATCATCAAAGGGCTCCCACCTTCATTTACTCGTTCCATAATATTAATTTGAGAGAGAAAATTCTCAAACACTCGGAATTCCGCACCTGTTGCTTCAACCTTCTTTCTATAATCTTCAATACAATAAGAAACAACTGTTTCCCCTCGCTGAATTAACTCACTTACAATAGCTAAAGTCGGATTAATATGACCTTCCCCAGGGAAATTTATTACGAGTACATTTGCCATAACATTCTCTCCTATCCAATTAATATAACAAAATTAACAATTAATTATATTAATTAATTTAAGTCTATTATAAATGAATGCATTCTACTTCTTCATGCTTTTCTCTTCATTTTATTATTGAGAAAT
>NZ_JBMOWC010000018.1:0-112544 GCF_049310765.1 Bacillus sp. PSXD-155 | reverse complement strand
TGGAACAAGTTTTAGCGATACATTTATTTTTCATATATTCCTTAAGGAAATTTTGTTTTCTCTGCTTAACAGCAGCTTGAGTTCTTTTTAGCTTTCGATCTTTTAATTGATCTAGACTTAGACTTTCTTTCTGAAATTCTTCATATTTTCTATGCAGATAAATATCTTTGTCTTTATAAATCCACTTTGAAAATAGTTGTATTGGTTTTCTTCCGGTTAAAATGACGCGATAATGTTTATTTTGATTTAGTAAATCGGCTGGTAAATTATGATTTTGTAGTACCTGATTTAAAGAATTCATAAAGTTATATGATCCTCCTACAAAGCTTACTGTATAAGTTTCATACTTGACGTAACCATCCCCATCAAAATATCCACGAACAAAATGATGCAAATATTCTTCTGGTACAAAAGGAAATTCGATGTTAAATGATTTACATGGCATAATTCCGTGTATGTTCATAAGGTCGTCTTTTATTGTTTTGCTATTAATATTTAGCATGTATACGCCTGTTTTTTTGTTTTGATAAAGTGGCTGGTTTGTTTTTAGTTCTTTTTTTATATTTTCTAAAATATAACTTTCTTTTTGAGATATACTGACACATTGATTTTCTTTCTGTATAACACCATCTGCTGCTATAAACCCTAAAATATAAGCCATGTTATTTGACCACGTTTTAAAATAATTTTCTGTTATGTCATACTTTCTCTTCCAACTCCCTATAGCGCGCCTTGGAACGTTGCTGTCTGATAAAACCATACGAATATACCTTGCAGATACATTAGCAAGTGTAGCTATTTCTGAAGTACTCTTCCCTTCTGCATATTGCTGCGTTATTTCCGATTTTGATAGTTTACATTTTGAGTTCTTTTTTCTTTCTATTTGCACTTACATCCTCTCCTTCCTTTTAATAATTTGAGACTTATCTTCTTCTATAACATACAACGAAACATATGTTCTTTGTTACGTATAAGAAGGAATTTACTAAATAAAAACAATTTACATGTACTTAATATTTGTCTTAGCTGCTGTGCGATTTGTACTTTATAGATACAAATAATGAATTTGACGGATTTATGAAATACAAGGCATTTTAGATGAAAGGTAAAATAATATAGTTTAAACTACAAATAGCTACAATAACAACATACGTAAATTGTTAATCGTAAAAAGGAGAACGAATGAATAAGAAATATACAAATCAAATTCATACTGATATGAGTTTTAAACCGAAAGATATTATAAGTTTAATGACGGATTACTTTAAAATAAAATCAAAGCTGCGTCCTATAAAGGATTTGCCTATCGTTTTATCAAATAAAGATAATGAATCGTTAGAGAGTGTTACATGGTTTGGCCATTCTGCTTCTCTTTTGAAAATAGAAGGTAAAAAACTATTATTAGACCCTATGTTTGGAGATGCCTCTTCCCCATTTCCTTTGTTTAATAGTAAACGCTATAGTGGTACTTTTTCTTTAGAACGTGATGACCTTCAAGAAATTGATGCGATTATCATTTCTCATAATCACTATGATCATTTGAATTACAAAAGTATTATGCAGTTAAAAGATCGCGCAAAGCACTTTTATGTTCCAACTGGAGTTGCACAATATCTTATTAAATGGGGTGTTTCACCTAGTAAAATTAGTGAGCATAATTGGTGGGACGAAATTACGTTTGATAATATTAAGTTAGTATGTGCGCCTGCAAGGCATTTCTCGGGACGTGGTATGACAGATAGAGATCGTTCATTATGGTGTTCATGGCTTATTCTTGGTCAAGAGACTAAAATTTTCTTTAGTGGTGATAGCGGTTATGCCCCTCACTTTAAGGAAATTGGTGATAAATACGGTCCATTCGATCTTACATTAATGGAATGCGGGCAATATGATTCGAGGTGGTCTGCTATTCATATGTTGCCTGAAGAAACTGTACAAGCTCATATTGATGTTAAAGGAGGATTACTTCTTCCAATTCACTGGGGTGCTTTTACGTTAGCATTACACGAATGGAGTGACCCGATAGAACGTGTTACGAAAGAAGCCAACCGTTTAGGTGTTAAAATTACAACGCCTCAAATTGGCGAATCTATTACGTTGAAATCTACAGACTATCCTAGGTATGCTTGGTGGCGAAAAGTCTAATTATAGTAAAAAGCGAATCTGTCTTATATAGAAGATTCGCTTTTTACTTATTGATTATAATGTATCGTTTACAAACTGATTAAACTTGTCTATTTCTTCAACGAATGGATTATGATTACTTTCTTCAAATTTAGTTAATGCTGCGTTCGGGATTAAATTTGCTATTTCACGAGAAAATATGTAGGGACATTGCGCATCATGCTTACCACAGTATATAAAACTTGGGATTTTTACGAATTTAAGTTTCTGACGAACATCATAATCTTTATATTCAACTTGTCTAAAATAATTTAACCGATTGCCAACTGTCTTTCCGCTATTCGGCAATTTTAATGCCTCTTCAAGCTTTTCTTCAGAATAAAAAGACATAAGTGCCCACTCTCTACTTAATGCTTTTCTTTCTTCTTGTACTATACTATCATCATTTAATGTATTCATAATTGATACGATTCTATTAAATTTTTCATTTTTACTACAGTATATACTATCTTTATGGGATGCATATTCCATACTCGCCGCTGCGCCACCAACAATTATTTTCGTTAAACTTTCTTGTGCTTCAGTCGCATATACAAGAGCTAACATCCCTCCTGTTGAATGACCAGCAAATCCCCACTTATTAATATATAAAGCTTCCCGAATCGCTTCTAAATCTTTAACCGTTTCCGTCATACTAAATTCGGAATCGCTATTTGCTAAATCTGAATTCCCACAACCCTTTAAATTAACTAAATATACGCTATAAAAATCAGTGAATGGGTTTGCAAAAGTATTTCCATTATTGTTATATTCACTATACATATGTGTAACGCATAAAGGCGGCCCTTCTCCCTTCACAAAATACTCAAATTTCCCTCTAGTAGTTTTGATAATATTTGTTTTCCACATATTGAATCTCCTGTCTAAAATTTTTATTTCTATCTGCTTTTAGAAGTGAATTCATAAATAAAAATATTACTTTATTATATTGGATTTCCCACTATCTAAAACTCTATTTGTTGGTACACTGGACATTTCAACCACTGTATTCATACTCTTATCAGTCAGTTCAATGAGTTCGTTTTCATGTTTTATTTTATTTAAATCCCACACCATCCCATGAAATTCATTATGCTGACCACTTACCTGTATAATGCTTTTTGTTTTATTTGAAGGCTGTATTTGAAGATTTGTAAATTGATTCCCACTAATTTCATTTGGCGTAGTTACTTGACTATCCATATAAATCATTTTTACACAGTCTTCTAAAGAAAAGTTCATAAAACGATTGGCATTTATCCAAGCTTGTCCGGTGCTCGGTTTTTTTGCTACTAATTTTAGTCCGGTTTCCATTCCTACAATTTTAATGTTTTCGAAGTTAACAAACGAAATTTCATTTTCTTTTCCAGCAGAGTATAAAGAAATTCCGGTACCTTTATTCGTTTCCGTCCAATTAATAATATTTATATCTTTTATTTGCGTTTTGTTCCAAGTGTTATAATATTTATTTTTACCGTCTAAATAAATAACTTCAGAGTTAAATTTAGGATCGTCAATAGCTATATACGCTCCTTCAATGGATGCGTTTTTCTCTAGTTCTAGAACTCTAAAGTTTCCCTCAACCACAAATTGTGATCCATAACCAAATAATAATTTCACACCTTTTTTAACAGTGATTGGTGACGTGATTTTATACTTTTTATCATCAAGCAATACGGTTTTTATTTTACTAGACGCTGCTTTATTAATAGCAGATTGTATTTTTATTGAATCATTTGCCCCTTTAAAGTCTTCTACATACAAGTTAGTACTTTTAGCTGCATAGTCTTTTTTGTTGTATTGATAAAAAGCAAAAATAATTAAAACTATACCAATGAGTAAAACAATTACTTTCTTCATCGTACTCACCCCATATCGATTAATCTATGCTTTTATATTTAGGTTATTATTATTTTGCTTTGTATTTCAGATTACCATTGCTGCTTTGTCTATGATTGAATTATATTATGTAGGATTTAGTAAACTGTTTGCTATACTAATACATCATTATGTAATCCCTTCCTCTATCCCTAATAAGCTCTTACTGGTGATATAAGATGTACTGCTGCAGATTGCTCTCCTGCTTCAATCAATATCGGTCTCATAGAACCGCCAAAGCTTAAAGTAATCGTTTCTTCTTTTATTGCTCTTAAAGCATCAACCATAAAACGCCCATCGAAAGATATATTTAATTGTTTTTCACCTTGAATCGCATCTATTTGTTGCGTTTCGGATATTTGCCCAATTTGAGAAGCGTTTGAAGAAATTTTAATTGTAGATTCGTTTATGATTTCTAAGTTAACATTGTTATTGGCCCATTCACTTGCTAATAAACTTGATCGGTCTACACCTTGTAATATCTTTTTTCTATCTATGTTAATAATCGTTTTAAAGTCATTTGGAATAAGGTTAGAAATATTAGGATATTTCCCTTCAATTAGTCTTGAATATAATGTAGTTGTTCCGAGCGTAAATATAATATGACTCTCTGAAAGGTAAATATATACGAATTCCGAATTGCTGTTCATTAATTTTAGAAGTTCACTAATGGTTGCGCTTGGTACAATACAATTTACTTTTATATCTGAGGAAAGTCGCGTTTCACGTATCGCTAGTCTATGTGAGTCAGTTGCAGCACAAATTAACTTATTATTAGATAACTCTATATGCACCCCAGTAAGAACAGGTCTAGATTCATTTTTCGCTACCGCAAAGACTGTTTGTTTAAATACTTCAATCAATTGCTCTGTCTCTACTTTGATTTCTGCATGATTGTCTATAAGCGGTACATTCGGAAACTCATCTGCAGGAAATCCATTTAAACTTAATGTGATTTCTTCTGATTGTATCGTAATTAATTGCTCATTCTTACTTTTTATTGCTATATCACTTGGCATTTTCTTTATTATTTCAATGAAATACTTTGCAGGTACAACAATAGTTCCTGCCTTTAAAATAGTTGCAATCTTTTCGTCTTCAATTGAAACAGGAATGAATTTTTCGATAAAAATATTCGAGTTACTTGCAATTAAAGTAATTCCAGATTGATCTGCAGTTATTTTTATACCAGATAATATAGGAATTAAAGATTTTGTTGATATCGCTTTGTTAACTTCTGAAAGTGCTTGAGTAAATTGTTTGTGATTAACGATGAACTCCATGTTTTCCCCACCTTACATGAGATAATATTTTTATGAAGATTGATGAACGATTGTTCCGTTAAAAAAGTACGGTACTGTTTCTTTCCTTTGTAATAAATCTAGTAAATGTTCTGGTATGCGTAAATATGGAGCTGCTATATGTAATTCCATCCAAGTAATCTCTTCGATTTCTTTTGGTCTTGATATATATGTCTCCCCGCCAATTATTTCGCCTAGAAAATTAAAGAAAATTGCATGATGATCTCTTTCCTCGAAAAAGGCTTCGCTGATAGAACAAATCCCTTTTACGTTTATATGTAACCCTGTTTCTTCTTTTACTTCTCGAATTACTGCTTCTTCCAATGTTTCTCCTAATTTAACTGCGCCACCTGGTAATGTATAATAAGAACCATTTTCTCCTTTGTTTTTTACCATTAAGATCTTTTCGTTTGTTTTATCGTATAAAAGTGCATATGTAACATTTACTTTTTTCATATGTACCTCCTCTATTTTTAATAAAAGGAATTTTCTGTCTTCTATTCATTTTACCATTAACTCCTTTTAATATATATAAGTTAGTTAAGTCTTGCCTTTACCAGTATTGGTGGAATTAATAAGAATAGGCTACTGATATAAAAAAAGAACGTACCTTAGGAAGATTATCCAAAGTACGTTCTTGCAGTTTTAGAATAAAAATTGATTCAATTAATACTGAAATTAATAATAACCTCGCCCTTATTGCATGTGTATTCCAAATACTAATGTTAACAAATTCTATATACTTTTTAGCCGTTTTTCTAAATAATAATGATTATGTCCTTTCGGATGATCTTCACTTACTCCGATTACTTTATATCCATGCTTCTTATAAAAATCAGGTGCCTGAAAACTAAAAGTATCTAAATTGATTAACCTGCACTCTTTTTCAATTGCAAACTCTTCAATAAGCTTTATTAACTTGCTTCCGTAACCTTCATGCCTATACTCTTCAGAAACCCATAGAAAGTCAACGTGTATATGGTGCCAAAAAGTTATTGCTGTTACCCCACCTACTATTTCTTCTTTTTCATTTCTTACTATGAAACTAACCTTTTCTGAAGGTGTTTTTTCTTCATCTGCGAGATATTTTTGATTATATTCAATTACTTTCTCTCTTATGTAATCACTATCTTCTTGTACCCACTGCTGTACTATTTTCATTTTAAGTGTCACGCTCCTTTTTACTTATCTATTCAATTTTAAAATGATATTGTCCTGTCTTTAATGAGTTGGTAAAGAAGCAAAGTTAATGGAATAAAAAAGAGCCCTAGTATGAGGACTCTTTTTAAAATTAAGCTACTTTCCGATGTAAATGTTTTAGTTCCTTTTTCTTTTCTACATTTGGTGGACGGATTAATATTGAAATAATGAAGGAAATAACACTTAAAACACCAATTATAATGAAAGTTGGTTGAAATCCTCCAAGTATCGCTCCAATGAATGATCCTGCAAGCGCACCAAATCCGAAACCTTGGTAGACAATCCCGTAATTTGTACTATGGTTTTTTAATCCAAAGAAATCTCCGACAATAGCTGGGAATATAGTTATATTACCGCCGAAGCAAAAGGCGACACTTGCTACACAAGCAAAATAGATCCCGTAATTTAGCGGAATAAAACTTAAAGTAAAGACTGACAAACCTATAATAATAAACGTTGCAGAGACAATTTTCATTCGCCCGATTTTATCTGATAACGTCCCAAGAATGATTCTACCTACTGTATTAAAGATTGCAATCATAGCAACGGCGTTTGCAGCGGTTGCTGCGCTAAGTCCAACAAGTTGTACGCCGATATCTTTTACCATACTGATTAAATACAAACCACCCATACACGAGGTGAATAACATAAAAAATAGCAGATATACTTGTTTCGTTCGCATCATTTCACGCGGAGTATAGTCATTGTGTAATGTTTCAGTTACAGCATTACTTACAATTGCCTCACGTAAGAAGAACGATCCGATTAACACTAAAAGTAACACGATAATACCCCAATATAAGAATGCTTGTGATACACCAAGGTTATCGATAAGATTTCCGTTTATATATCTAAAGATTAAGCTGCCCATTCCATACGCTGATACAGATATACCTGAAATAAGCCCTTTCCGATTTGGAAACCATTTAATTAAATTAGATAGTGATGTAATATAAGCTGTTCCATCCGCATAACCAACAACGACACCAGCTAATAAATATAATAGTGGTAAGGAAGAAACTTGTGAACTAAGTATTAAGCCGAGTCCTAAAACAATTCCTGCAGTAGCAATAAGTTTCCGAAGGCCTAATTTTTTCTGCAACTTGGCTGCAAATAAAGTTGAGAATGATAAAGAAAAACTAGTTATGGAGAAAGTTATCGCTACTGAATTAAGATTCCATCCAAACTTACTTACAAGGGGTTGATTAAATAAACTCCATGTATAAATTGTTCCAAGGCCAATTTGAACAATGATTGTACCTAGAACAATTAGTAACGGATTTATAGAACTTTGTTTCATACTAACTGTCCCCTTCTTTTATCTTGACATGAATTTTCACAGTTAGTATATCCATCATAAATTACAAGATACTGTACGGAAAATGGTAATTAAGTTCATATACACAAAAAGACACTTCATAAAGAAGTGTCTTTTGCAGGTTATATCAGATATTTCTAAAGAAAGCTTTGTTAAGATAAGACATTTTCAAATGCTTATGTATACATGTTATCAAATAATTTCTAAAATGTTATGAGACTTAAGACGTATTTTTCATTCATCATATAGTCGGATGAAAAATTAATATTCGATTTCATCAAAATCTTTCGGCTGCGGTACAGTTTGCATATTAGCTGCATCTTTAGGATCGCTATAAATTGCATTTTGCTCTGTATTTACATCTTTTATATTTTGCTTTTTATTTTTGTTCACTTTATCTTTCATTTTCAATCACTCCTTTTTGTTATAGGAGTAATTATGCCCTATTACCGTTACTAAATGTATCAACGACTAAATTACTAAATTCACGTAAATAATATAAGTAATTATCACCACCGTAGTTATATCTTTTATTATACATTTTTGCAACAACTACATTATATTCAGGTATTACTAAAATAGTAGGTCCAGTAATCCCTAATATTTGATACGACCCTTTTGGAACACGTTCACCAAGTTCGCTTAATTGTGCAGGCTCATTTTGGATGAACCAAAACAATCCATTTTGTGGTAGCTCTTTGTTTATATATGTTGGACTCTGCAAACTCGTAGCGATTTTTATAACTTCTTTTGGAACAATTTGTTCATCATCTATCATACCTTGATTCAAATGAAGATTGCCCCACTGCGCAAATTCTCTAGCTGAGACAAATAAATTTTTTTCAGTACCGTCATCTACCGTACCAATTTCACTAATTGCGTCTTCATTTGGATTATTAACAACGTCAACTAAATTTTCATCTTGCTGAACTCTCCAACCTGTTTCTTGAAAATTAGCAGGTTTAAACACACGCTCCTTTAACAATTCAGGAAAACTTTTGTTATATAGCTGATAAATAAGACGTGTCATCATTCTTACATTAATATCTCTATACGCCCATGATTGTCCCGGTTCAAATTCACGAAAAATTGTCCCGTCATTCGTTTCTTCTAATCCGTGCGAATGTGTTACTAAATGTCTTATCGTCGTTTTACCAAGCAATACAGGATCAAAGTCTTTAAAATATTTTATCGCTTCATCATCGATAGAGTTTATTTTCCCCTCGTAAAGCGCATACGCTATCATTAATCCTAAATAACTTTTTCTAGCAGAAGCAACGTTAAATTGTGAAGATGCTGTTACTCTCTTGGTTGTAGATGTATTTGAGTGATAACCACTATAATGCTCTAGTACGATTTTATTATCTTTTATAATACAAAGTGCTGTAGCAGAACTATGATTTTTTTCTTTTATATTCTCTACCCAAGAAATCAACTTATCATATGTATACAAATAAATCCCCCTTAATACGTTCGAAAATTACAACATGAAAGAAAAGTGCAAAATAGTTTTTACACCTTTCTTTCATATAAAATAACTTGGATTTTCTACACTTAAATAATCCACCAGTTCCAGCAATTAAAGCAACTGAAACATCCTGCGCATCCTATGCATCCGCCGCAACGACCTGCACAACCTCCACATCTACCGCCACATCCACCGCAACGTCCACCACAACCTCCGCATCCGCCGCAACGACGTGCATCGTCTTGAATGTAGTAGTATGGATATTGACTTTGTTGTTGATCCCAATACACAACATTACCAGTTTGATAATCATTAAGGTTTAATGTTTGTAGTTCATGTTGAAACTGATTCATTACGAACCCCTCCATTTATAAATGTAAATTCCGTCCAAATATTAAAGTTAATAAATTCTTGTAAACAAAGTAGAAACAAGACTATAGACTAAATGCGTACATCAACAAAATATGAACTTACACTAGGTGATGTACCTTGTTTTTTAGCCTATTTTCTTTATATTCATTCGATGGACGTATTTACTATAAATAAAGTGATTTAAAAATTACTAATCCAACAATTTAGTAGTTCATCACTTAACTTTCTTTCTAGTAATTCCTTCACTAAAGGCATTGGCATGATTTCATAACGATTTAAAGCTTCTTTATTATAATCTATCCAGTGAAATGCTAAATGAGACTCACTAGATTTCGGTGTTAAGTCCGTATGTAAATCTTGTGACTCTACTTCAAAAATGTGGTTAATTTCATGATGAAGCACTTCTTTATCTTGCCATTGATTTTCTATGACGCCTAAAAATTGTTGTATACTACAGTTTACTCCAAGTTCTTCTCTTAACTCTCTTATTAATGCATTCTCTGCTGATTCTCAGATTTCAATATGGCCACCAGGTAAAAAATAATGTTGGCCAATGTATTCAGCAACTAATAATTTTTCATCTTTTATCATGACTGCTCGTACAATATGATGGAATTTACTTTTCATTTGATATTCCTCCTAGTCATTCAATCTATACTTGTTCAAATTTCACACCTTTACTTCATAATAATTAAACGAATAAACGGTATACTTGCTCACCATCATACTCATGTCCTAATGATTGGAAACCATATCGTTCATATAATTTCTTTGCAGAGAGATTATCTTTATGTACGGTTAATCTTATTTCTTTACACGATTTAAAAGTATTTTTTATTATATCAATACTTTCTTGTAATGCTGCTTTTCCATAACCATTACCTTGCTGCAATTGATCAATAATAAATCCGTTAATCCAATACATATCCGATGTCTCTATTACAACAGCATGCATAACAAAACCAACCATAAGGTCACCATCGTATATAGCGAATGGTATGTACTCTACATTGTCACCATCTGGTTTTATATATACTTTAGCAAGCGAAACTGCTACGGATGGAACAAATTTCAACTGATTTCCTTTCACTTGTAGCTTTAATGCTTCTTCCCAATTTTCTCTCGTAACAACCTTTAACTGGACATTCAATATTGTAAGCTCCCTTATATAGAGGATGTATGTTTATATTCAACGTAGTGAAATAATTCCCTTTTTCGACTACAACTTATAACATGATTTTTAT
Source organism: Bacillus sp. PSXD-155 (assembly GCF_049310765.1). Taxonomy (NCBI): domain Bacteria; kingdom Bacillati; phylum Bacillota; class Bacilli; order Caryophanales; family Bacillaceae; genus Bacillus; species Bacillus sp. PSXD-155. Next base: position 101,600 of record NZ_JBMOWC010000018.1, on the reverse strand, counting down.
AAAATCTTGAATGAATTTTTGTTCATCTATTTCTAATGCTATATGGGCTCCATCAGATATAGAGCTAGGGCGAAAATCAGCAAATGTTTGTCCTTTCGTATCTCCGTATGTATCTACATTTACTGTACGATGCACAAATTCAAAAAAACTTGGATTTACTAATCCACTTATTGCAACCACATCATGTAGCAAAGGTCCTTCCATAGATGGATTAAGCTTTTGGTATGCGGATAGATAGTAATCATACATTGGTTTCATTATCATATGAAATCGTTAAATCTTTTCCGTGCTTTATAAGAATCGCAGCAATACTACCAAAATTGTATATTGGAATAGATAATACATTTTCCGGAACATGGATGGGCCCTAATCCTTCTGCTCCGTGAATTTCAGGATAGTACGTAGTGATTTCTTCTGTCAGTGGTTTTGTTGCACCACTAATGACAGGAATGTCTTGTCTATTTGCTAACTGTAAAATATACACTGCATTATGTGCAGCATGTATATGTTCAACATTTCCGTATCCAGTTACAATACCTACAATTTCAATTTCAGGATGCAGTAAACCATACATAATGGCAAATGAGTCATCAATACCTGGGTCTCCGAAAAATAATACTTTTTCCAAGAAATACTCTCCCCTCATAAAAACATAGAGTCATCAATAACTATGTATATGAAAAAAGCAAGTATATCTATGCGAATTTTAGAATGGATAATGTTTTACAAAATATTAAAAAGGAACTAGCGTATGCTAATTCCTTTCTTCAGTAACCATTCTCAAATTTAATTAATTATCGTATCCTTCATAAATTCCATCATTTATTAGATTTTGTGTTTTTTTATCATCAGGTACAGGCTTCCACCAGTTTCCTGTAATAAATAACATAGTTAATAAATTATAACTATCGCTAAAATAACTTTCTCTCTTATTCTTCATCCAATCCCAACCGCTATTTACCCACTTTTGATTATTGCTATCCGTTATACTTGCAGCAATAAATGGTGAAACGAATACAGCAGTTGGATAACTCCCAATATTGGATCCGTTTAATTGATAACCATCCACAATTTTAGAAGGATTTCCATTCGTTTTATTTTGAATCCATGAAGAGACTTTATCAGAAATGACTTTACTTCTTTTCTCGCCGTACATCGCATAGTCCATTACAATTCTCAATGGTACCCGACTAGCATTGTAATAATAGGCATTTGTATATTCTGACTCATCTAAGAAGTCTTTAGGTGCGGGTTGTGGTGGGTTTTTTACAACGAAATCTGAAATAAGTCCTGTATTTGGAGAGTACTTATTACTAAATTGCGTATAAACATCGTACAAATTATTAATAACAGTAAGCCAAGTTTTATCACCTGTAAATTCATAAAATGCTCTAAGGTGTGACATCATCCAATCAGATGGTCTCGTATCAAGTGAACTTTTAGAATCCCAATCTCCTAAATTTAGTCGGTTATTATTTGTAACATTACTAGCTTTAATACCTTTTGTAATCATGTCTTGTGCTTCTTTCAAATAATTAACTGTTCCATTAGATCCCCACTGCTTATGAGCAAGAAGAAGAGAATACGCAATATCTAAATCCCCATCAGTAGCAGAATCAAAATGACCTTGTGCTTTTTTACTATCTGCGACAACCCATCCCATTAAATTAGGATTTTGAGAGCTTTTAAAAGTTCTTGCTGTTTTAAATAAACCGTCATAGATTTTTTGAGCATTCGAATCATAACCAGCCATTAATACTGTAATTATCATCCCATACCCTTGACCTTCTGAAGTTCCAAGTGGCTTAAACCCATCCGCATCACCTGTAATCTCTCCTTTTACGTAATAACCACCAGGTAAAGAAGATAAATCATTTTTCAAATATTTCTTTTTCCAATTATCGTAGTAACTTCTTACAGAAGCATTTAAACTTTCCTGTGTAACATGATTCGGTTTTATAACACCTGCATAATTAACTTGCTGGGGAAATGGTTTCATTTCCTTTGCAGCAGCTACTTGTTGATTAACTATGGGAATAGAATTTTGTATTGAATTGTCCGTTATACTTGCTGCGAAACTAGAATTAGAAAAACTAGCTAGTCCGATTCCTACAATAGAAATACATGTGAAAATTTTTCTTTTTCCATTCATTATGTTGTCAGCTCCTTTTAAAATGCTTACTACATAAAATGTAACATACAATATTTAACTGAAATACAAAATATTATATTTATCAACATAAGAAAGAAACTATATAAAAAAGTATCATAAAATCATTATTGAATTACATTATACGGATTGATTATTTGCTAAATTCCTATGTTTTTCTTTTCTTAATACTGGTATATGAGCAATCACAATTCCAAGTATAGTAATTCCTCCGCCAATTATCGAAACTAAGGTTGGCACTTCTCCTAACCATATCCAAGCAATGAAACACGCAGTTATTGGCGTTAAATATAGAGAACTTGTTGCTTCAGAAGCACCAGCACGAGATATAATATAGGCCAATGCTATATACGGAAGTACTGTTGGAAAGACACCCAAATATATAACGCTCAAGTTAACTTCAGGAGGAGCTGCTAGTATTTTTTGATAAACTCCGGGTAAGAACATAAGCATGCATACAGTACTAGACAAAATTGTATATATGGTAAATGGTAAGAAGCCGTATTTTTTTAAGTAAGATGTTTGGAAAACGAAAAATAGACTTTCTGAAATCGCCGCTAATAATATAAATAATCCCCCGCTATTCAATTGAAAAGCGTCGCCTTGGCTAAATGAAATTAAGGCAATTCCTGCAAAACTCATGAAACCACCGATCCAGCCATTTAATTTCATTTTTTCATTCAAAAAAACAGAAGCAAGAATTGCCGTCACTATTGGAGTGACTGAAATTATTAAACTTGCAGATCCAGCATTTACTGTTTTTTCGCCGTAGTTTAATGCGATTTGATAAATAGTAAATCCTAGAGCACCAAATATAAAAATTGCTGGGATATCCTTTAAATCCGGTAGTCGTAGTTTGTATATAAATGAAAATAACAAAAGTATAAATGAGGCGATTAATAAGCGTAGTAAAGTAAGGTGTTCAGGCGTATAAGATTCAAGCCCCATACGAATTGCTGGAAAAGCAGTTCCCCATATAAGAATTGTAAAAGCGTGAGCACATATAATGCGTAAATCCCATTTTTTATTATGCATATTTTCTCTCCTTCCCTAAAAAACCAGCCATTTTTAAATTACCAATTATTTCTTTTCATCATATTTAATAGTTGATACAATGTCTTCAACCAGTTATTTATCGGAAAAACCAACCACTTTGAATTTTTTAAATAAACGAAGGAGTTTTTTATATGACAATCGATAAAAAAGTGCCCAAATATCGGCAGATAATAGACTATATGAAAGAAAAAATTGAAAACGGAGAATGGCCAATTGGAAGTAAAATCCCTAGTCAGCGGCAGTTAGCAAAATTATTTCATGTAAATCGAAGTACTGTAATTACTGCGCTAGATGAACTTATGGCAGATGGTTTAATTCAAGGACAAATCGGAGCAGGAACAATTATAATGAATAATACATGGTCATTATTAGCAACTAATCCTCCGCCCGATTGGAGTGAATATGTAAAAGCCGGTATTCATAAACCAAGTAAGTTAATGGTTCGAGAAATAAATGAAGCAGAAGCAAATAAAAAGCTTATCCATCTTAGTAAAGGTGAACCTGCACCTCATCTTTTTCCGCTCGAAACTATGCAATCTATAATAAAAAAAGTCAGTGAGGAATTAGATTATTTCGGATACGAAGAACAAAAAGGTTTTTATCCGTTACGGGAAGCAATAAGCAAATATGTAAGATCATTTGGAATACATGCATCACCGGGTTCTATATTAATAGTGTCTGGTGCACTCCAAGCATTACAATTAATATCAATTGGTCTTCTACATAGAAAGTCAACTGTTTTACTTGAGCAACCTTCTTACTTATATTCACTTCATGTTTTTCAATCAGCAAATATAAATTTATCCGGTATATCAATGGATCATCACGGTATTTTACCTAACGACTTATTAAAACGAATTAAATATAGTCAAAAGAATAATATTTTATATTCAATCCCTTGTTTTCAAAATCCAAGGGGGGTATTGATGTCCAAAGAGCGAAGAAAAGAAATATTAAAAATATGTAAAAAAGAGCAGTTGCCTATCATCGAGGATGATATATACCGAGAGTTATGGATTGATGAATCACCTCCAGCTCCTTTAAAGTCGATGGATAAACATGGACATGTATTATATATTGGTAGTCTCTCTAAAACACTTAGCCCAGGACTTAGAATTGGATGGATAATCGGACCAGAACCTGTTATTGATAGATTGTCAGATATAAAAATGCAAACAGACTATGGATCGAGTTCTTTATCTCAAAGAGTAGCTGCTGAATGGATAAATGAAGGTTTTTATGAAAAACATGTAGCGAACGTAAGAATGCACCTAAAAGAACGAAGACAAATAATGATACGAGCTTTAAATAAATATTGTGCAGATGTTGCATCGTGGGATATTCCTAGTGGTGGATTTTTTATATGGCTAAAGATTGTACATAACATTCCGATGAAAAAACTATTTTCAGAGGCACTATCAAAAGGAATTCTTTTAAACCCGGGACGTATTTATGAAGAAGAATCAGATCAGTACATTCGTTTATCATATGGATATGCTTCTCCAGAACAAATGACTAACGGGATTAAATTGCTCAGTGAATTAATTCGTAAGTTAACAGCATAAAAAAATCCTCTTTTGTTTTTGGAGGATTTTTTACGTATCTTATTTACCACAATCTCATTTCCTGCCCTAATAAAATAAGCTCTTCATAAGGATCTCCGTCAATATTTAATACTTGAGCAAAAGCAGGTTCTGTTTTTAAACCTTGTTCCTTTAAGCGAATAACTTCTTCCCTTATATGGGGATGCTGCATTAATAACATGTGTTCCACTATCATATGTCTATATGCATTTTGATTACGCACTGGCTTCGGTTGAGCAAATAATTCAAATTCAAAACCTTCGAATTCAAAATTCACCTTTATCGATTCAGTACCTTTAATTTTTTTCTTTTTTATGTTGAACCCTCCATAAGAACCATATAAAGATCTCATTTCCTGCTCAAAAACATCAAAGTTATATACTTCCATTACAATATCTAAGTCAGATTGAGGAGTATCAATTCTTATAGGGATTGTCCCGCAAAGAACGGGATTATATAAAGCTAAATCCTCCATTATGTTTAGGCTATTCAAAACATCATATATTTTTTGTTGCTTGTCATTGCCCGATTGTAAATATGTAATAGATGTAAACATAGAAGTCTCTCCTTCATTTAACATAATAATCATCTCACTAAATTTGAGAAAACATTTAAATCATTGGGTTTTGTTCTAGGAATACCTTTATTTCAATATATTAAGCCGAACTAACTATATTTTTCAACTTTTCTCCTATACTGCAATACTATAAAAATAAAAAGGGAGGAATTATTATGAGCATTTTTAACATTCTTTTAACCATACACATACTATTTGGAACAATATGCTTAATCACTGGAATTGTAGCGATGGTTGCCCAAAAAAAGAAAGGAAAACATACCGAATGGGGCGAAATATATCATGCATCCTATGTTGTCATCACCCTTACGGCAATAATATTATCCATTATCAACTGGGATAAAATCGCATATTTATTTTATGTAGCAATCTTCTCTTATTCATTTGCGATTTATGGATACCTTGCACGAAAAAAACGTTGGAAAAATTGGCTCCATCACCACATTAGAGGTATGCTAGGTTCTTATATTGGTGCAGTCACCGCACTTTTAGTAAATATCGGCATCCATATTCCCATTTTAAATTTACTTCCGCCAATATGGTTTTGGTTTTTACCGACATTAATTGGTATCCCCCTCGTAGCCAGTGTATCAAAAAAATATAAAAAGCGTAGTTGAAATTAATTACATTTTGATTACTTTCTGATTATTAGAATGAAAAATTATACTCTATGTATTACAAATAATATTATGAATGCTCGTCCTATGAATATTTAAAATAAAATGCCGCCCAACAGGACGGCTCTTATTTTCACTTTACAAACGTAACATATTCACCAGAAACCCATTGATTTCCACCGACATTATACCAACCATCTTTATATCCAAACGATTGATATTTTTCACCTTGATACACGTTTTTCACAATGCCGTAATTTGTTCCAGGGCCGGTACGAACACGCAATACATCCGCGATTATAGTAACTACACCTACACCATCGTTTGATGATTGTGAAGTTGCTGGTACATTTCCTCCCGTATAACGAATGTATGATGGATCGTTATAAACCCACTGATCGCCACCTAGATTTAACCAGCCATTTGATTGTCCAAATACTTTGTAGGACTCTCCTTTCCCTAATTGACGAATAACGCCATATCCAGTACTAGGTCCTTTTCGTAAATTTACATTACTACCGTTAATATAAGCAACCCCTACATTATCATTCGACGTGGGAGGAGTCACTACGTTTTGAGCACCTTTTCCAAAAGTATCCGTTCCATACCCTTTGTAGTTATATTGCAAATGCGGGCTATCCACAAATCCTTTCCAGTCACCGCCCCATTCAAAGCCAATTTGTTTAGCATAACGAATTGCTGATGCCCACGGTTCTTTATTATAGCCATTCCAATCTTCTGTACCATTCGACTGAATTGGAACAAAATCTAATGCCTGTCCTACTAAGTGATATGAGCGCATCGTTTGTGATGCTCCTTTACGAACATATTCACGTTGTTGCTCGACCGTACGGATTGTTTCATAAATTAATACTTCAATTCCATTGTCGATACAGTACTGATACCACTTAAAAGCTGCAGCTTTCGTATTATCCGCTAAGTTATTCAGATTATTTACATTTCTAGTGTGGTATTTCAATATGCAACATCTCCTTTTCTATTATCATATGCAAAACTCGTCTCATGGGTTGTACATATACCTAGAACGAAACGAAGTACAAATACACAAGAAGCCAATTCATCTAACAAGATTTTCATTTCTAGCTTCAAACTTTGTAAACTGAAATCGAAGCAATAAAAAAACCGCAACCCAGGTCTTCTAGTTGCGGTTTTTGGTATTTTCTTTTTATATGCAACATGCCATCTTGCATTATTAATCCTAATATATAGGTTGTGTAAATTTTCCCTTTATGAATAACACTTCTTATTCATGACTTTTCAAATCCAATATGGAATGTAAACGATCCGGATAATTAGTAAACATCCCGTCGACTCCCCATGAAAGTAACTTTTTCATATCTTTTTCATTATCTACTGTAAATGGATGAACTTCTAATCCGTTTTTCTTTATTTTATTTACATAATCTGAATCAATATATTTGTAATTCATACCAAGACCTATGCAGTACGTTTTATACTTTTCTATCTCTAATTCTGTTAATTGAACTGCTTTTTTATAAGGTAATAATTGTACTAAGAATATATGACTATTTAAGCTATGAATCTTTTGCAGACTTTCTTCACTAAACGATTGAATAATAACTTTATCCTGTATTCCATAGTGATGAATAATTTCTAATAATTTTTCTTCCATTCCTGGATATTCATTAGGTGATTTTATTTCAATATAATAGCTTGCGTTATGCCCAAACGTTTCAATAATTTCTTTTAATGTTGGGACTTTAGCATTTTCGAATTCTTTCTTTGCTAAGTTCGGATATTTTTCATTAAAAAAAGAACCTGTATTTAGTTGCTTTATTTCTTCTAATGTATGCTCTTTCACTAGCCCTGTACCATTTGTTGTACGGTTTAAGGTTTCATCATGCATAGCCACTATATGTCCATCTTTTGTCATTTGAAGATCGATTTCTATATAATCTCCATTCATTTGTTGGCCTAATTGATATGCTGCTATTGTATGTTCAGGCGCATATGCAGAAGCACCTCTATGTGCGATATTTTTTATATGATTTGATTGATTAATAGCTTTAGTATACTTATGTTCATTTATTTTCTGAAAAACAAAGATACTTATTACTATAAAGGTACAAATTATTGTAACGAGATATATCTTTTTTATAACGATTTATAAGCTCCTATATAAAGACGATTTAACTTGAATGATTTACTCAATTAAATGTCGATTTTCCAATACAGTCATTTTGCCGATAGCTTGAAATCCCGATTTTTTATAAATATTGATTCCATCGGGTGAAGCTTGTAATACACAATACGTATTTTTAAATTTATGTGCTTCTTGCAGCAGGAAATTGAACATAGCAGATCCGAACCCTCGTCCTCTCATTCCTTCTTTAGTTGCTATGTCATAAATACCAATACTATCTTTTGAACATATCAATGAACCAACAGTTACGACTTCACCTTCATATAACCCTAAAAATAATTTCAGATTCTCACTGTTACATATATCAAGATTAGAAATTTGATTATAGAATGCTTGTACATGTATACCTTCTTCTGATGTGCCGAATAGATCAGCTAACGTTTCTCCAAATTTATTTATTTGTCCAGGTGAAGATGCTTGTTGAATAGTAAAACTTACTGGCATGTTTATTGTTGGGGAAATTGTTTTTAAGTCTGCTACCATCGCAATATTCTGTTCCACTTCTTTTAAACCGATTTTAATTAACTCACTTTTTATATCCCGCTCTTGCTCCTCATCCCATAACCAAACACTCATTGGAAAATTTCTTTGATAATAGTATTCTACCTCTTTATATAATTTCTCAATCCCTTCCGTTAAATTATTGTTTAGTAGAGTGATGATATTAAATGTATCGGCAGGTAATCCACAATCAACAGCAATATAATCTTTCGTTTTTTTTATACTCATTCCGGGCACAAATTGTGCAATATATGAAGTTTTAAATGCAAAGTTATCTAGTAGTTGTTGTTTATAATTCATCAATAGTTCTCCTTTTCATAAAAAGTAACACTCGAATTTTTCTATATTAAATATAACATATTAGAAATTTACCATTTTCTATAAAAAGTACCTCTTTAAATTGTGCTCTATAGTTTAAAATAATTAAAAATGATATAACGTTGTCGGAATGAAAAAAGTGGTATATAATAAATATTAACATTACTAGTAATTATTTTAGGTATTCCTAGAATAAAGGAGCGATACATATGAAAATTACTATTTATTTCGGAAGTCATGAAGATCAAGATGTTCGTACTATGGACTGTCATTTAGATGTAGAAGATACAGAAGAGATTGTTTCTGTATCATAATATAAATAGTTAGGGTAAACCCTATTCCTTACAGCGTTTAAGGCACCTTTTATAAGGTGTCTTTTTTGTTATATTTTCATCAAAAACCCTTTACTTTATAGCGTTTTAATAGTAAAATATAAATATACGAACAAACGTTCTTTTTATTTTAAACGTACATGAAGGGATGATTTTAACAATGGCTCCATTAAAGCGCAGAGGAAGAAAAAAGCAAGCACCTATTATTTCAAATACAGGCTTTATCGGCTCTGTCTTTATTGATACATTGGAGTTACAAAAGAAATCCTATTATTTCGCTCGTAAAAAACTTCAAATTGTTCATCACGTACTAGATGGTCTCTCTGGAGCAACAAGTGCTTTATTTAAAGAACATAACATTTCAGCATACATGTCATGTGTGTATTTACATAAACAAAAGAAAATTGGTTTTGTTCTTTCAACGAAACCATTTGAACAAAGTGATGGCGTTGCTTATTTTGTAAATTATTTAATCGAAAAGAATTTTTATGGCGGCCATGATGAAGATGTAGAATATCAAGAAGTATTTAATACAGGTTTTATCGGTGTAGTATTCGCTGATTTATCTAGTATAGATCGCTTTAATTTCGAGTTTGAAATGGGTATGCTAACGAAATTAATGAAAGATATGATTATTCCAGTTAAAGAACTCTTTTTACGCCATAATGTACCGGCTTACATCTCCACTTCCCATTTAGAAGAACAAAACAAATTAGGTTTCGTTCTCTCTGTAAAGCCATATGACGAACGCGCTGAAGCAGATTTATATTTTGAAGCGTATTTAAAAGAACGCGGATTATTTATTGGTGATGAAGAAGATGATATTGATAAGATTGTCATTAGAAAAACCGCTGAATTACGATAAAAAAGCGCAGGATCAGCATCCTGCGCTTTTTAAGTTACGTTAAACACTATAATCTTTTGAATGAATTTCTAAATTTAACTTATTTGCTAAAATTTTATTCAAAGTAAAAAATACAATCCCCCCTGCAATGGGAAGCGTGTAGGCTGGAATGAAATTTAATAATAGTCCTGATATTGCAAGTGCTATTGGCTGCATTATTTTACCTAAGCTTAATCCAATACTAAGAACTCTTCCTCTATATTCTTCAGGAATCTCATTTTGCATGAAATACATTAAAGGAATATCAATTTGTGCTATCATAAATCCTAAAAAGAACATAATCATGCAATACGTAGTAACATATACCAAATTATTTACTACAATAGGTTTAAATAAAACAGGTATTCCTGAAACTATCATAAAAATCGCCAACATAAAACTTATTTTTTTCAATAGATAAGAATAAGAAAAACAATCAGTTATCTTTTTTACTAGTATTGCACCAACTATCATACCTATCGGGAAAGTCCCTTGAATCATACCAAATTGCTTAGAACTAAGATTAAGAACTGTGTTAATAATGTATGGCAACGGAACAGTTACAGCAAAGCCTAAAAAGAAATTAAGAGAAATTAAAATACTAAAAGTATTTTTTAAGCGTTTCCGCTCCAATAAATAAGAGTATCCCTCCTTTATATCTTCAATAAAATTAATTTCTCTAATTGAACATTCCTCATTTATGTTTTGCTCAAACAATTTAAAGTTAATAAACAATATGGAAATAGTCGAAAGGATAAATGAAATACCATTTATAATTATAAAAATTTTAATATCAAAGACTGCAAAAACAATCCCCCCTAACATAGGGCCTAGAATTAAAGATATAGAATCGATAATTTTACTTATAGAATTAATACTCATTAACCGCTCTTTAGTGACCATATTCGGTTTTACGGCCTCTAAACCTATTCCAAAAAAAGTTGTAAATACTGTCATAAGAAAGGTAGTAGTATAAATGATAAATAAGTTTAATCCATAATAGCTGCTTAATATATAAACAGTTATTAATAAGCATCCGCTTAGTAAATCCATACAAATAACCAGTTTCTTTTTATCAACCTTATCAGCAATGACACCGGCAAATGGATTCATAACAATCATTGGAATCGTTCCTAATATGAGCGAAATTGCAAAATTTAACGCAGATCCGGTTATTTGTAAAACATACAATCCTAATGCAAAACTATAAATAGAGCTACCAAATAGTGATACTGTTTTTGCAATTGAATATAAACAAATATTTCTTAGTTCTTGGTTTCTTTTTTTATTTTCTATATGTAATCGTAAACTTCCCATCACTTTTCCCCCTGCCTAACTTTGTGTTACGTACATTGTAAGTTCTTGGGTCAACCCAATAGCAATATGTACTATTTGAAAAGTTTTAAGGGAAAATAAATAAAAGATGGAGTTAACCCCATCTTTTTCCGAAAAATGAATATGTATAAATTTCTTCTCCTTGAACAAAGAAATCCTCGTACTTTCCGCCTCGTTTTAAATAATTTGAAGTACTTTCATCAATCGATTGAAACTGTAAATTTTGGATTTCTTTCGTTACTTTTGCAGATGTAAAATTCTCTCGGAGTCTAGGTGCAATTTGGCTATTTATGCTGAATTTATTAAATAAAATAAATGAACTTAATAAATAACAATTAGGTTTAAAAAGGTAATTTAATTCGCGTAATAAAAACTCCTCATGTTCAAAACTATAATTACTTGTACCTGATTGATCAATTACAATATCAGCAGAATAATTCTGAATAGGAATGTTTAGAAAGTCAGCACAGATAAATACAATATTTCTTTTCAAATTTCTTCTCTCAATTACATCTTTTAAAAGTAAAAGTTTATTCAAATCACGATCAACAGCAATATATAAACACTCTTCCGGTAGTTCTTCATAAATATTTCGTAAAAAGAACCCAATACCAGACCCTAAATCAAGTAGTATTTTTTCATTTAAATCTAATTGCATTAGTTTCTTTTTCGCCCATTCTCCTCCTCTTTGAACATTTTCCAAAAAAGCAGTATCAGTTTCATGAATATAATCCGAAATAGAATCTTCAAGTGATTTCTTTTCATACGCTTTCACTGAGTTGCCAGCTGTTAAAACCCCTGAAATAATCGTGTATTCTTCACCACAATTACAAATTAACTTTCCCTCAATAATTTGATTCTTATTAATAATGCCATCTTCAAGAATTAAATTTCCGTTACACTTAACACATTTAAATAAATGAAGTACTTTTAAATCTACCCCTAAAATTGAACTCGAAATTTCAGTTTCTATAGATAAATTATGTAACGCTTCCTTTAATTTGCATTTTCGTTCCTCTAAAGTTTTTATTTCTTGTTCAATCTTTTCATATTTTACTTTAAATAAAGATTGATAAAAATTATCCTTTTCATAGTCTAAGGATTTCCCTAAATTTTTATAAAGAAACAGTTCTTTAATTTCATACAAGCTAAACCCTAGCCATTTGTGCTCTAATATAAGTTCTATATCCTTTTGACAATACTCGTCAAAAAAATAGTGACTTCCTTTTTTCTCGGGAATAACGAGTCCGAGGTCCATATAATGTCTAATCGTATCTACACTTACATTATTTACTTCTGCAAACTTACTGATTTTCATCCTAATCACTACCATTTATATATTTGTTTATACATACTTCTTTATTATTTTAAAAAATCCTTTCATCTCCCTATATAAAATTGTTTATATTATGAAAAAGATGTAATTAATTTTAGAGTTCCGCCACATATCCATCAAGCTAAGCTTATATAAGTTTAGCTACTCTTTTTAATCTTGAATTTAAAAAAAGGGTAGCAGGTAGTACGGTTATGTCTATATATCTAAAAAACTTAAAATTAAACTATGAGTTCATGGATAAATTAAAAACTGTGGCGTAAGTACTACAGTTTCTTCCTTCTTCATTGAGTTGAAATATGTAAAGTTACGTACTTTAACTGTAGCGGACTTGTACTACGCGTTCATATTAATTTTATAGACGTTTAAGGATTTTGTTTTATGGTAAGTATTTTTGCTGTGAAATCAGGATTGTAAATATAGATGAACGTGATTCAAATCAAAAAAAGGTACTCCTAGAAGTACCTTTTTTACTATTCTATATGTGCGAACGCTTTCAAAATTATTGGATATAAATTGATGTACGCATTGTATTAAATGGTGAATTTATAGATGTCTTTTGGTACTCAAACGTTCCTTGTTGGTGTCCAGAAGCATCCCATTTATAATACCAGCCAACGATTGGTCTTCCGCCAATTATAGTGGAATCAATACTTTTTACATTAGAACCATTCATTTTAGCAAATGGGTTTTGGCCATAGCCCATTTCTTTCGTTGTAATATATAAATATTTTCCCCCGTGGTTACGCGATGTGCTGAAGCTGTTCTGATTAATTGTTTCTACCCCGCCTAGCTCAGACTCTACTTGTACGACGTTTAGTGAAGTAAGTGGTGCTGCTGGTCCAGCTGAAGCTTCTGTTGCCATTCCTAATCCGACGAACGCTGTGATTGCTAACGATGAAATCCCTAGTGCTGCTTTTTTAAACATAAAAAACATCCCCTTCCATCTATTGTTTTCTCTTTCATTTTCAATATAATCCCAATAACCTTATATGTAAATAGATTGTAGCTGTATAAATATTAGTGCGAATATTCTATTATATATTTCTACAATTCTATTACTTAATAAGAATGATTTACAGTGCAAAACGAAATACACACATGTCAAGTTTGTAGTGTTGACATAAAAATTGTAAACTGGCTTATGCCTCGTATTTATCATATTTTATATCCAATATTCCTAAGCTTCTGTATTCTAGAATGTTTTTACTACAACTATTCATTTTTTCTTTGCAGGAACAACTGTGATAACATCTCCTTTATCATTTAAAGTCAGAGAATGTAGAAATTATAGCTAGTTATTGATATGCTACCTACTACGTACTGGAGCGCAACCTATCTGATAGGTGAATGATTCATGTGAAAAAGGAAACGCTACCAGTTCTATAGCACCTCCTTTTTATTTAATAAGTTAGACAGAAAGAATAGAAATAATGTTTTTCCTGTTTCACTATCCTTTTGTTTGTAAATGAACTGAGTTTTGAAAAACTATCCTATATAGTATGAATCGGGTATAGACATTAAATAATAGAATAGGGCACCTATTACTCCACAAGTAAAAATAGTAAATCCCATATTTCTTATGCGTTTAATTTTTGACCACAATCCAATAAATCCTGCTATTAACCCACTTAAAGAGAATAGTGAAAAGTTGGAAACGGGTGTAAGAAGAAATTCCGCATTAATCCCTGTCCCCCAACAAATAATAGGTAACACGACAAGGGTAAGACAAAGTAATCCCATTACACTTACAAGTAATTTAAGATATTTGATACCTGCAATAATTAAATAGATTCCACCTATAAATCCACATAACCAGTAAATTGGCATAAAGTAAATCCAAAGAAAATGCAAGATGATCATATGTAATTTCCTCCTATTTATTTTCGCTCATTGTAGTTCTGGTTATTTGATGTTCTGAATTCGTTGCTAATTTATTAAGTTGATTTAGCGTTTCTTCTAAATCAAACGAATTAAACCAACGGTAATCCTGTCTGTCTAGAATACGATAATGCTGACTAATTAGATTTTGTTGTAAGCGAAAGTTCCCTTTTTCTTGAATCTGCTTCCACCAGACTTTTCCTCCCAATGTTTTTTCTTTGAAGTTGTTAGTGCTATTGTGGGCCATTGTTTCGATTACTACTAATGGATCATCCCCAAGAGTATTCTGTAAAACTTCACTATCTCTAAACAATGCACAAATAGCAACAGTGTTGGTCCAACCTGCATTCGTTCTCCCTTTCTCAATTTGAACAAGCGTTTTTTTTGATATGCCGAGAACTTCAGCCATTTTATCTTGTGTATATCTTTTTTCAGTGCGTATTAACTTTATTTTCATTGAAATAAGTTCAATTGCATGCTCCTTATTCACTTTACTTCCCCCTCAAAAGTAACTAATGTGTTATTTAGTGTAATTTTACACTTTAATCAATTCATTTTCAACTCAATCCTCCTTAAATCTTGTAAGAAATAATTGGATAAGTCATAAAAAAGGCATTCCACAGTTATCTATGAGAAGGTAGCTCGACCATCGATTTCTAACCTCGATGGAGATATGTCGAGATCACATTTCATTTTAATTAAATAAAAAACCCGTAAATAATTCACGGGTTTTACTTTAATAACTAATTGCTATTGTACCTTCACCTGCATGAACCGCAAATGAAATTGGTAATGGATATAATTTGAAATCCATTTCAGGGAATGCTTGTCTAATATCTGCAATCCATTCCTCGGCTCCATCTTTATCATTAGCATGGAACATGTGAAGTACTTTTGGTAATTCTTTTTCAAGTTCATTTTTAATATATTCTCGACATTTTTGGATTTTACGAACTTTCTTTTCAAGTAAAAGCTCTCCACCTTTTACTTCTAATATTAAGTTAACACTTAATAAACTTCCAAGTAAAAATTGAATGCCCTTTACACGACCACTTGCATAAAGGCCTTTTAAACTTTTCGGGAATACGTGGAAAGGTCTTCTTTTTTCATCTACTAATGTTTTGTGTATATCTTGTAAAGTCATACCATCATTGTATAACGATTTCGCTTTTCTAATTAGTTCATCCATTGGATAACTTGTTGTTTCACTGTCTAATACCGTTAATGGAAAACCTGCCATTTCTGCAGCTAGCTTCATATTTTGATAGGTTCCACTTACTTTTCCGCTAATAGCAACTGCAAATCCTTCTTCATATTCTTCTTTGCATTTCGTAAATAACTCTACCATTTCCCCAATATTAGGTTGTGAAGTAGTGACTGTTTTACCTTCGTTTAACGCATTATAAACACGTTCACGTACACCTTCTTCACAATCTTTGTACGACATTCCATCAATAATAACTTCGATTGGGATAACAAAGTTATCTCCTTCTGTTTTAAAATTCGCAGTTGTACTATCAGTAATCCAAGCAACACGCTTCATGTTGTTCCTCCCTTAATTCAATTCCTCTTTTCTAATTTTTCTATATATTTATGTTATAAAAAGAGAATATCCCTGTAATAGTAACAGGACTTTATTGTTTTGGCTATAGTAGATGTATATTAAATGTGACTATTTCTTGTCTATTTCACAAATAAAAAAGAAAATCAAGGAATTTGCTCGATTTTCTTCTTATCATATACTATTTAAAAGTTTCATTATCTAAAATTACAACATAATCATTCGTTAATCTTCCAGCTTCTTTTGTATAACTAACAAGTCTTTGTATATTATCACAGCAAATTTTTGCTCCCCATACGAGTAACGGTACGCCAATAAAATCGATATGGAACCTTCTAGAAAACAGCCCACCGAAAGTCATTGGTAAAGGCACTGTTGGTGATGTGTTAGAAAATATAATCTTTTCATGGCTTTGATAATGTTTTTGCAAGATTTCTCCTAAATGCTTCATCGCTGGTACAACAACTTTTGATGCGCCACATCCAATCGTATATACAGGATGACCATGTTCATCGATTCCATGAAAAATAATTTTTCCCATATCTTCTGTTTTCAATTTATTAAAGTAATCTACATTCAAAATTTCTTCTTTCGTTAACTTACGATCCGTTGGTAATTTATTTAAATGATACGCTGCAGCAAGTGAAGTTGTATGAGTACCGCCGAAGTCTGTGTAAATGTATATCATATTATCATCCCTTGTTGTAAAAGTTCAATGTTAATTAGTATTACCGTTCTTAGCAATGTTAAACAAGGGGTGAATGCATTTACGTTTTTTGTGTTAATTCATTATATTTTTTCCAAATATAATAACGTCTACTAATTACAGTGCCTAATGTAATACATAAAAAGGCATTTGTTACAACCATTAATGTCTGGTGCGTACTACCAGAAAACATACTTTGTTTAATCATAATTTTTGCTCCTAAAATAACAAGAAGGATTATTGTACTTACCCAATTTCCTTTTCGGAGTACATGACCTGTTTTACTATCAAATCGAAATGTTAAAGCTCTTCCCCGTATAATCCCTAGACCTAAGCCAATTCCAAGCATTACAACAAACAGTAGTCCTTGCAGCAAAGTTATTTGTCCCATATGAATAATGGACTGGATTGTTACAAAGCACAACAAAGCCGGAATGAGCCAAATACGGTTTATTTTCACTTTTCGTTCTTTACTTTGCATCAAAACAATAATAAGAACAACAAGTAAAATATCCATTTAGAATCCTCCTATAAACTTGTTTATCTTTAAAAAATATATTCTCCTCTTTTCATTCCATACTTGAAATACGATAGCTACTTTTAAGTGTAAGTTGGAAAATGTGATTTCTCATCAGTCTTAAGCATTATTTATAAAAATAAAAAGACGTACTTTTTACTCGTACGCCTTTAATAACTCGTTTAAACTCCTATTTATCAACTAATTCCACACCTTTAGAATTAGTTTTACCCAACACTCGAATGTTAAATTTATTAATGGCTTTTAAAAAGATAATATAAATACAATATCCAATAATAGAACCTATAACATTACAGATCACATCATCAATATCAGTAATTCGTCCTACTCCACTAAATAAAGACTGAATTAATTGTAGCAATTCGATACTAACTGATATAGTAAATCCTAATAAAATAGTATTTTTGAACTTTTTATATTTATCCAATAAAATTGGTGCTAAAAATCCTAAAGGCATTAATAATAAAATATTCCCGCCTACATTTCTTACAATAAGACCAATCATAAATAGGGCATCCCCATCATAAGCACTACCAATTTGATTGATGTCTTTAATAATTGATGCAAATGGTATTATATTGACCGAGCGATTCAGATTTTCAATATTAGAAGGAAAACCGATTGGTAAAGGGAATAAAGTTACTGCAACAACCATACAAATGTAGACCACGAATAAAAAACTTATTATTTCTTTCCACCAAATCATATGTTTTTTATTTTTGGTACCAATTAATATTCCACGTACAATTAAATAACAAATAACCCCTAAAATAATAAACAAACTACCGTTGATCATATACAAATTGTTAACACATCCTTTCATATGAATTAATAATTTAAATTTACAATTATATAGTAATGTTTTTTAATTTAAAAATCCATATAAACATATGTAATTGTGCAGAATTACAAAAACCCCTTATTTAATAAATAAAGGGTTCCTCGTTAACTAAAATATTTTTCAGAACAGAAACAATCATAAACCCGTTTAAATTATTTTCGTATCTCTTCTTTTATATCCATATAATTAAAAAGCTCTTTCTATTTCTGTCATTAATTTTTCAGGTCCTGCCCCTTTATTCGATGGAATAACTAAAGTGATTCCTAATTCTGGATATATGGCCGAGCGAAAACTGACGCCTGGATCATATCCCATTACATGATATTTGAATACCTTGTTTTCTCGTGTTTCAATCCATACTCCATATCCGTAAGACTGTTTATCATTTACATGAATGTGGGGAGTTAAAAGTAACTTTGTATATTCCTTTCCTAAAATTTCATTATTAAATAGTGCCGCCCAAAATTTCAACATGTCTGGTGCAGTAACATATGCACCTCCATCAGCCCCTCCTTTTATTGGTATAGAGTAAGCGTTTGTTCTCCAATTTTGGTTGGTTTCGTCCTTTATATATCCTAGAGCTGTATGTCTTGGTAATTTATCTAACGAAAAATAGCCAGAATCATTCATGCCAATCGAATTAAAAATGTTTGTTTCTATATACTCCGTAAATTTAAGTCCCGTCTGTTCTTCTATTATTAATCCAAGTATGATAAAACCTGCGTTGTTGTAGTGAAACTTACTCCCAGGTGCAAACATCATATTACTGTTTTGGAATAATGGTAAAAAGTCTTTTAAGCTCTTTAATAGATACATAGGTGTTTGTTTCCAAAGATCCTCGAAGTTATCCATAATACTTTCATCAAAATAATCTGGTATACCAGAGCTATGCGTTAGTAGTTGATGTATTGTAATATCTTCATCGAAGTTTGGAAGTTTTATCTCTAGACAATCCTTTAATTTTGTATGAAAAGAAATAACACCTTTTTCAACAAGTTGACAAATTCCAATTGCAGTGAAAATTTTACATCCTGAGGCAATGCCGAATCTTGTTTGTATCGTATTGTTTATACATTCACTTTTGTTTGCGTAACCCATTGCTTTTTCATAGATTAAGTCTTTTTCTTTTTTTACTAAAACTACCCCAGAGAAATCTATTTTCTTTTGTATTTCTTTTACAATTTTATTAATTTCATCTTTTGTTTTTATCACGACAACCACCCTTGTCTTTCGGTATTGTTCTTTACCCTTATTAATTTTTCCATATAAAGGGGAAAGAACCCTTTTATTAAATACGATAAATTGTTAATGAGAACACAAAGTTCATTTCGAATGTATTCCGCTATTTGTGGGCAGTAGGACCCCCATCTCAAAATTCAGCGAAAGCAAAGAAGTTAAGTGGGGACGCTGCTGCCCGTAAAAGCCCGATTGGTGAGGGCTGATAATCAGTGGGGGATGCCCCCCTCATTAAAGTTTCACTTTATTGATTCAGTAGAATACAACTTAGATTGTGATGGGAATAAAGTAAACACACACAAGACGATAGTAATAAATAACATGATCAATGAACCTACAATAACTACCAGTTGTATAGAAATGAACTGAGTCGCAACACCAGATAATATTGTAATAAAGATTGTTACTAACGCAATAACAAGTCCATATATACTTCCGATCCGTCCCATTATATGAACGGGAACGTTATTTTGGTAAAACGTATAAAAGCCTGTATTTGCATATGCCATAGAGAAAGATAAAATAAAGAATCCAATAGCAGCTATTAAAAATATATTTGAAAAAGCATAAATTAAATAACCAATTGCGATGAATAATGATCCTATTCCAATTAGAAATGAAGGTGCTAATTTCTTTGACAAAATTGTATTTGTTATGGCACCTAAAATAAATCCTGCACCAGCTATACTAACTAGAAAACCATATTCACTATCTGTTAGTAGTAATACCTCTTTCGCAAACGATAGTTCAAGTGAATCAGTAGCGGTTGCTAATACGAACATACTTTGAAATAAGAAATACACACATACGACATACACATGTTTTCTACTAAAATTTATAACAGTGTTCCAATCTTTTTTTAATACTGTAAGAGATAATGTATTACTTGTTGTATCCGAAGCTTCTTTCTTATCAAGATTAGGTAAAAGTAATGTAATTAATCCTGATAAGAGAAATGCTATAGCATTCATATATATAGCAAACTCTGGTGTACCTGCAATTAATAATCCCCCCGCTACTGCTGGTCCAATTAGTGATGCACCAGATCCTATTAAACTGCGTAGTGAGTTGAAACGTTGTCTTCGCTCTACTGGAATTAATTTCGTCATATACGTCATAGCAGTTGGCTCATAAATTGCACTGGCCATACTTATAAAGAATACGAATACATAAACAATCCAAAGTGACGGAAGTAAAGGTAAAATAGCGATAAATAACACACGATATATATCGAGGTGAATCATTAATTTCCGTTTATTTAAACGATCAATCATACTCCCAGACCAAGCGTTTGTAAATAAAATGGCTAATGGTTTTATTACATATAAAGTAGCAACAGCTAAGGCTGAGCCACCCATATTATAGACAAGTACATTCAGTGCTATTAAGTAAATCCATGCCCCTAAATTCGCAATACCAACTCCGGACAATAGTAATAAAGGATATTTCCAATCTTTAAGTAAGTTCTTCATTTTTGGCCCCCGCTTTCCAAATTGTTTTAAAACAATAAAAAAATCCCACCCCCAAGACTTTTAGTCTTAGGGACGAGATTTATCATCGCGGTGCCACCCTAGTTTATTAATATGTCGCCATATTAACCTTATCAGGTACTGCATTATTTTCATGCTTATACCTTAGCTCTATAACGAGAGCTCCCGTCACACCATCCCCCTAATAATAGGTTCCGATGTGCTGCTCAGAGGCTTGGTTCAATAAAGAATTTTTACTCCTTTTCAGCTAAATGGAGCTCTCTGTGAAAAATTCATTTTATTTACTCTTCTCTTCACTGCATTTATTTTTTCCATATTATCACATATACATTTAACTGTAAATAAACAATAATCAGATATTTAATAACGTGTCACTGTTAGTTCTCTTATTTATTATTTTTTCTAAAAATTACGGTGCGTGAAATTACTTACAACTCTAAAGAAAGAGCTATTTGCATACAGCTCCTTCCAAATGCCTGGATTAATTCGTATTCGCCTCTGTTAACGGTTGTAACGGCGGTTCTAATTCTAGTTCTAGTATATCTCCTTCTTGTAAATCTTGTCCTTTTTCAATACTTTGACTCGTTACATAACCCGTACCAGAAGTTTTCAAATCTAATTTCAAAAGTTTAGAGAAATACATAACATCACGCATGGACCACCCTTTTACATTTGGCATTTGTGCGTTATTCCCTAATAAAAATATACGATCACCTTCACTCATTACCTCGCCAGACTGTGGATATTGTTTTATTATTTTTCCTTCTCCTAAAATTACCGGCTGTAGCTTCTCTTTTTCTACACTTTTCTCTATTGTATCCATCGATTGATTTACATAATTTTGTACTTTTAATTGAGATTGTTTCGCTGCATCAGCTATTTGTTTTTCTGTATACGGTTTCACCTTTAAATATTCAAGGCTGTTTTTTATAACAGGTTTAAATATTTCAGCAAGAGGCTGAGCTCCATACTCACCTCCTTTTAACTTTGGCTGCTTAATAGCTAAGTATACGATTAACTCCGGATCATCAATTGGAGCCATTCCTAAAAAGGAGAAAATGTAATTCTCTTTCCCTTCCATATATCGGCCGTTTTCAGGATTCGGGATTTGTGCTGTTCCTGTCTTACCTCCAATTGGATAACCATCTACTTTATACATTGTACCAGTTCCTTTTGAAGATGTTATAACACGCTCCATTAAGCTTCTAACCTTGTCCGCTGTTTCTTTTTTTATCGGATTCCCAATTTCTTTCGGTTGATTTTCCATAATAACTTCTTTGTTTGTTGGATTTACAACTTTATCAACGATATATGGTTGCATCATTTTCCCGTCATTTGCTATAGCGGTAGCCGCTTGGATTAATTGAATCGGAGTTACTGTAGAACCTTGACCGAAAGAAGTTGTAACCTGTTGAATTTGCGTATTTAATAATAAAGTATTTTTCCTTTCTCCAGGTAAATCTATCCCTGTTTTTTGATTGAATCCAAATTTATTCATATATTGCTTAAATTTATTTGGTTTCAGTAACTGATCTTCTAAAATAGAAAAAGCTACGTTTGATGACCTTTCAAATCCTTCATCAAATGTAATTGATCCCCATCCAAATCCACCATTATGGTCTTTTATATCAGATGAACCAACGGAATATTTTCCAGATTGAAAATATTCTTTTCCGTTATATACACCTTCATTAATGGCAGCTGCTAACGTAAAAACTTTCATTGTTGAACCTGGCTCGTATGCATTTGCAATCGGATCATTTAAAAAGTATTCGATATCACCTATATTAGGATTGTAACTAGGTTTACTAGACATCGCTAAAACTTTACCGGTTTTTGGATCAGCAATAATTCCAATTAACATAGAAGGATCATAATGTTCTTGCGCTTTGTTCATCGCTTCTTCTAAAAAACTATTAATTTGTTTATCAAGCGTTAAATATACGTTATTCCCATTTTTAGCTGGTTCTACTTTACCTATATCATTTGTAAGCGGAATTCCCCTTCGTGTACCCACATATTCTATATTCCCGTTTGTAGAGCGCAAATATTTATCCAAACTCTTTTCCAGTCCAAACTTTCCTTCCGTATTCCCTTTATCATCTGGTCTAGCAAAACCAAGTATATAGGATGCGAAGTCTTCATTCGGATACACTCTTGCTTTTTCCGACATAAAAGATACACCTGGTATTTTTAAATTATTAATTTTTTCTTTCGTTTCCCTAGATAAATTCCGACCAATTTTTCCAATTTCAACTTGTGTACGCCCTTCATGAAAGTTTTTTAATACTTCTTCTTTATCAATTCCAAGCGCATCGGCTAATTGTTGTGCGGTTTCATCTTTATTTTTCACTTTATCTTTTCCTTTTAAATTCACAACAACTCGATACGTTGTAGAATCTTGTACTAACACCTTTCCGCTTTGATCATAGATAGTGCCACGATTCGCTTCTAAAACACCTTTTTTATTATGTTGTTCATTCGCGAGATCCTTTACATTCACATTATGCACGACTCCTACTGCCTGAATATAGAATATACGCAAAATCATAATAAGAAACAAAACAATAAAAGCAATCATCATATATCGAGCGCCTTTATTCGTTTGGAGTTTTTGCATACTTATCTCCTCTCTTTTGGAATGGATTCGTACGAAGATCCGTTTTAAAATTTGTAGTTTTTGTTTGCGATACTATATGTTTCGAAGTTTTCTTTTTAATTCCTTTAAAACAATGCAAAACTAACTGTTGTTATTTTGTGTCATTATTTTATATATTTTAAATACGGTGCGTGAAATTTCAGAATATTAATTAGTACAACTTGATTACAGAGCACTCTAAACTCTTTTCGTATTTCCTATAAAAAAATTCCCCTCTGGATGTCCAAAGGGGAATTTTTTTAGGAAAATTATGCGATATGGTTATATTTCGCTAAGAAAGGAATTCGTCTCGCTACTAATGCATACATTTTGAATACAAGTTTCGCTATTGGTTCAAACATACGTGTACTTTGCATTACTAAAGCGCTCGTAATAAGTGTTAAGAATGCTGCACCAAGTATATCTAAAGGATAATGAACACCTACGTACATACGTGATATACCGACTAGTACTGCCCATAATAGCGCGATATATTTCAGTTTTTCTCCTCTAAGAATAAATACGAAGGCGATTGAAAATACAAGTACAGAATGATCACTAACGAATGATGAATCTGCTGCATGTGGTACTAATTGATGTACATCATGTGATACGAATGGACGCGGATGGTAATATACCGCGTGTATAAGAACATTTACTAATAATGCAATAATAACCGAAAGCGTCGTATATAAAACTGTATATTGTTTTCTAATTGCCTTTTCTTTCTTTCCATTATTAAACCATAAGATAAACATAAATAGAACGGCTACGTATGCAGCGCTATTTGTAATAGCAATCATTAACGTATCTAATAGTTTGGATGAATCAGCAAAATTATTAAACCACTGAAATACTGTGTAATTCATTAAACTCTCTCCTTACATACAAGTGTTCTTGATTTACACAGTATACAATACCATTATGAAAATAGGCTTAAACTTTTTTCATCTAATTCTCATTTTACTATTACTCATGTGACAATTATAAAACAAATTTTATACGCTATTTATGTATAAAGCCGGTAAGCCTTTATAATAAGGCGGTTCGTATTTTTTTCATATTTGAAATACATAACATGTTCATTTAAATATACTAATTGTAAAATCATATTTTTTAATTCATTTGAAGTACAATATTTCCGAATTGTTCCCCATGTTCCATACGGCTTAGTGCTCGAATTGCTTCTTCTAACGAGTAAACCTTATCAATAATTGGTTTAATTTGATATTTTTCAATAAACTTTATCATCTCATTAAATTCCTCACGGCTACCCATGGATGTTCCCATAATATCAATTTGATTATAAAATAATGCGCGTAATGGTAATTCAATTTTATCTCCTGAGCTTGCACCAAAATTCACGATTCTTCCATTTGGTTTTAATACATCAAAATATTTCAAGAAAGTTGCCGGGCCTATACTATCTATTATTAAATCTACTTTTTCACCTTGTAAGCTCTCTTCCCAATTTCCGGTACTATTAAAAGAAATATCTGCACCATATTTTTCAGCAAGTTCCCTTTTATTCTCTACCCTTGAAGTAACACTCACTTTTGCGCCGATTGCTTTCGCGAATAACATGGCAAATGTAGCTACACCACCTCCTATTCCCGGAATTAAAACATGTTCACCGCACTTCAATCTACCCTTTGTAAAAAGTGCTCTATATGCTGTTAATGCGGATAAAGATAAAACACCTGATTCTTCCCAAGTAAGATATGCCGGCTTTTCTACTACATTTTCAGCCGGTACAATTACATATTCAGCAAACGTTCCATCTTTCGGTCCACCTAGCACTTCCGGTAACTCCGGTACTTCAGTAGCATGTTCCCATCCAATACTAGGATTAATAATAACTTCTGTATGTAGTGTAATATTTGAAACTCCTTCTCCTATTTCTGTAACAATTCCTGAGCCATCTGACCCTATTACTAATGGTAGATCCATTTCTTTTCTATTGTTTATAATAAATAAATCCCTATGATTTAACCCTGCAGCTTTTAACTTTATTTTTACTTCACCTGCATTAGGACTTATCTCAGGTGAAAATTTATATTCTAACCCCTCTAATCCTTTTTCATATTGATGTACAATAGCTTTCATTGCTTAATACCCCCTTAATATTTCCAATGTACTAGAAATATCAAAATAAATAAAATAGTTTGCCTCCAATAATTAGAAATTATATATTTTGTCATGAAAAAAACAAAAAATCCTCTCCCTATAAAAAGTATAGGAAGAGGTTTCAAAACTAGTTAGATAAGAATCTATAAATTTATTGAATTCTAGCCAATTCTAATATTTTTCGAATAAATGGCGCTTTTGCCTTTGTATATGAAACACGATCAAAAGCATATGTAATAGCAAGCCTCTCTTTTAATTCTCTATATTCTTTACGTGCCCATTCATGGCTTATTAGAAAGTCACGAAATAAAATATTGTTTCTCCACTCATCACTATTATAAATATAAATATGCAAATGATGAGTACCCGCTCTCCATTTTCCCTTTCTAAAAAAACGCCAATTGGTTGCATCTTTTGGAACAAACTCATATCCAATTTCCGATAGAATTTCAATCCAGTTTTCAGTAATTTGTAAGTCTGTTACGCCAATCATCATATCAATAAGAGGTTTAGCTCCTAATCCTTCTACTGCTGTGCTTCCTATATGTTCAACAGCAATTATTTCTTGTCCTAACAAGGAACAGAATTTCTCTTTTTCTTTTATATACTCTTCAACCCAGTCTTTTTGATATGCTTTAATAACAATTTGTTGATCCATTGTATTCACCTCTTTATAAGTGTTTATCATTATATTTATAAAATTTTATATTATTAGCATAGGATTTCCATAAAATATGTCGAATAGTGGAATGTACAACATAATTATATTAAATGTGAGGTAATCTATGAAAGATAATTCCGTGGAAATTCAGTTAAATAACGTAACATTCCAATTAAAAGAATATCATAATTTTGATTGGCTTATTAAATTAGGAACCGTATTTGCAGTTTTTGACCAGCAAGACTCAGGTAATATAAGTTTTGGTGTAGAAAAAGATGGGCATAAGAAATTTATCAAATACGCAGGAGCACAAACAATTGCATTTGAAGGAACAACGGGTCACGCTATTAAAAGGCTAAAAAATTCAGTTACTATCTATGAAGATTTAAAACATGAATCGCTCATAAGACTAATTGATCATTTTCCAGCTCAATCTGGATATGTATTAATTTTCGATTGGTTTGATGGTGAATGTCTTCATTCGCATTGGAGTTTCCCACCTCCTGAGAAATATAAAAATCCAAACTCTCCATTTTATAAATTTAGACATTTATCTGCTATAGAACGAATTCATTCCTTACATTCCCTTTTTTCTTTCCATACTTATGTAGAAAAGAAAAACTATGTAGCAATAGATTTTTATGACGGTAGTATTTTATATAATTTTAATACAAACGAAACAAAAATTTGTGATATAGATTTATACAGTAAGAAACCTTACATAAATAAAATGGGCCGGCTATGGGGTTCCTCTCGTTTTATGTCACCAGAGGAATTTGAACTAAACGCAACAATTGATGAAAGAACAAATATATTTAATATGGGAGCAATGGCTTTCTCACTTTTAGGCGGTGAAAAAGATCGTTCTTTTATAAAATGGGAAGCAAGTAAGGAATTATATGAGGTAGCGTATCGTGCTGTAAATAACAATCGAGCAGAACGGTATGCATCAGTTACAGAATTCTACGAAGCGTGGTTAAAAGCGGCTAATGCAGAAAATATATAACCTTAAATTATTAAAAGAAATATAGAGTTTATACTATTATCATGTATATTAAAAATGGTTTTATGAACGTTTCGTACTAATTACAACTCGAGTTAATGACTATAACATGAATAGAGTTAATAATGATGTGAGAACTCGAAATGTAAATACGACAAATGATTTAAATGATAATCAGAATAAAAATAATAATTGGGCTTGGTTTATTGGGACTACTAGGATTATTTGGTCTTAGAAAAAAAGACAAAGATCCAGAAACATGTTAATGTAGAACATTGTATTTAATTTTAAAAGATATTTATTTATCAAAAGAATGCAAAATGAATCGCCTTTAATAAGGCGATTTTTTATTTTTTAAAATCAATAACAATCACAAAAAACGGATGCAATTAATCGGAAACAATGAATTTCTTAACTTAATAGTAATAGAGCATTACATCTATTGGACAAACTACGCTCCTTTTTTATACCTTTTCTTCACTTACCCATATCTTATATTTTGTGTAACTAATTTAAATGCTACAGCCCTTGATATTCATAGCTTCATAACACTTCCTCTTTTGAGTTACACAACACATTAAAAATGAGTAACTGTATAGAATGGGGTAGAATAACATAGTCATCAAGTTAAAAGTTTAATGTACCAACAATTAGGAAGCTTTGTATGTTAGAGAATTTCAACCTAAAAAAGTCGGATTCCTATACGTTAAGTAAAGTGAATAAAGTCTGTTACACTCTCTTCTTTAGGAACGTTTCCATAATATCCTTCTTGAACCATTCATAATCAAACTGAAAAGCTACATTATGCGTTTTATAGCCTGGATTAGTAACAAAACGAAAGTCTGCAATGCTTTGACCAAATCCTTCCCCTTGATCAGGAATTACTTTAATGGGTACCCTTGAAAGACTAACAGCCTCTTGATTCAGCAAATACCACACCGTTACAAAATCATGCATAGGACTTCCACTTATACCAGGATTAGACTTGGAGTAGAAATTATAATAATAATCTAACATAGGTTTGATGATGAGTCCTGCAAGATCCTGTGTATTCCGATGAAATGCATCAATTTGTTGGACCATTTCGGGTGTAACAATCGCATGTTGAGTCACATTTAAAGGAATAATCGTCAAGTTCTTTGCATGCTGTAAAATTAAGTTTGCTGCATAAGGATCTGCGTAAAAATTAGCTTCAGCCACAGCAGTTACGTTACCTGGATAGAAAAAAGCTCCCCCCATGCAAATGCATTCTCTTACATTTCGCATTGTTTCTAAATTTAATACAAAAGTCGTAGCTAGCGAAGAAAGTCTTCCTAAATTGATAATGGTAAGATCTTCTAAATTTGATTCTATAATTTGATAAATATCATTTAAAGGATAAACTGGATATGAAATTTCAGGTGGAATAATAGGTCCTAATCCAACTTTTCCATGTACCTCAGGGAAATACTGAATTAATATACCTGTCAACGGTACAGAAGCACCAAGGAATACAGGTATTTCTTCTCTTCCCGCAATGTACTTTAAATAGTTTATATTTCTTATTACATTTTCTCTTGATACATTTCCATAATCGGCCACAATTCCTACAAGTTGAATGTCTTTACGAAAAAAGATGTACAGTATAGCAAAGGCATCATCAATCCCTAAATCTGTAAACAGGAGAACCTTTTTTTGCATATCTCTTCCTCCAAAAAATTTATAGAATTCTACTTTCACCAATGATGTAGTGATTAGACTACGCTTGTATATATATTTTTTATGTATTCTTAAAGAATGGATTCTATTCACTTGAAATAGCTTTGCTCATCTAAATTTGATTTTATGTTCTTAAGTCGTTTGGTCAATTGGGAAGTATTTCAAATCCAAAGTCTCAATACCATCTACAGTAAGTTCTCCGCCAATTGGCTTACATTGAAAACAATGAGTGATAGTCTGAGCTTTATCTCCGTTCGGAAACTCACCAGAATATTTAGAGTAGACACCTATAAGATGTTCAACCTCAACATTTAATCCTGTCTCCTCAAGTATTTCTCGTTTAGCGGTTTCTTCAAGAGATTCTCCAAGTTCCATAGCACCATCTGGAAGACCCCACTCATTTCTATCTCCCCGTTTTTGTAAAAGAATTTCATTTCGTTCGTTATAAACAATACCTCCAGCAAAATTAAGAAATATTAAATCATGCCCTACTTTTCCCCGGATATAACGAATGTAGTTCTTATTTGTATTTTATATATAAATATAGAATAAAATGGTAACAAAAATGATATTATTCCTTATTCTCATAAGAAATTCGCCTTTTACTTTTTATCAATCTATGCGTTTTTTAAACATTTCTATTCTAATACCTTCATTTCCAAAATCCCCTTTCAAAATAAAGAGGACACCAATTTTATCGCGGCTCTAAAAATTGGTGTCCTCTAGTTTTCTAGCAGGACTATATTCTATTTTCAAGCCCATTTCTATCTCCCCATGAATAAAACTCAACATTCTGTTTATACTACAACTACATCTAGAGACACATCACTGTTTAGAGCGGCTAGGTTTTGTTAGCTGCTCTTTTGTGTTTTACACAAATAAAATCAATAACTCAGCATATAATATCTATGTAGTTAGATTATCACCTCTGTATCGAGCAGTTAGGGTGGGCTAACTGCTCTTTTATTTATGACAAAATGAAACTTTTTAACAGAATTACTTTCGTATAACATTTTCAATCTCGCTTACACTATAACTGTAACTTTAAGTTACACATCTATTACTTATAGGGCCTAATTTTCTTTTGTGTAACAATTGGTTAGCTCATAAAGTTAACCAATTTGTTGCGTTAAATATTTTTTATTTCTCAATACTTAATACTTGGAATTAATTCTCATTTATTGGTACTAAACTATTGATATTGATTTTCCTCATATGCAATTTTTGAAAAGGCCCTTTCTCTCACATCAGGCTCTTTTATTTATTAAAAAAGGATTATTTTATATAGATTACTATAAGCATCCATAAAGCCAAAGCACCAATGATAGCGAGAACTATACGTGTAGATAGTATCCTTACTTCAAAGTCTGTTTTCTTGGAGGGTTCAGGATATGCAATTATGTAAATTCCCTTTAATAATGCAAGCCATGCAATAACCGTTAGGAATCCCTGCCAG
The DNA here is from genome assembly GCF_049310765.1 of Bacillus sp. PSXD-155. NCBI lineage: Bacteria > Bacillati > Bacillota > Bacilli > Caryophanales > Bacillaceae > Bacillus > Bacillus sp. PSXD-155. The sequence continues at coordinate 70,874 of NZ_JBMOWC010000018.1, read as the reverse complement.
TTGAATACCCATACATTATGTAGAATTACAGTACCTAATCCTAGGAAAATCGATAGAAAACCATACATAATACCAAATCCTCTGTCTTCAACCACTAATTTTTTTAAGTCACGTAGCACCGATGGACGGACGAAAAGTATTCCCGATACGATAACCGTCATCCATCCCCAGAACAGCCCTAAAAAAGTACTAGTTTCCATTATTATTTCACTCCCCTCAATTATATTTATATTTCAGATATTCTTTCCTTTAGAACAATTCCAGCACTTTTCACATTTACAATAACTAAATATCCCCATCTTACCGGTTTTAAAATCTTCATTGTCATGACTATTAATAAGTTTATATCTTTGTATACATTTAGGTTATTTTAATTTACCCAACCAATTTCCTAATATAAATTAATTCCTTTCCTCTCGAAGATATTCTTTCTATTCCCACCCTCTTAAGGATACCTTAGAAAATATTTCTAATTATTGTAACGTGGTAGCTTGTTTTTCTTTAAACAAAAGGCTTATTTTGTTTAAAAATTCATTCCAATTTATAACTACTATATTTTTCCTATATTTTCTATTACAATTTAATAGAAATATGTTGATAACAAAGGAGCAACCTATGAAGCATAATATAAATCTATGGTCTTTTATTTTTTCATTCATTTGCATTGCTTTTTTTCTTATATATCTTGAAGTATGCACACCTGAAATGAATGCGTCGTTTATAAATATCGTTTATTTTCACCCTTTATTTTTTGTACTCATGTTTTCAATAGGAACTTTTTTTGCTGGTATTAAAGGCTTCTCTAAAGCAGGTAATTGGATAGCAATGCTTAGAAGCATAGTAACAGTTCTGCTAACATTGTTATTATCAGTGTTTTTAACACTAACTTTAATCGTTGGTTATGCATTAAGTTAAACGTAATTCTTCACGAATAAAACTAAATATTACGTCAATACTATATATGACATTAGATTTTCTCCTTGTTCCCCCTTGGAGATGAGCAGTTAGCTTTTGCTAACTGCTCTTATTTTCTACAATTGGTTTCATTTACCTGATGTATTTAACGTAATATTAAGTTACGATATAAACGAATAAAATATATTTGGCAGTTATACCATTACCCTAGGAAACTAGGGTTTTGATTTCTATAAAATGAAATTTTTATTGTAATTACTCACCCATAGTTTTATATTTTTCAAACATTCCATTCTTCCGGAGAGTATTTACTAGCTGCCTTATCGTTAATTCCGTTCTTCCTAATGCTAAAGCAATTCCCTTCACCTTTCCGAATCCATAATACTTACATATGTAGGCTAATTCTTTCGTTGTATACGGCTTCTTATGATTCGGATCGTAATCAGGATGATACTTCATTCGGCCCTGCGCATCATATTGAACTTCCACCCTGATCACTTTCCTTTCAAATGAAGTTTTTATTAAGCTACTTGATAAGCTTTACAAACCCATGATTCATCTTCGTCTGCATCATCCGCAAAGAATATTTCTACCTTCAATTTGAAACCATTCTCCATTACGGCCGTCGCCTCAAATACTCTGCTTATATGGTCAAATTGCTTGATATCCTCGTCCTCAACCATTCCGAATTCTTCTCGGAGACTATCGTAGAATTTTTCTACTGCACTTTCTAAATCATACTGACTTTTATATGTTTGTTCGTGAATTAACTGGACCTCCATTTTCATTCTCCTTTTCTAATAAAATAGCGTTTTTGTTTAGTTTCACTCTAAAAGTAAAATTTTCATTTTTTCATTCAACCAAGTTCATAACATATTCTTTTCCCCCGATAAAATAATGATTAGGTGTCCCATGCGCATTTTATTCATTGGAAATAATACCTTTCACGTACTTACGTATTAGAAAATTCATTTCTGCTTCTTCTCCACTAGCAATTTTGTTCACTTTTTTGATACATTTATGAAACATTCACATGTTATCTTCAATATGTTCTATTCTTTTTGAAAAACCATGTGAGAATACCAAAATAAGAAGCCTTAGAGCCCTAACTCTAGGGCTTCTTGTTTTCAAATAAGGATTTTGCTAAAAAACTACACATTTATTAAGAACATGCATAAAATATAATGTGGTATTCTTTTTCAATATTAATGTTTATCCGAGAGCGCCTTGAATGGCGCTCTTTAATTTCCAAATAACATTTTTAGATAATTACGAGAGCGGATTTTATTATGTTGTACAAGCACTACTTCACTTTATTAAATAGACTATATAGATATCTAAAAGAAGGGAGCTTTAAATTCATATGGCTGATTACTTTTATAAAGATGGTAAAAAATATTATAAAAACCAATCACATTCCAACAATCAAAAAAATAACTGTTTTATTGAAACTCATACGATAGCTGGTTCTGCAGAAAATGCAAATGGAAATATACCTGTGTCAGTTTTCCTTGAAACCACCGCTCCACAAACTGTATTTGAGGATTTTACAAACAATCATAATAAAACATTAATTCAGTTATTCGTTGTCGGTATGAGTGCACCCGTTCAAGTAACTATTCTAACAAGAAGATCTAGCGTACCAATTACTACTACATTACAACCTGTTCAAACAAAAATATTTCAAGTTGAAGATTTTCAAAGTCTTACTCTTACAAAGCAGGAAGGTTCTACTAGTGTAGTTAGTTTATTTGTTCAAAAAACATTTTGTATATGCTGTAACGATAATAACGATTCATGTGATGAATATTACCACGAATGTAATTGATAGATTAAATCACCAGAAAAACCCTTTATATAAAGGGTTCTTTTCCTTTTACTCCCCTCATTTTCCCGTTTTTTATTATGTTTCCTAACTTACAGTAATGTCCTTAAAAAAATTTTCATATATATTTATCAAACGCACTTTAAAATCCCAGAGTTTCAAATAATTTCAAAAGTCGACTGACCAACAATATTCGACTTATCTTTAAAAACTTATTAAAAATAACTTAGATACAAAAAGGCTACGTTTTATATAAGATAAAAAATTATCTTACGCAAAGGAGCTTGATTATTTGTGAATTACCAAAATGATAACAACTCTAACATTCACAAACCTTGTTCTTGTCCATCTCCCACGGCTAACAGTTTAAATGTTGTTCAAACTACCCCATCAATAATTTCTGTAAACTCTGCGATTCCACTAGATACCGTGGTAAATTCTAATGGTACGGCAATCTCATTCACACCACCAACAACTGTTTTACTTGAAGGTGGAAGAACCTATTTGGCAATCTATGAAGTGCAAGTTATCATTCAACCAGGAGGTAATTCGGCAGGTATCACTATGTATCTGAATAATAATCCAATCATTGGATCAGGTACTTCTCTAGGATATACAGCCGGATTCACTTCTGTATCAGCCCCCGCAATTTTCACTACACCTCCAGGTATAACAAGTACTCTTACTGTTAATGTAGGACCATATTCTAATACATTAAATACATTGGGCTTAACTCTTGCTGTTGTAGCATTGACATAATAAAATGTAAAACTCTCTACAATGATTTTCTTTGTCCTTTAACTGTTTTTTGGGTTAGCCTCTAGGAACTCAACATAACTACATATAGAAAAAGAACATTATTTGGTTCGATAGTAATAGGTGACTCGACTAGCACAATTGCTGAGTCACCTATTTATCTATAACAAAATAAAGCTTTTATTTAATTTATTACTTGTTCTTTTTAATGCATTATTCTATTACAATTTCCTCCTAGCAACCAAGTATTGGCTATATCCCCCATATGAACACCTCAATTTTATTGGCATATACTTTGAAGGAAAAAACATTTCAATTAAACATATACCTACAAATTCAGTTGCTAATAATTTACCAAAAATTACTTAACATTTAATTTTTTAAAGGAGGTATTTATAAGATATAATCGAAAATCAAATTCGTGTGATAAATTTCAGCAACCCTGCTTTGTTTCTATATCCCCTTGTGATCAAAGTAATTGCTGTACACCTGTTTTTTTCTCGAATGCTCAACAACAAGAATTATTGCAAATAATAAATCAATTAAATCAAGCCATCCTTTCTTTTTTCACAACACCAAATCCAACAACTATACAAATACTCCAATCAGCATTACAGGCATTAAATGATTTATTAATAGCAGTACAACCAAATACACCAAATAGAAATTTAGTTATAAGAACTATAAATCAATTAATTAATTCTTTACCTACCGCATCTCTCACTCAAATCTCAGCATTATTCCAATTTCTATTCCAAAGCTTGTCTTCACTTATAAGTTGTTCAAATATATCGGACCCCTTATTACAGCAAACATTCAACTTAATTTTACAAGGAATCTTAAATAGTTCGCTATTAAGTAACATCGGAACACCGGGGCCGACTGGAGCCACTGGACCTAGAGGATTTCCTGGACCTAGAGGCGCTCAGGGTTCTCAAGGTGTGCAAGGAATTCAGGGGCCTGAAGGGCCTCAAGGACCTCAAGGTGTAGAAGGAATTCAGGGGCCTGAAGGACCAGAAGGACCGGAAGGACCTCAAGGTGTACAAGGGATTCAAGGACCACCAGGACCACCTGGGCCTACTGGTTCAGGGACCGGAATGGGAATTCCTGGACTACTGGGCCTCAGGGTATCCAAGGGATTCAAGGACCGGAAGGACCGGAAGGGCCCACTGGACCTCAGGGTGTACAAGGAATTCAAGGGCCGGAAGGACCGGAAGGAGCCACTGGACTTCAGGGTGTGCCAGGAATTCAAGGGCCGGAAGGACCACCAGGAGCCACTGGACCTCAAGGTGTGCAAGGAATCCAAGGGCCGGAAGGGCCGGAAGGACCACCGGGACCTACTGGACCGACCGGACCTACTGGGCCAACCGGACCTGCATGTAATTTCCTAGTATATGCTACAAATGCAGGACTCATAGATGACCCTACAAATGATACAGTATCTGTAATTAACACCGGAACAAATATAGTAGTTGATACAATTACTGTAGGTAATGCACCACTTGAAGTAACGGTTTCACCAAATGGAGCTCGTGCCTATGTTACTAATATTTTTTCTGATACCGTTTCCGTTATTGATACTGCTACGAATACTGTTATCGCTACCATTCCCGTTGGAACTGATACAATCGGTGTAGCTGTTTCTCCAGATAACACAACTGTTTATGTTGGAAATCATGGTAATAATACTGTTTCTGTTATTAATGCAGCTACCAATGCAGTTATCACTACCATTCCTGTTGGCCTCGCTCCACAAGGAATCACTGTTTCACCAAATGGGACCTTTGCATATGTTGCAAACGAATTAAGCAACACAATTTCTGTTATTAATACTGCTACCAATGCAGTTATCGCTACCATTCCTGTCGGTATTCGTCCTAGAATAATCGTCTTCACACTAGATGGTACTCGTGCTTATGTCACAAATCAAAACAGCAATACTGTTTCTGTTATTAACACCGCTACCAATGCAGTTATTAATACAATTAACGTAGGTACCGAACCTGTTGGTATAGATATTACACCGGGTGGAAATCTTATTTACGTTGTAAATAAAGTTAGCAATAATGTATCTGTAATAAATGTGGCGACAAATACTGTGATTGATACAATTTCTGTTGGTTTATCCCCTGATCAAGTAACTATCATACCTGATGGCACTCGAGCATATGTTACAAATCAAGCTAGTAATACTGTTTCCGTTATTGATATTGCTACGAATACTGTTATCACTAATATCCCAGTAGGTGTCGCTCCAACCGGAATAGCTACTGGAACTATTTGTGAATAAAATAAATAAATAAATGAAAGCCACAGATAGTTTTTATTAACATTGATAGTATGTGATATTCTTTCTTTAACTACGTTCAAACAACCAGGATAAACCTCTATATTCTGTTAATATTCTTTTCTGTTTTGTCTTACAGAACCTGCCGAGCTGCTAGCTGTTGTTAGCTGCTCTCTTTCTATAAAATCCAAATCAAATACCAATCAATTTACTGAAATTGTTTTTTTGGAATTACATGATAATATTTACCTATAAAATCATTACCCTTATACAAAGAGCTATGAGCCTTTCCACTCATGGCTCTTTTTTATTACGATTTTCACTTCACATCTACACGATCAACTTTACCGTTTATCCAAACCGCGACTTGCTCACCAAATCCACTCATTGGTGGATGACTACTGTTACATTTCCGCCCTTCACTATTAAAAGTTTGTTGCTACCAACATCAATTTCTACTTTTTTCAAATATCCTTCTCCCTTTTACTACCGCATGTACTCGACAACATCAGTTTTAAAGCCACTTCCCAAATAAACCCTTACTGGAATTACTACACGACCTAGCTCGTCCACTTTTCTTGCAACACCTGTTTTTTCATAGCTTACTCTCCTTTAGTATTTTTATATTTATTTAAAATCTCATCCAAACGTTTCTAATTACGAATGGTTTCTGCTTATCAAGATTTAGATTTAATTAATTGTAATAAATCGGTTGGGGGTTTATACAGAAATGCTTTCAGGGAAATTTTTATAAAGAAATAAAAAATGCAGCAGTGAAAAAAATTAAAACTCATAATTTAAGACATACACACGCAACTATACTATTGAAACAAGGAGTTAACCCTAAAATTATCAGTGAGAGATTAGGTCATACTGACATTTCATTAACTCTTAGTATTTATTCTCATGTTTTACCGAACATACAGGAAGAAGGAGTAAAAAATTTTGGTAAAAGTATCATTGGATAGTTAACGTTTGCAAACTGTTTGTATTTTATAACAAAAAGCCAAACAAATCTTGTATTAACAAGGTTTATTCACTTTAACATATGTTATCATGTATAATACATATGTTAAGTAAATTTTGAATAACGAGGCAAATATTATGGACTTTGTTTATATTAATCAAAACGTATTAAATAATCTTCTATACATTTTATGTAGTATATTTGTTTTTTATTTCATATATGATAGCAGGCATTATTTGAAAAAATACAAAATATTACTGATTACCCTTTGTTCTAGTATCCCGCTTATTTTATGTATGCGATACCCTATCTATATGGATGAAAGTTGTATTCATGATTTAAGACAAATTCCGGTCATAATAGGTACGCTTTATGGTGGATTCCCTGTCGGTATCATATTGTTTACAATTTTATTAATTACAAGATTTATATTTTATGGCTTTAATATGCTGACAGTCGTTGTTTACGGAATAATGTTCATCGTTACAGCACTCGCATCTTCAAAATTTAATACATATAATAGAAAGCTTAAAGTAGCTTTTTCCATGTTTTTAACCTTTTTCCTAGCAATATTTACAACTGTAATTGTATTAACTTTATCAGATTTTGAAGTGAATAATTTGTATATTATTTATTTCATGGTATTACCGACTACTTTAATGTTATTTATTGTTTATATAAATGAAGTTATAAAAGATGCTGTATTAATGCGCTCAAAATTAATTAAAATGGAAAAAATGGAGATTGTTAGCCAACTCGCTGCAAGTATATCGCACGAAGTAAGGAATCCTTTAACGGTTGTAAAAGGATTTACACAGCTTTTAAAAACACCAAATTTAACTCCTGAATCAAGAGACGAATATATTAAACATATACTTGAAGAGTTAAATCGTGCCCAAGAAATTATCGATGATTACTTAACGTTTGCCAAACCTGCTCCAGAAAAATTAGATCAAATTTCAGTAAAACAAGAGTTAAATCGAGTTATTAATATGATATTGCCATTGTGTAATATGAATACGATACATATTACACAGGATTTTTCTGAGGCAACCATTGTTGGTAATAAACAGCACTTTCAACAATGTTTTTTAAACTTAATAAAAAACAGTATTGAAGCAATGCCTAATGGTGGTACCTTAAATATTTCCTCATCTATCAATAATAGTAAAGTTGAAATACGAATTGAAGATAGCGGAGTTGGAATGTCACAGGAGCAAATACATCGATTCGGTGAACCGTATTTTAGTACAAAAACAAAAGGAACTGGTTTAGGTACGATGGTTGCTGTTAAGATTATTGAGACGATGCATGGAAGTTTAAAAATCCGAAGTATCGTTAGTAAAGGAACGACTTTAACGATTACGTTCCCGAAATATAGTAAGCATACGCATTTAAACAAATAAAAAAGGAGCATAGTTGCTCCTTTTTTATTTGTTTCGATACATAAGTATCTTCAATGTTTTTTTAGTTTACATTTGTGAAGACTAATTAAAAATTAGTATCCTCCGCCCCAGCAGCTGCATCCTACAATTATTAATAGAATGAATAACACAACTAATAAAGCGAAACCTCCACCAAAACCACAAGAACCACCGTAACTCATATTTTTTCCTCCTTTTGGTTTGAAAACTAATAGGTAGTTGATCATTTTAACTGGTTCGTATTATACATTATGTGTATATCCCTTTTTTGAGCATGTCTACATAAAAATAAGTAAAAGCACTCGTTTAAAGAGTGCTTTAAAATGGATACCAAAAGTTTTGAAATACGTTTAATTTTAAATATACCGCAGCAATGAATATGAAAACACCGGCAAATAAAACGATGAAATCTTCACGTTTCGCCTTACTTGTATAAAACCATGTACGTTTATCCTTCTTTCCAAATCCTCTTAAATCCATTGCATTTGAAATCGTATCTATTCTTTCTAGAGAATGAATGATTAGCGGCCAGAAAATTAAAAAACGGTTCTTCATACGAACCCATATATTTGCTTCTCCTTTTTCAAAAGCCACGCCTCTCGCTTCTTGCGCGTGTTTAATAATTTTATACTCAGACTGGATGTCAGGAATATAACGTAGTGCAATATTTACTGCATATGTAATCTTATAATGAATACCAAGTTTACTTAAGCTACTTACAAATTCGCTTGGATCTGTCGTGTAAATAAAAAGAAGTGTAAATGGTAATAACGTAAAATACTTTAATGAAAGTGTAGCTGCATAAAATAATGTTTCATATGTAATCGTTGCATATCCAATATGTAAAAACGCGGTATATGATTCAGTTAATTCAGATCCATAAGTTGGTGTAATAAATAAAATCATGACAGAGTTTAATAAACTAAATGTAAATATGACACTAAAAACAATTAAAATTTTACGAAATGGAATTTTAGCAATGCTGAGTCCGATACATCCAATAATAAATAGTATTAGCAACACCCGAAAATCAAAAAACAAAAAAGTAAGCATCATACAAAAAATAAATAAAAACAATTTCACTACCCCATCCATACGATGAAAATATGTACTATGCACCTTCCTCCCTCCTATTACTATCTAAATAAAGTTCCATAAATTTTTCCGGACATGCAATCCCACTAAATTTAACAAGCTTGGTTAAAGAACTCTCTCTTAAGTTAGCTATTTGTAACGTTTCTTGATCACCAAATACATTAGACACTGTATTATCCGCAATAATTTTCCCTTCATGTAGAACTACTGCACGGTCTGCATATTCTAGTGCGAGATTCATATCGTGAGTGATAAAAACAAATGAAATTCCCTTTTTAGCTAGTTTTTTAATAAAAGACATAAATTGTTTATAGTGATAATAATCTTGTCCCGCTGTCGGTTCATCTAATATGATAAGCTTAGGATTTGTTGTTAATACAGATGCGATTGTTAATCTCTTTTTTTGCCCATAGCTTAGTGCTTGAATTGGCCAATTACGAAATGGATATAAACCACAAATTTTTAAAGTTCTTTCTACTCTATTCTTAATTTCTTCCTTAGAAAAATTATGTAATGTTAATGTAAATGAAACTTCTTCAAAAACAGTAGACTGTGTAATCATATGATTTGGATTTTGCATCACGTAAGATATGATTTTCCCACGTTTACGAATAGACCAAGAACTAATATTTTCACCTTCTAACAAGATTTTCCCATTTTTTATTTTGTTTATGCCTATAAGACTATGAGCTAATGTGGATTTCCCTGCTCCATTATGTCCCAACAGTGCTACAATTTCTCCTTCATATATTGAAAGGTTTACATTTTCTAATACTTTTTGTTTATTAGGGTATGAAAATGATAAATTCTCCACTTTAAGTAATTCCTTGTTTTTAGTATTACCTTTTAATATGACTTGTTTCTCCATCCACTCTTTTAGAACGTTGCCTACCTTTTCTTTTTGAAGGTTTTCCATTGGATATATTACGTCATTATTACGATCAAAATGTAATCTCTTTAATGCTTCGATGTAAATAGGCTCTCTTAAGCCAATACATGGTAATATATTTGACGCTAAGATTTCTTTTGGTGTTCCTATTGCAAAGACTTTACCTTCATCAATTAATATAACTTTGTCTAAATCCAGCTTTAAAATTTCTTCTATCCTATGTTCGATAATAACAATCGTTTTATTATATTGCTCATGTATATCTTTCATAAGTTCTATCGTATGTACGGCGCTTAGTGGATCTAAGTTCGCTAACGGTTCATCGAACAATAATATATCCGCATTTGTTGTTAATAAACCAGCAAGAGAAACTGTTTGCTTTTGACCTCCTGATAATTCATGTGGACTTTGTTTATGAAACGTATGCATCTTCACCTTTCTTAATGAGTCGGAAACAATCTTTTTCATGTCATCTTGATTTACACATTCATTTTCTAAATAAAAAGCTACATCTTCTTCTACTGTCAGACCAATAAATTGAGCATCTTGATCTTGCAAAATTGTTCCTACCTGCTTACTTTGTTCAAAAATACTTCCTTCCCTCGGATCTTTACCGGCAATTAAAACGTTACCTGTACTAGTCCCTTCGTAAGAAAATGGGATTAGCCCATTTATACAATGAGCTAATGTCGACTTTCCTGAACCACTTCGTCCAGCAATTAGTACTTTTTCCCCAGGGTATATATGAAAGGTAATATCACTTAAAGTAGGCTGCGCAGCATGCCCATATTGAAAGGTAAATTGTTCAAACGAAATAATTGGTTGCATGTTAACATCCCTACTTTTCAATTTTTAAATGTGTATGTTTCTTATTAGATTTTGCCAAGCCAATTGTAAGTGGCAATCCAAGTACTAAGAAAACGATAACATCGGAAATTGTTGCTCCTAATACTTGGATAACAATTTTGTCAAATGGTTCTCCCATCACAATAATATCGAATGCCCCAGCAAATATAATAGCAATGACAATACCAACTAGCCCAGTAATTGCTAAATAAGAAATATCCCCCTTGTTAAACGACCCGTTTTTCACACTAAAACCAACTCTTTTTTGAATAAGACCCATCGAAAAACCAATAATCCCTGAACTAATAACCCAGCCCCACCAAATCCCCCATCCAGCAATCGTATCTGTTACGGTATGACCGATAAGTCCGATTAACAGTCCTGCCACTGGACCAAATAATGCTCCAAAAACAGTTAATATAGCTAATGCTGGTTTAATAAATGTATTCGGTGCAATAGAAAATCCCCAAAGTCCTAATATCCCGTATAATGCTGCTCCAATACCGATTGCTACTACTAACTTTGTTGATAATTTGTTCATTACAATTCCCCTCTCATATTAGTCAACTTTTATTACTCTATATTTAATTTAAAAATGAATTATGCATCTACACTCCCTTTCTATACAACAAAAAATGACCTCTTATATAAGAGGTCATTTTCTTTCACGTTCAAGAATCCTCTTATCTTTCAAAAAACACAACGTGTCCTCTGCGGAATTAGCACCTTCCTATAAAATTGCATAGGGGTTGCTGAGGTTTCTTAGGGCCGTTCCCTCCACCTCTCTGGATAAGTATTAATTTGTAATTCGTATTATGGCACTAAAGAATATAAATTTCAACACTTTTCTTACTATTTTTATTTTTTGTTAAATGGATCATTTAAATCATTGTATTCTTATCGGAATTATGAAATAATAAATTCAAAATCGTTTCGGGAGGAATGCATTATGAAAGTTATTGGTTTGATTGGAGGATTAAGTTGGGAATCTACATCATTATACTATAAACATATTAATACACTTACACTCTCTCAATACGATCAAAATGCAAAGTTAGTTTTATATAGTATGGATTTTGGTGAAGTAACTACTTTATTACAAAACCATCAATATGAAGAAGTGAAAAATGAACTAGTTACAGTTGCAAAGAAAGTTGAAAAATCTGGGGCTGAATGTTTATTAATGTGTTCAAATACTGTACATCTATTTGCCGAGGAGGTAGAACAAGCAATATCTATCCCGCTTCTTCACATTGGTGATGTAAGTGCTAAAGAAATGGTAGAACAGAATATAAAACGTATCGGACTATTAGGAACAAAACAAACGATGGAGCAAGATTTCTATAAATCACGATTAGCGAAATATAACATTGAGACAATTATCCCAAATGAAGAGGAAAGAACCTTTATCCACCATGTCATATTAGATGAATTAAGTAGAGGGATCATTTCAGAAACATCTAAAGAAAAGTTATTACAAATTACAAAATCATTAATTCAAAACGGCGCTGAAGGTATATTATTAGGCTGTACTGAAATACCTTTACTCATCTCCCAAAATGATCTTACTGTTCCCGTTTTTGATACTGCTTTTTTACATGCAAATACTGCTGTGCAATTTGCTGGATAAGAATATACAAGCATAAAGGTGAGAACCTCTATGCTTGTATACAGTTACGACTATTTATCCCGCTATTTATGGGTAGTAAAATCCCTACCGATTAAAGTTTTACTTTATTTAAAAGAGATTCAATAACTGCAATTGCTTCTTTTGAACCACCACATTCTAAAAAGCTATCATTAAGTTTTCTTATACCATGTTTATACTTTTCATTTGAAAGAACATCTATTACAGCCTCTTTTAAAGTGTGCACATTAACATGTTCTTTCAATAGTCTATGTGCCGCTTCAAGCTCAGTTAATCTTTGCGCTATCATAGGCTGATCTTTATCATGCGGTATTATTACAAATGGGACATTATAATGAATGGCATCGTGTACGCTATTCATACCACCATGTGTAATAAAAACATCTGCTTCATTTAATATTTCTGATTGAGGTACGTATGGAGCAATTATAAAATTATCTGGCGCTTGCTTTATTTTTGAAATATCATTTCTATCACCAATTGCCATTACAACTATCCCATCAAAATCTGAAAAAGTATCAATACAAGTATTAAAGAATGATTCGAGTCCTTCAAGCAGTGTTCCCATTGAAATGTAAATAACTTTCTTCTCTTTAAGTGATTCCAGTGGAAACTTTATATTTGTTTTACGCTTTGAAATGCTCGGTCCAATAAAAATGTTATTTTCTCCGAACGATTCGCTATTAGGTTGGAAATAACGACTTGTGTATACAAAACAAACATCACCCTTATTATTCATAAATTGAAGATTATTCTTTGGTTTTACTCCAAATTTATGTTCCATCTGATTTAGTAATTTTTCAGAGATCTCCTCTGGTTGGAATGGTATATCTGCATTTGGATGAAAAGGTAATGTCTTCAAAAACTCTGAAGGAATTAAAAATATAGGTGAGGAAACTACACCTGGAACTTGTAAATACTCCTTTACTAACTCTCCCGCGCCAAATATATCATAAATTACGAAATCAAAATTTATACTTTCACATAATTGTTTCGTAATTTCTAATATATATAAAGCAGTTTGAACATGCACATGAAAGAAAGCATTTAACCCAGATGAGGTTTCAGCATCAATAGAAATCTCCTTTAATAGATCCGGGTGAGTATGTACAGTAGCTCCTAAATCTTCAATTCTATCCTTAAAGTTTGCCGTTGTAATATAATGTACGTGATCCCCTCGTTCAGTAAAGGCTTTTACTAAATTTAATGTAGGGTTTACATGTCCCTCTGCTGGAAAATTAACCACTAAAATATTTAGCACTTATTCCTCACTCCTTATATTTCACTGTTTTAATTAAGCATACTGTTATTTGTACAAGTAATCTTCCCCTAATAGTCCTAATATGCTTGCTACATTATATTGATAAATAATTTTCAGTCATCAACATAAAAAAAGCATCTACCTATGTAGATGCCTAACCGTGATAAGGAGTGTTCTGTGAGGTTAGAACAAGCTTTTCTGCTTGTCCTATGCTATTAATATATGATTGATTTTATAAAACGTGAATAGTTAATAGAATTATTTTATCCATTTTATATGATCAAATGGATAAAATACCATTTCTACTTTACCTATTATATTTGACTCATCAATAAGTCCAAGTGTATTCCTACTATCTTTACTATGATTACGATTATCACCTAACACAAATAATTTATGCGTAGGAACTTTTATTTCTCTAAAATTTGAAAAACGATTGGATACTTGTGACATATCTAAATTTATATACGACTCATCACGCTTTTTACCGTTAATAAATACCTCATCCTTTTTTAGTTGTATATTATCCCCCGATAATCCAATAATTCGTTTCACATAGTAAGTAGGCTCGTCTTCTTTTTTTATAATGACAACATCTCCATGATGAAAAGACGATAAACAGACGTTTACCTTATTAACAAGTATATAATCTTTTTCATTCAAAGTAGGTTGCATCGAAATTCCTTCTACCATACAAAATAAAAAGGACTTATTAATAAAAATAACCCCTATTATAATTAATATGTAGCTACATATGTTCCTCCAATATTTTAGAATAAACAGCTTCATATATACCTCATTTCTAATCTATCCCCAGATAAAAACGCCTCTAGTTCACATGAATGCTAGAGACGTTTCGTTCATTTTAATTCTCTTTAGAGGCATCTGTTTTTGGCGCTTCATCAGTTAATCGCTTATTTTTCAAATCAAAATAAGCATCTAAAACTTCTTTTCCAATATCGGAGTTAATGCCCGATTTATCATTTTCAACCCACGGTACTACAACAGAAAATGCTACTTCTGGATCATCATATGGCGCATATCCAGCCAATGTTAAGTTATAACATTCTCTACGATCGCCTTTCGCATTTCGCCCAATTTCATTTTCTCCACCATATACAGTTTGTGCGGTCCCTGTTTTACCAGCTGGTTTATATGGTGCTTTTTGGAACGCTCTTACTCCCGTTCCATCTCCTTCTTGAAATACTTTTCTAAATCCTTCTTTTACTTGATTAATATATTCTTGTTTCATATCGATTCTATTTAAAACAACGGGTTCTATTGATTGTACTACTTTACCAACCTCATCTTTTTGAACGGTTTGTTCTCTAATCTCTTGAACAATTTGTGGTTTCATTCGATACCCTCCATTTGCGATAGTCGAAATATATTGTGCAAGCTGAAGTGGTGTATACGTATCATATTGTCCAATAGAATAATCTAATAAGAAACCAGGCTGATTATCTTTTCTTCCAATTTGTCCTGCAGTTTCATTTGGTAAATCAATACCAGTTTGTACGCCTAGTCCAAATTGCCTGAAATAATACCTCATTTTATCAAAATATTCTTGTTTAATATCTAGCGAACTATTTTTTACATAATCCACGCCAGCAATTTTCAATGCTATATTAAACATATAAACGTTTGAAGAAACTTGTAACGCTCTTAGATCGTCTATATCACCAAAATTTTTCCAAGACTTCTTTTCCTTGGTTCCTTTAAACTTCATAGGTGCATCATAAAAATGTGTTCCAGGAGTTATTGCATTTGTTTCAAACCCTGTTAAAACTGTCGCACCTTTAACCGTTGATCCAAGCTCATATGAACTTGTCAGCGTGCCTAAAGCATAATCTTCTACTTCCATTTTCCCATCTTTTTCTACAAGCCTTTTCCCAGCCATTGATAATACTTGGCCATTTTTCGGATTCATCATCACTACGAAAGCACGGTCTAACATTGATTCTGATCCTTTATATTGTTTTAATATTTTTTCTATGCTCTCCTCTACTTTTTTTTGCAATTCCATATCTATTGTTAAAGTTAAATTTTTACCGCTTTTCCCTTCAGTAACAGTTTCCGTTCTAATAGTATTTCCTTGTTTATCAGCAATGCTTCTTACTTCTTTTTTTGTACCATGAAGTACATCTTCGTATTGCTGTTCGATATAACTTTTGCCGACCCTATCATTTCGGCTATAATCACGCACTAAATAATAATCTAATCGTTCACGTGGCAATCCTTCATCAGCATTTGAAACGTTACCAAGGACAGAACGGAATAATCCATCATTTACATAGATTCTCTCCCAATCAACTGATGCGTCTACTCCTGGAAGGTTCGCTAAATTTTCACTAATCACCGCATATTCCTGTTCACTAACGTCCTTTTTAATAATTTGAGGTGCCATTTGAAAACCTGAGGTCATTTTACTTTTAATAGCTAACACTTCTATATCTTTAGCCGTTAGTTCTTGAAGATTTTTATCTGTAACGCGTTTCCTTTTTAAATCTTCTATTTTTTTGTCTAGCTCTTTTCCGGTAATATCCTTATCTCGGAACTTATCTATTTCTTTTTTTGATACTAAGTCTTGAGCAAGTTCTGGATTTAATTGCATCCAAAAGTCTTTCTTATCAGTCTCAGTTAACTTATCTATATCTTCTTGTGGCATTTCAATAATATCTGCAAGTTGTCTTGCTGATTTTAATATTTCTTCTTGTTTTACACCTTTCACCTTTGTATATGTAATCGTACGTAAAGACTTATTATCAACTACCGGATTTCCTTCACGATCAAATATTTTCCCACGTGGTACAGAAAGGCCCACGGTTGCATTTTCTCTCTTCTCTACTTCATTTTTATATGTTTCTCCATCAAAAATTTGCACTTTCCCTAACTGAATAATAATGCCAGAAAATAATAAAAATACACAAAGGAATAAAATATTTAACCGGAGAGGTACTACTCTACCACTTTTCTTCTCTTGCTTTTTCACCTTGTCATAATCTCCTCCTTACAATATTTCAAATAATAATCACATTTCTATATTAAAAGTAATGTACAATTTCTATACATTGCTTTGTACAAATATTAATATAATGTTTAAAACTTAATAGAAATTAAAACAAAGGTAAAGAAAAGGTAAAGTTTACTAAATTAAATATAAAAAATACCCAATAACAAAAAGCTTAGTTTTCACTAATCGCTTTGTTATTGGGTATTAATTGATTTAAGAATTACTACTAGTGCGTATTGGTATACATTTGTCGTCACAATTAGAAAGAGATTGTTTACTTAGTACTTTCGGTAAGTAAATAGTTACTGTTGTCCCGACACCAACCTCACTCATGATACTAATTGTCCCTTGATGACTTTCAATAATTTTATAACTTAACATTAATCCAATACCAGTCCCTTTTTCTTTCGTACTATAAAAAGGTTCACCTAATCTCTTAATTCTTTCTTCAGGTATTCCTATTCCTTCATCTATTACATGAATGATGACACCATCATCATTTATTTCTTTTATGTGAATTGAAATTTCCCCACCATTTGGCATAGCTTCGATTGAATTTTGCAAAATATTAATAAATACTTGTTTCAATTGATTTTCTGAGCATTCAATAATTATATCTTTGTCATCCGTAAATAGTTCAACTTGAATATTTGTCATAATTGCTTTTGTATTCATTAACGATACGACATTTTTAAAAATTTGATAAATATTTTTCTTTTCTGTATTTATTTCATCTGTTTTAGCAATTGACAGAAATTCTTGCAGGATCGCTTCTATCCTTTCAATTTCAGAAAGCATAAGATCAAAATATCTTTCTTGATCTTCTTTATTAATTTGGAATAACTGTATAAAACCTTTAATTACAGTTAAAGGATTTCTTACTTCATGAGCTACGCCAGCTGCTAATTGACCAATTGCTGCAAGCGTATCTGATTTGTTTAACAATTCTTCTGTCTTTTTTCGCTCTGTAATGTCGCGTACAATAATCATAATTTTATCACGTAATAATGGTAAGCACCTAGCTTCAAAGAAATCAATACTTCCATTAAGTGTGAGTGGATATTCTACAATTACATTCGTTCCTTTTTCCTTCACTTGATTAATGGCTTCCTGAAACTGCTGTGCTACTGAAGATGGTAATACTTCGTAAAACTTTTTTCCCATAAAAGCTTCTGCGGGTACGTAAAACTTCGTAGGAGATCCTGCCTTGTAATCAATAATCGTGCCATCATCTTCTGTTAAGAAACATAAATCTGGTAAAGCTTTAAAAATTAATTCCAGTTCAGATGTTTGTTGTTTTAACTGCTCTTCTATCGCTTTTAAATGCGTAATATCTACACCAACAGCCCAATAACTATATCCTGTTACAGGAAACTGTTCTGAGATATTCGACCACATTATTGTTTTGATTTCACCATTTTTACATGTTAAGTGCATTTCCCAATCTCTGAAATTTTTTCCACAAGTTAAAAATTTCTTTTGTATTTGATGGCGATAATTATGATCAGGATACAATAATTGCAGTGCATTTGGATTTCCAATTATTTCTTCAGCGGTATAACCTGTTACGATTTCGCATTCTCGGTTCCACAAAACAAAATCTCCATTATAATCAAGCGCATCGACCATAACAGGCATGTTTTGTAAAATCGTATGTAGTTCCTCCTCTTTCCGAGAAAGCAACGTTGTATTTTTACTTTGAAATACTTTTATTGCACCATCTAAAATTAAACTTGAGAGCATTTCAAAGTATTTTTGACAACTGAAAATTTCACTTTTTTTGGACCATACAACAAAAGATCCTAAATGTTGATTGTATAAGAAAATGGGGATTTCAATCTTTGGAAGTTTACTCTTTTTTATTTCATTCATTCCGAATGAAAAAACACACTCTTTTTCAGCATCAAGAAGTTGATGTGATATGTTAGTTAATTTATAAAATTGTTCTGCCATGGTTTCTATTGTACTCACATCAATAAGTTCCATTAGCCGCGAATTCATTCTTTGTTCACCTCAATATGTAAAATTAATACAAATCTAAAATTCATACTTCTCCATTATACGAAGAAAGCTAGTGTAGGTATATAGCTGTAGAATAATTATTCGAACAAATTTTATTTTTCAATTAAAACAAGAAAAGAATATATTTCGTCCATTCCTCATTTATTGTCTAGCTAACTTGAATTCCTCCTTACATTCACTGAATTTTCACTTGAGAGTCATACGCGTCACTAATAGCGGTATAAACATGCAATAAGTATAAAGTTCATAAAATATTCACAATTTTTATGAAAAATATACACATTTATTCCAATATATTCTATATAATGAAATGTAATAAGGCTTCTATGAATCTCATAGAATACCTTACCCCTAATAAAAAAGAAAAAAGAATCCATTTGGATTCTTTTTTCTTTTTTTAATTACATTACATATTTATATAAAGCATGTGCCACACCATGTTCTTCATTTGATAACGTTTCGTATTTACACATTGCTTTTATTTCTTCAACTGCATTTCCCATTGCAATTGATATATTCGCTTTTTCCATCATAGAAACATCGTTTAATCCATCACCTATCGCTACAGTGTTTTCAACCGGAATATTAAGATGTTCTGCTAAAGTATATAATCCATTCCCTTTTTGAGCATCTCGATGATTAATCTCTAAATTGTGCCAATATGAAGATGTAATTGCTAAATCTGTATTATGAAGAAATGTTTCTTTTAGTTTTTTTAATTTCTCAATATCATAAGAAAATGGTAATAGTTTATGCACATGTATATCTGTTTCTACAATTGGTTTACAACTTTCCGCACTATGAAACGCTGTATGCTCAAGATATAATGCTGCGATTGTTTCTAACTCTTTCAAGTCGAAATTTTCTTTTGAATTCTTCACATACTCAATTTCATTACGTACACTCTCTACTCCATAATCCGGTACATACACACCTTTATCAGTATAAAGCTGATAATATAAACCATTCTCTTCAAGATATTCTACAATTTCAAGTGCCTGCATATTTTGAATTGGATATCTCTTCATCATTTTTTTATCTTTATATATAAGAGCCCCATTTTCCGCAATGATTGGACACTCTAAATTAACTTCTAACAATAATCGCTCAATGTCAACAATAGAACGTCCTGTACAAATTGCTACAACATGGCCAGCTTCTTGACATGTTCGAATTGCTTCTGCATTTTCTTTACTTATCATTTTATTCCCCGAAAGAAGAGTTCCATCTAAATCAATTGCGATTAATTTCATTATTTCTTCACCACTTTCTATAAATACACGAGTTCTAATTAATTATTAGGTATCGTTTCCATACAATCCTCGTGAGGTACTTCTTATTTATAATTTATGAAAAGCGTTTCAGGTCAAGAAATAATTAAAAATAAAATCCAAAGCTTTTCTTTTTAAAAAAGCTTTGGATTTTAAACTATGAATTATAACTAATGTATTTTGTCTCACACATGTACACGTTTTTTTCTTCAGTTGGGATATATACTTTAAACTTTTCTAATCGTTTTCCATAGACATGAATCGTAATAACGCTTTCATTTTCGCTAATTTCAAGAATATGACAATCTGCTGGTGGAATTACTTTATCAGTTTCTCCTTCTCCCAAATAAAGATTTCCTGTATGTGTTAAATAAACAAGTGAATTTCCAAGTTGTTTCGTTTGTATAAAGTTCTGTACCATTATCCTTCCTGAAAAAACGCCTTCTACTCCCCATGTGCCGTCATGATCATGTAAAGGTGTAGATTGTCCATCTTTCCATACGAGAGCTAGTACTTCAAAACGTTTGAGCGGATCTTCATACAATAAATGTCTTGCATATTGGGTCAAATTGGCCTTCTGTTTTTCTAACGGAAGCCATGTTTTCTTTTCTAAAAGTTCTTCTAGTAATTTTTCAATGCCACACACTATTTCTTCTTCAAATAAACCGTTTTCCATAAGATTTGTAACACCTTTAATAAACTTTTGAAATGATTTACTTCCATTACAAGTCAACATAAGAATCCTCCTCTACGTTTTATACAATTCCATATTAAGGTAATTGCCGAAAACTCACAATTGAGAAACAAAAAAACAAGATGCAAATGTATGCACCTTGTTAAGATTTTTATTTGGCTTTCAATCGAATAGGTAAGTATTTTAATGTTTGTTCATTTTCCAATATACATTTTTCTAAACAGAAAGATGGAGATAGCTCTATTTTTTCAAAAGCATTTATAAAGGTAGTTAATGCAATCTCAGCTTCTAAACGTGCAAGTGGTGCTCCTAAGCAAAAGTGAGGACCTTTCCCAAAGGTTAAATGCTTTTCATTTCCTGTTCGATGTACATTAAATTGAGAGGCTTGTGAAAATTTTTTCTCATCTAAATTCGCTGCACTAACCCACGCAACAATCATCTGATTCTTTTTCATGAAAGGACCAAATATATTTGTATCCTCTGTAATCCTCCGGGCCAATGTAACAGGAAAGCGATAGCGTAATACTTCCTCAATCGCTTTTAAAATTAAGTTAGGTTCTTTTCTTAACTCTTCATAAATTCCAGGTGAATCTACTAAAAAGCAATAAAAGCTATTAATAATTAAATTTGTAGTGGTTTCATTCCCAGCCGCTAGTAAACCTAATGAAAAGGTTACAATTTCTTCATCGGTTAATCTTTCGCCTTCATATTCAGCTCGAATTAAATCAGAAATGATATCATCGGTTAAATGATATCTCTTTTCCTGAACAATCGGTAGAAGGTATGCTTTGAATTCATGTAATGCTATCCCTTTCTCGGCATCCAGATCATTAAACTTTTCTTTACTATACGGCATAAATAAAATATCAGACCATTCTTTAATTTTTTTACGATCTGTTGTTGGGACTCCTAATAAATCGGAAATAACGGTAACAGGTAAAGGTGCAGCAAACTGTTCAACGATATTAACTTCACTACATTTTTCGATATGTTGTACAAGTTCATCTGCGATAGTCTGTATTCGAGGTTTCCACTGTTCTAAACTTCTTGGAGTAAATGCTTTAGAAACAATGGAACGTACATTGCGATGTTCTGGTGGATCTGTAGAGTTTATATTTATTCTAGTTTCTAAAGGAGGGATTGAGAATTGTCTGCGCTCCCTTCTACTTGAAAATAAGCGATAATCTGATAAAACACGATTTACATCATCATATAAAAAAACATTCCATACATCCTGCTCTTCATCATAATGAACTGGGTGATTATCCCTCATCAAACGATACCATTCATATGGATTCCATAATTCTTCTTTTGTTTTCAGCTTTGAAATTTCATGAACTAAAATAACATTTTCAGGTGAAGCCATAGTTCTTTCCTCCCTTTTCTTTTACAATAAAAGTGATAGGTCGGCAGTCCAAAGTTGTATAAACTATCATATGTTATTTTAACATATACCAAAGGGGATTTTTCATTAGAGAACTTGAGAAATATATAAGGGGGATTTTTATGTACGTTGACATTTTACTACTAGCAGAATTAACGACAGGACCAAAACATGGATATGAAATTAAAAAAAATGTTCAAAATCGTTTAGGTGAAAATTTCGAATTAAATCACAACATGCTTTACCCTGCCCTTAGGCGCTTTGAAAATATGGGTGCTATAACGAAAAAAATACATAAACAAGTCGGAAAACCAAACCGAAATATGTACGATATAACAGAAACAGGAGAAGAAATTTTTTCTGAAATGTTACGAGAGTTTCCCGAAAAACTTGCGACAAACAATACAGAATTTCTTGTTCGTATTGCGCTATTTGAAAAACTTGACTATGAGGATAGAAAAGAGATTTTGACTGTACGTCAAAACGTACTACATAATCAGCTTACTGCTATTCAGTCTCTAGATGTTACCTCATCTTTTATTACTGAAGTCATTGAATTTAGTAAATCACGAATTGAACATGAATTGAGTTGGATTACATCACTTATGAAAAAAATATGAAAAAATAACAAGAAAAGTTAAAAACAATGAATGAAAATGATATTTATTATCAATACTATAATTAATAAAAGGGCAACCACGATTTGGCTACCCTTCAAACATTTACACTTCTGGATCGAAAGTTTTGCAATCTGTTTCTTCCGTTGTAGATGCATGTTTACCTTTATGACTTACTACGTAAATTGCCTCTGCACTACATTTATTACCGTTCGCCCAAAATTTACAGTTATTTACTTCACATAAAACGTCTTGTGCCATAGTATCACACCTCCTTGTTCTATTATCATTAACAAAATTCGGAGGTATGATACTATTTGTCATCCATTTTTTATTCCCTTTTTAGCTTTCTTAATGGTTCAATATCTCCGCGTACAATAGCATCAATATTTCCAGTTATTTTTTCAATATCAAAATGCCACCATTGAATTTGCAATAATTCTTCTATTATTTCATTTGAAAATCTCTCTTTTATTTTATTTGCAGGGTTTCCACCAACAATTGTATATGGTGCGACGTCTCTAGTCACAACAGATTTAGCTGCAATGATTGCACCATCCCCTATTTTTATTCCGGGCATAATTGTTGTATCCATACCAATCCAAACGTCATTTCCTATAACTGTATCACCTTTATAAGGTAAATCAGACAAACTAGGTGTATACTTTTCCCACCCATTTCCAAATATATTAAATGGATATGCCGAAAATCCATCCATCCGATGATTGGCTCCGTTCATAATAAAGTTAACTCCAGATGCAATACAACAAAACTTTCCAATATTAAGGCGATCTCCAAGAAATTCATAATGATGTAATACTCGATCTTCAAATGTTTCTCCATCTTTCGCATCATAATAAGAATAGTCACCAACAAGTATATTAGGTTTTGTTATTATATTTTTTATAAATTGAACGTTTTGATTTCCTTCAATAGGGTATTTAACATTTGGATTAGGATTCATTTTGTACGGCACTTCCTTTACCACTTATTTGACTTTCTACCGCTATTACTGGCTTTAAATTGTATATAGGTAAAATAAACAATAATCCAATTATAAAAAGTAAAGCCGTCCCTTCATACATCATACTTAATGAAAACATCTCTTTTAATGAGCCAGCTATACTCATCGTTACTACCATTGAACCGGTAAATAGCGGACTTAAAATACCATTTACACGACCTATAAAATCGGTATCGCTATTTTGAATAATAAGCGTATTAATACCAATTTGGATACAAGGAAGAGCTAAGCCACTAAAAAGCTGAGCTGTAAGTGTCACCCATAAATTTGTAGAATATCCTATAATGCCAATACCAATTGCTTGACCAAGCATACCGATAATTAACATCTTTTGCGGAGCAACGTTTTTCGCAAATACCATTGCTAATGCTCCGCCAACAATCATTCCCGCACCATTTACTGTTAGTAGCCACTGTAAACTCTCTTTTGATAATCCTAGCTGCTCAGTCACAATAAATATACCTAATGGTTGAATTAATCCTATACCTAGTCCTGCAGCCATAAAGCAAAGCCCTAGCAAAGTTAATGCTTTTTTCTTTTTGACATACTTAATACCATCCTTCATCTCCTGCAGCAGAGTGATATCTTTCTTTTCTACGTCGTTTTCAAGATCTTTCGGAAGAAATAACAATACAACTGCCGCAAGTAAAAACGAGATACCTGTTATGATGATTGAAATATAAATTCCAAAACTATGAAAGATAAATGTCCCTAGAATTGGTCCTAATACCATAAATATTGCAAATATCGTTTGATATATAGACATCGCTAATTGAATTTGTTCCGTTGATAAATGTTGTTTAAACAACTTCATTCCAGATGGTTGTGAAAACTGTGAAAGGATTGCAGAGATGAGTGTCACAAAAAACACAATTTTCCACGTTCCAAACATAAGCGTAATTAAGACAGCGAATACTGAAATGGAACTTAACGTTTCACACCATATCATTGTCTTCTTTGGCTTCCACCTATCAGCAAAGGTACCGCCAATAAATGAAAAAATAAAAATTGGAGCGAATTCAGCAACTGAAATCATGGAAATTGCAAAAGCATCACCTTTTGTCATTTCCATTACATATAGTAATACCGCAAAGTTTCGAACCCATATTCCTATTTGTAAAAATAATGCTGATGCTAAAATCCCTTGAACAAACCGATTTTTTAATACTTGTGATACCCCATTGTTTTGTTTCGTTACTACATTTGTCGACATAAAAAAGCCTCCTATTTCATGTTCTGAACAGGAGGCAGCACAAATCATATAAAAAGACTATATATTCGCAGAGCGAAATACATCCCTTTTCTATAAATGTACAGACTAACCCTATTCAGAAGAATATTTCGTTTTTTAACGAAGATCTCTTACAAATAGAATTAGTTGATCATTGGGATGTCTTCACCCTTCCGTTTCGAATTTAAATAACACATACATACTCTATGTAAATCATTTTCGATGTATGCATGTCTACTTTTAACTATTCTAGAAAGTTAAAGGCAATTCCTCTAAAGAACGCATTAAATAATTACCTTGCCATTTAATTTCTTCACGATTCCCTTTTATTTTTAGTTCAGGCATTCGATTAAACAAAGTAGTAATAGCAATCTTTGCTTCTAACCTCGCAAGTGGAGCTCCTAAGCAGAAATGACTACCATGACCAAAGGCAATGTGACGGTTGTTCTCCCGTGTAATATCAAATATTTCTGGATTTTCAAATACTGTTTCATCACGGTTCGCTGAAGCCAATGCAATAATAACCATATCTCCTTTCTGTATTGTTTGATGGTGAATTTGAAAAGGTTCCGCTGCCCATCTTGCAGTTGTAACCTCAACTGGAGAATAATAACGCAATCCTTCCTCAATAGCCGAATCAATTAGTTTTGGATTATCTTTTAATAACTGTAATTGATTTGGATTTTCAAGAAGTGCTAATACCGTATTTGTAATTAAATTCACTGTCGTCTCATGTCCTGCGACAATTAATAGCATTATCATTGAATATAGTTCCCGAGCGCTAAGTTTATGCCCTTCACTCTCTGCAAGTATTAAAGCACTCACCAAGTCTTCTTTTGGCTCTTTTCTTTTAATATCAACTAAATATTGAAGATATGTAATAAATTCAGATAGTTGTTTTTCGGTCTCTTTTATTTCTTCAGGTGTTTCTGGTGATGCAATAACAGCATGAGACCAAATCCTAAATTTCGCTTGATCTTCTTTTGGAATACCGAGCATCTCACTTATTACAATAATTGGTAATGGAAATGAATAATCATCCACAAGATTTAATGTACCTTTTCGCTCTATATCACTTATCAAATCATCTGCTATTCTCTGAATTCTTCCGTCTAATTGTGCAATCATCTTCGGTGTAAAAGCTTTTTGAACTAAAGATCGTAAACGACTGTGGTTAGGTGGATCTGAATTTAGCATATGTGTTGTTAAGTGGTCACTATTATCAACGGAAAGATACATGTTCTTTATATCTTGAGAAAACACATTTGTCCAATCTTTTTTTAAACGATTATCTTTTAAAAGTGGCAGAGCATCTTCATATCTAGTAATGAGCCATTCTTTACCGATTTCAACTTGGTTTACAAATAATATAGGTTGTTTTTTTCGCGATTCTTTATAAATTTCATACGCATCTTCTTTAAACTGAGCTGAAGCTAAATTAATGCCATCCTCTATGCTTAACCCAACTTTGTTTTTCATTGACATTGTATTCCCTCACTCTCATTTGTTTTTGAAAACCAACCAACATATGCATTATACTCTAATAAAAACGTGAAAATTGTAAATTTTTAATCAAAATCTTACTTCGTATATTGAAAAATAAAAAAGTGAGAGAGTACAATCGTTTTACTCTCCCACTTCTCTTTATGCGAAGCACATAAAATTACTAATTTGTTGATAGCGATAACTTACTTTACGACGACGACCACCTTGCCAAGTGTAACCTGATACTCCGTTTCTTCTCACTTCAGTCGGAAAGAACCATAAATCCCTTCCAAAAGGTCCAGGACGATGTAAACGTAAATAGCCCCATCTTCCTAAACAGTTACACATCCATGATTTCATATTGCCTGGTTGTGCTGGAGAAGCAAATGTAGACGGTAACGATGGCGCTTGTGACGGTGGTGGTGACGTTGGAGCATCTTCCGCATCATCTGGTCTGTAATCTTCTTGTTCCATATCTCTCACTTCATTTGTAGGTTCATACCCGTAGTTTTGTGGATTATAATACATCGCTTGATCATATGGATAATTTTGTTGGTTATACATATTAACAAATCACCTTCTTTTCATTCATTACCTTTATCATTCATATGTGATATGCCCTCTCTGGGAAGCTTATGTATAGCCCAAATTCAACTTAAAAAACTCGTATTATTAAAAATACGAGTTTTTCAAAAATAGAATATTTTTATCATCTCCTTAACTTCACACTATAAAAACGCATTTCATCTAACGAACCTTCAAATTCAAATACTTCTTGTATAATTAATTGTTTCAAGCGATATTCTAAGAAAGTATCTCCAACCAATTGTTCAACAAGACCAAGTGCTTCACCAATTACTCTAGGAGCTTTGAGGAACTCTCGATCAGCACCCACACTTTTCGCGCATTCAATTATAAATTGATCAAAATAATCTTCCTGTACAGAATGCACTTCATTTTCTTTCCACACTCTTAAACATTCTATGCTTTCCGATAATCTATTCCACTCATGTTCAAACTTCATGCGCTTCTCTTCAGTTAAATAAGGTAACTTTATAAAACTTTTTTGGAATAGAGCTAAACTTTCAGGTGGTAATTCTCCCGTTCCACGAATATCATACTCTTGTTTTAATATTTCTCTGCTTGCTTCAGACGTATTAATTATTCGAATGTTTTTCTTATCCTTTAATTGTGCTATTACAAAACTTAGACCTACATGTTCATGTGCATTATCAGCCCTCCAAATTGTAATAGGCGTTTCAACAGGAATAGTATGTAGTTCTTCTATAGTTGCTATAAATCTTAATAAATATTCTTCTTCAAAATAACTATCATATGCAGTTAAGTTATTTATTAACCACTTCTGTCTTGCTAGTTGCCCCTTATTCGTATGCAACTTATATATCGGTCCAATTGAAAAGAATTCCGAAAAAGCAACAACACTCTCTTCAAATAATTCTTCTTGACTTAACATATATTTCAAGCAACCAGCCGTTGAATCATCAAAAGCAATATGTACGTGCGTACTTTCTTTTACATTCCTTTTATAAGTAGGATTACTTGTTAATTGTTTCGGAATATCCATCAAATTTTTAATTGTATCTTCACTATAGTTTTCTTCTAATAAGTTTAACTGTATGAGAATATTTTGAAGTAAACCTTTAGCCTCATCTTCGTACATATCCTCTACAGCATTTTTAATTTTATCTATCACACAAATCCCTCTATTCATTTCAAAAATAACGTAGATTATAGTGTATCATTTTAGTATAGTTCTTTAAAGTCAAATCCAGATTACTACAGCAATCTGGATTTTTAACAAAAGCTCTTCTTATATTTTTGAATTGCTAAATATTTTTACTTTGAAAATCCTTGTATCTAAATGTATAATTATATAAAAACAAAAATATAGGAGCTATATTTATGGATAAAGTACTTACAAATTATAAACATTACTTAAAAAATTGGAGATTTATATTTATTTGCATACTACCTGCTATCGCCTTATTCGTTACTTTCGATGTCATCTTCGAACTACTGTTTCATCAAGATTTCTACTTATCTAACTTAATTTCTGCTATCATATTATTTTTAATATTTATTAACGTTAAAGATAAATTTAAAATTAAAGGCTAAAAAACACTATTTCAAAATAGCCCTTTATTATTGCATCCTACTATAAAATAAGGCTCGTAGTAGATTTTCATAAAAAATAAGAGCACCCTGCAATTGGATGCTCTTATGTGATTAGAGGTTTTTTTTGAGTATTAAGTAGGACACGAAGATCTTGTCCTACTACATAATATATGCTTGTACTTATTATTTCGTGCATGTATTAAGCACCATGTTCAGGTACTTAATATATGCATAGTCATTGCTAAAAAATCTACTCAAAAATTCACTGCACAATTTCATAATTATAAATTAAAAAACATCCTCAATGGATGTTTTTTATCTAACAATTTTAAGCTTCCATAAACTTAGCCGGTACACCAATTTTTTCAACTACAGAAGATATATTAGTAGGATTAATCATTACATTTTCAATACATACTAATTTATTTTCTAATATCCCATTCTCTGTAGTAATAAGTTCTTCAAACCGATCTAAAGTCATTGAGAATTTGTGTTCACTTCCACCATTCATACTAACTTTTACATACTTCATAGTGTCACCGCCTTTCATAATAATTTACATTTCGACAAGAAGGCGCTTACACCCTTTTTATTTACTCTTAGATTTCTAACGTTTACATATATTTTGAGAAAAGAAACTACTATTATTTACTCACAAAATTATTGTTAATAAGAAAGATAAAGATAACAATACACAAAGTGGAATATATAAACCGGTATCCATTCTAGCAAAGTGCGTATCTTTTTGTCGTTTAAAGATACCAAAATAATTAAACTCACCAATTACTCTAATAGAAAAGACGATCATACAAATCCAGGAACCGACTTGAATAATAACATTAGGAACTGCAAAATGAACAATTTTTGCTTGTTGCAACAAAATTATTGCTGCCATACTTAATAATAATGCAATGAACAATGTCATTCCGGCGCGAGGTGTAAACGCCTTTTCCCCTGATTTAGTTGGAATAACACTATTTGTCCCCCAATTACCTCCGAAAGCCCAATATACATGTAAAAAGCTAACTAAGAATAATATACAAGCAGATATATATGTAATAATAAGCATTTTATCCTCCCCTTATTTCATTTTGGTTCCCACCTATAAAATATGCTGTTGCCCCCCACATTAACAACCTCCATTTAATTACATAAAAAAACCGTAATGATTTATCAATATTAAGATAAGTCATTACGGGGTTATTAAACTTCATTATGCATTATACCTATTTCTTCGGCGTTCCATCCTTGTTTGACCTTGAACTGCATTTTCTTTGTATGGATCTATTTGCTCTGTCATTTCATATGTTGCAACTGGTTCTTCGTACTTATACTCATGGATCTTTTCTGGCATTTTACTTTTAGATTCTTTCCCACCAAACTTAAATAGTTTCATCTTTAATTTCGGCAACCTTGGAAGTCGAATCTTAATTGATAATCTTTTGCGTTTCTTTTTTGGTCCAAGTAGATTTTTATTTTCTTTATTATCTTTCTCTTTGCGGTGAATGAACATCGCAAGTAATCCTCCTAATACAAGTCCTCCAATTAATAGTAATATATATACATAATGGCTTGTCATTAAACTCGTTATGCGTTCAAGTATGACTAACGACTGTACTTCTTTTATATCCCATAGTAAAGCGGCCCATAATGAGAATAAGCCCAAAGTAAGTCCATATGTACGAAAACGGAATAAACATGGAATTAACGCGACACATGCAGCAATTTTCGCATTTGCTATGATTGAACTTGTTGAAATATCCTGATGCCAAATAACTAACAGTAATGTTATAAATGGCGCATACGCTATCCAGCTACATATACGTGAATACATCTTTTTAGCAAAATAACTACCGAAACTAGTAAAAAATAAAAGCCCTCCAATATATATAGATTGTTCTAGAGGGATTTGCTTTGTAAGTCCTGCAATTGGAAAGAGGCCGCTCAATAGCATT
Organism: Bacillus sp. PSXD-155; assembly: GCF_049310765.1. Taxonomy (NCBI): domain Bacteria; kingdom Bacillati; phylum Bacillota; class Bacilli; order Caryophanales; family Bacillaceae; genus Bacillus; species Bacillus sp. PSXD-155. The sequence goes on along the minus strand of NZ_JBMOWC010000018.1, from coordinate 40,129 downwards.
AAGAGCACATCTAATTTCTTCACAATTCCCCATTCCTTTCAAATTTTTTCAATTAATAAAAATCTTTTTCCATATGATATAGTTTTTGTATTTCTAAAAAACATATTAATCCTGTCTGCACATAAAGTAAATATGTAAACGAAAAGATACTTGACAAAGGATATCCTTATTTACATAAAAAAATGACAAATCCTGATCGATATAACGAGCAGGATTTGTTTACTAGTATTTAAAGTAGAGTAATTGAATCTTTCTTTTCTACCTTTACTACATCTACATCCAATTCATCATCAAATTCTTTAAACTCTCTTGCATCTATGTCAGTAATATAAGTCTTCATTACTTTTTCCATATGTACGGAATATGTCATGTGTACATTCTTTTTCGAAAGCATACTAGAATTACAGCACATGTAATGTATCATTTTAGCGATATAATCCCTTTCTACAGGTTTTACACCCAATGGTAAAATTTCAAGTATATATCGCTGAAAAATCCCACTACAATTAAGTGAATATTCACCAGTGCTATAATACATCCCTTTTTGATCTGCATATAAGCCAATGCTATCTAGAGCATCATCAGATTCTATTACACCGTAACTTGGTACATCAAAACCTGTATTTATTCTAATAATATTTAAATTTGGAACCTTTAACACCTCTGGAACAATATCAGGTAAAATATCTATATTAATTTCTTTATTTTGTAACTCTTTTATCCAATATTTTCTTAAATTTGCATCTACAATGAAGTAAACTTGTTCATTTTGTTCTTTTGCATATTGTACAATTTCCATTAATGTTTCGAAAACATATTGTTTAAAAAGAGCCCCCATATCATTTCTCTTTGATGGTTGTGGTAAAAATGCATTATGTTTATTTATATTTAATAATACGTAATCAATCGTTTGCCACTCTGTACTCCCATATAATTTATATAAAATTTCTTTTCCTTTTATTTTTGAAAAAATAGGTAAGAAATCGAATTTCGATATTCGTTCAATTGATAAACTAACATATGTACAAGGTAAATTTATCTTATTCCAACTACGCCTCAAAAATCCTTTTTGTTCTAATAGACTAAAAATACTATTTACAATTGTTTTACGAGATACATTTTGTCCTATAAATAAATTAATAAATGTTGAAATACGGTTTGTTCGTGCAAATCCCTCTCTAATGATTTGTTTTGGATCAATTTTTTCGCGTCCATCACAATTCTTCATCGCGATTAATGCTAATGTCGCATCACTGCGCTTACCCGCGGTAGCATAGACAGCTTTCTTAACATCATCTACAAGATTTGTTTTATATTTTTGGCAATATTGCATTTTATATGGATTTTGTAACACCTTTTCAATATTGTATCTCACAATCTTTAATAACACTGGAAAATCTGTATTCAATACATAAGAATTTTCACCAACTTTAGTCAAAACAATTTCGCTATCAAGTAATGCTTGTTCTATTTCCAGCGCTATATTTTCAGACCAAACTTCTAATATTAATGTCTCTAATCCTTTTGGTGCAAATAAAGGAAATAATTCATTTTTGTTATTTGTAGCTACCTTTTTACATTCTGGAAGTATTGTGAAATAAGAGAATTTACGCTGAAATTCTTTAAATAAATACTCTCTTTCCTTTACTGTTATACCCGGTTCTATTTTAGTACCTTGAACTTTATAAATTCTCTCATTGTATGGAAATAACACCCTTTTATTTTCTCCTACAATATAATCTTTCGGATATTGGAGAATATGGTCTAAATCCACCTCTCCCCCTATTTGAAAATCATCTTTTAAATTTCTAAATATCTTAATCCATTTCATGCCGGTTGTAGCTTGTTGTATTTTTAGTTTTACAAACCGTATTTTTTTATTATTTGACGCAAACTCTGAGGTAGAAATCAATATCATGCCTCGTTTTCGTCTTAAAAGTAAAGGAATATCTGGATGATTATATTCTTGATATTAAGACTGTCTTTATGAGCATTTCGTATAAGTATGATGTAACTGATTAAAGCTATTTTCAAAGACGACATATCGGCGATAATTTATGTCTATTTCTTATAGGTGTTAGCAGGTTCGTTTGCAAACTTGTTAGCACTTTTTTATATTTCTTCTATAAATAAATCCCCCTTAATATAATCTAAATTTTATATATTTACTTTTCTTCTATTTATCTTATAATTTTAATTGGGAGAGGGAGGAAAAAAATGGTTCAAATCAAAGTGACACCTGAAATGCTAGAAGATGTTGCAAATCGTGCAAGTAATACCAGGATCGCATTAGAATCTATACATAATAATTTATGTAATGAAATAGATCATTTGTGTTTTCAATGGATTGGCGCCTCTAATCAACAGTTCATTCAAATGTTCAATGATGCCAGACCAAAAGCTTTTACAGCCATTAATTCAATTGTACAAGTAGAAGAAGACTTGAAACGGAGTGCCGAAAAATTCCGTACCGCAGATGCTTCATATGACGGAAATCTTGAAGAAGGAGCAATGTGTGGTAAGTTAGATAGTGAGAAAAATGATGGATCTTTACGTGACAAGGTTTGGCATGGTCTCAAGGAAACTTATGAGGATCTTAGTAAAGTAAAAAATTCCGATGAGTCTTTATATGATAAATTTAAACATGGTATCGATGTAGCTTATAAAGATGTGAATAAAATAAAAGAGACTATAGATGATGAAATCGAATCTGCTTTTGAAAAATCTGGATTAGGTGTCCCCTATCACTTAAAAAAGGGCGTGGGCGACGCTATAGGTGATGAATTATTAGGACTTGCAGATGCAGTTATCCATCCAATTGACACATTTAATAACACGATTGAAGCCGTTTCTCACCCAGTCGAGACGTTCAATGCGATAAAACAAACAATTTCTGATTCTTGGAATCGTGACGTTACCAATGGTGACTCGTATAGTGGTGCAGCATGGTATGGAAGCGCGGCTGGTCATACTATATTGGCTGTTGGACAACTATTCGTAGGAACAAAAGGCGTGGATAAAATTGCAATGTTGAACCCTGGCACAAAATTAGCTGAGATTTCACGAACTGCTAATCAAAGCTTGCAAGACGCTGCATCCTTATTCAATCGTAATCACAATGAGTTTGCTTTCGCTGGCGGAAATAATATACGCTCTGCATTTGATACACCTGATTTTAGAAAAGCTGAAGATACTATTTTATCTGCTGAAAACATAGATAGATCAACCCAATATAGTCCACGTGTATTTGATGGTGATTTAAAGCAACACGAAGACAAAGGTGGACATTTAATGGAAAAGCATGTTGAAATATCTAATGAAGCATTGGCTCAACGCTTAAAAGACGATCCCGATATCACAGGGTCTTCATCTTTTAATAATTTAGAAACAGCCCAAAAAATTGCTGATGAAGTGTTAACCAATCCTCGAAATATACGTAAAATAGAAAGGTGGTTAGATGATCCCTACAGCCCGCCAACTCTAGCGTTTAGGTATAGAGGTGATGAAGTTATTGGTCGATCTATTGTAAGAGGATCTGAAAATATTTTAGAGGTAACTAATGCTAAAATTATCTTAAAAAAAGACGGACAAGGAAGTTATATTCGAACAGGATATCCCGTAAGATAGAAATTTAGGAGGATACTTATGAATGATAAAGATTATATGTATGAAGAAGTAAGTGATTTTTTAGACGGAACATTTCATCAAGATATGGGAACAGTAGAAAAAGCCTTAAATGAATTTATAGAAGAAGCTCACAAAGTGTGTATAGAAAATACTGTAAAGTACATAACTGAATTTTTAAAAAGTGATTTATCCACGCAAGAAAAAGAAGCGTTCATTGAATATTATACTGAAATTTATTTTCCTTCTTTAAAACTTAATCCTATAGAATGGCTTGAACAAACAGTTGAAACGTTAAAACAAGCATTAAAAAATCATTAGTAAAAATCGACCGCCCGTAATAGGCGGTCTTTTCTTCGTATTACATAACAAACTATTCTTTTGTGAGAAATAACATCATATATAATTCCATTTTCTTGTGAACTTCACAAATTATTCCTAAAAGAATATCATATTTTGGTAGTGCATTTATTATTCATTTTTTAAAGTATGTTTGTATGACATAATCATTATCAATGAAATTAAATAGATACTTCTGAAAGAAATCTATTATATCGTAGCAGGAGTTATATTTACAGCTGTAATTTTACAAGTTGAAATAGCAAACCTAACGGTTGTAGTTGGATTTATAGGTAATGTACCTAGCACTATACCAAGTCCTGTTTGTTCCACGTTAAAATCTGCTGCAATAGAACCATTACTTGCTAAAAGACTTACTGTAGATCCAATAAACACATCCAATAATTGTCTAATTGGTCGTTCACGACATTCACACTCACATCCTACATCGACAGGTGGAAGTAATGTGATAGGTGGTCCTGGTGGTAAAAAACCTACCCCTGTTACATCAGAAATATTAACCACGAAGGTTGTGGTGCCATCTGTAACTGTAACTAAAAAATCATTTACGGAAGTGATAGTAAATAGAAAGAAAAGTGGGGGCGTGTTTGGTGTGTCTGCAATAGTGCCGAGAATCACAGTTTCTCCAATAAGTTGTTGTAAGACACTTTGCATAGGTAAAACACAGCAATCACACAGACAACCTTCAGTCCCTCCCGTTGGACCTGTTATCCCTGTTGGACCCGTTACTCCCGTTGGACCTGTTATCCCTGTCGGACCCATTACTCCTGTTGGACCCGTTACTCCCGTTGGACCTGTTATCCCTGTTGGACCCGTTACTCCCGTTGGACCTGTTATCCCTGTTGGACCCGTTACTCCTGTTGGACCCGTTACTCCCGTTGGACCCGTTACTCCCGTTGGGCCTGTCCCTCCTGTTGGACCCGTGGGGCCGGTTGGTAAAGTAAATGGTGGGATTGGCGGGAGTGTGGGACCAATTAAATTTGGGGTTAATGCATTAGTTTGAAATATCCCATTTGTTTTTTGCATTTCATTTTTATCAAACACTTAACTACCTCCTATGAGTGTACTATACTGTGGTATGACAGTTATCTTACATATACATAAACTTCATTTATCGTAATATAATATGTTTTCCCTATACTATTGTGCACCTTAAATTGTAGTGAACCGTTCACATTTAACTTCCCATCAATTGTAAATCCCTCACCTGCATCTACGAAACCAGCAACATCTTTGTCCTGCCAAGATGGAGCATCATAGAAACGTAGATTGTTAACTTTTGAAATAACGCGCTTTCCAACAATAGAAGAATCTACTGTACTTTTCTTGTTAAACTTCACATAAGATGGATCGTTCTTAATCCACTGATCTCCACCAAGATTTAACCACCCTTCTTTTTCAGCCCACACAGTATAAGACTCTGGTTTGTTTAACTGACGAATCTTAGAATAGCTTGTGCCAGGTCCTTTACGTAAATTAACGTTATAACCTTCAATATAAGCAATCCCATCTGTTACGGATGTCGGTACTTCCGCCGGTTCAGATGGCTTCTCAGGAACAGAAACATCTACACTAGAATTATTATATGCTCTTTGTACATCTGCTCTAAATTGAGATTCTGAAACACCATGAGACTTTAAGTAGTCAATTGGATCTTCATGATCCGTACCGCCAAGGTAATGAGTTACATCGCTGTGTGTCCATAATCCTTTTTCTACAGATAACCCACGGTCACGTAAGATTTTAGCTAGTAACTTAACGTATTTGTCATAGCTGCGTTTGAATTTTGTATAATCCGCTGTTTCGCATAACTCTACATGTACAAAGCGCTTATTCGCAGCAGGACCGCCGCCATAAGCAATGTATTTTGTATCAGCAATTTGGATTGTTTCGTCCCAATCGACTGCATAGTGAACAAATGCATTTCTCCATGTACGAGACTCATATTTTTGAATGTTAATAGCTGGAGCTTCTGGAGTTGCTGTAGAATGTGCCACAACTCCCTCATAAGCACCTACACCATAACGGTATGGTTGTTTTGGTAAATCAGGAATAATAAGCGTTCTATCAGCAAAAGCACTTGTAGCAAAAGAAACAGCAAGTACTAGAATCATAAGTAACGAAGTAATATGTTTCATTGTCTTTTTCATTTAGCATCAACATCCTTTTTCATAATTTTTGTGTGGTCAAATAATCCACTTGCTGACAGTCCAATGATGATTCCTTGAAATACATTTGTTTTGATATCTCCGTCCAAAAATAAAACGCCTAGCACAATGCCAAGCGTTAAATTTAATAACGGAACATACTTTGTTTGTAATCCAATTGTTTTTCCAATTTGTGAAAGACCAACTACAATTCCAATTATTACAGTAATTTCAAACATTACATACCACCTCCTTTCATTAAAAAAGTGAGAATGCCACCAACAATTCCGCCAACTATAAGTCGCAAAATCCAGGTAGTATTGGCGCTGATTTTATCTAGCTGTTTGTTGATATTGATAATGTCTTTCTCGTTACCTGTTGTCCTCATTTCTAAACTTTTAATCTCTAAGCGAATGTCCTTAATATCTTGCTTTATTTCTTGAACATCACTTCGTACATCTTGTAACGCTTCCACTTTGACCACCCCTTTTTAGGCAATAAAAAAAGACCAGCTTATGGCTGCTCCGGTTTCTTATCAATTAAATTTTGAAGTAACAGTTGTTCTAAAACTTCAATTCTACTGTTCATTTGTTTATTTTCTTCTTTTAACTCTTGAATTTCAGCATCTTTCGCTTGTTTTTCTTCTTGAAATGCCTTTATTTGAATTGCTACTGAAGAATATATTTCAGCTGCATTTCTTGTTTTTGTAACAAAACACTCAGGAGTATTTTCATCATCTGCAATCCACCCATAGTGAGTTTCTATATCGTTTGTTGTAAGAATTGGGTCCCCTTCAACACGATTCATTCGCTTCTCATATAAGTCTTCTATATCTGTTTTCAAGTTGTATTGTTGGATTTGAAGTGCCATAATTTTTTCTATTGCGCTAAACTGCACGTCACGAATATTTGTTTTGTATTCACGTTTCGATGCCGTTTGAAAAGCTGATGCTGTAACAGCGTTATATGCACTTCCTGACCCATTTTTAACCTGAAGTGTTTTATATCCCTCAACGTTACCATTTCGTAGCATTACTGTTTGGAATCGAAGGTCTGTTTCAGCGTTGGGCGTTGCAACTATATCAAGCATATTTTTACCTTTTAAGTTGAATACAATGGAAGACTGACTGTCCATCCATACGGATTTAGATCCACCTTTTAATGTTATTCCACCAGCAGAGTCTACCCAAAATGCGTTCGATGGATTAGATACTGTGAAGGTAGCACCGTTGGCTACTTCAACCCAATATGATCCATTTTTTGCATACTGACTTATACCTTTTCCAGAAGTGATAATTGTATGCCCACCAGAATTGACCTCTGTATTTTGATTACTTTTCATAAACAAAGCCCCACCAGTAAGAATATCTACGTGGCTAACAGAATCTAAACGAATTGTATTAGTATAGGCGCTAAATTGTTTATCAGACCTTAGGGTAACTCCGTTATTACCAGTAATATAAATATAGTTATCTCCATTAAGAGATACATCCCCTTTTGTATCCACATTTAATTTAGCGCAATAATGTGGAGTTTGATCCGCATCATAACCTTTTACAATACCAAAGCTACCGGTATAGTAATTTTCTCCTTTCACTGGGAATTGAGATATTGTTAAAGTACCATCGCGGAAACGTGATGTATCCACATCATCATGCATAAGTATTGTTGGTTGTATTTGGCTATCAACAGCTCTTTTGTAATAGCCAATAAACATTCGCGTTAAATTCGATTCCATCAAGCGTATGAATTGTTTTTGGATGTGTACATAGTTAGTACCGTTGTCTGTCCGTACTGTAGAACCAACTATCTCTCCACCACGTACTAAGTTACCGTTTAGCACACCCGTTGTAATGAAATCAGCGACAATCCTTCCATCCATTGTGATTGCCGTATTATAGGGTCCATTAATGCCTGTGGAGGAATAACCAAATCCATTGATATTCCATTGCCACACTTTTTTAGCGGTTCTTTCATCAGCTGTATCCATAATCAAAATTCTTTCTGGATATATACGAACATGGCCACCGAAACCGCTATTGATTAAATTCGTAGCATTTTCGCGTGCTTGTTCTAATATTGATTTTTCCATTCCTTTAACGTTGTTTTTAATACCATTGACGCTATTTCTAATATCATTGAAGTTATTCTCAACATTATCAACTCTGCCTGTTATATCAACGAATGACTCTTTAAAATTGCCTAATGTCAATTCGATATACTCTTCATAGATCGGGTCGTATTTGTAATGATTAACTTTAGCTTCAATTTCGAAACCGTCTTCTTCATGTATAACTGTTACTGTATCTCCCATATATACACGTTGTAATACCGCCAAATCTTTATACTCTTCAGTTTGAGATAGCTCTTGAAACTCTACTTTATATGTCGCTTTTGGATAATCAACATGTTGTTCATCGTACATTTTTTTTGCGGCATTGCGTAACATTTCATATGCTTGTGGTAACGGAACTGCGTCTTCGTCGTCAGCATAATCACCAATAGCTGCTTTAATGTGTTCAAATTCAACAACTCTAATTTTAGGTTTAATATATTTACTAGCGTTATAGCTTTCCACGTACTTTTCTGGTAACAGTAGTCCATCAAAACCTTTAGGCATCATTCGAGTTATAACACCTTGCCAATCAACATCGCCTTCATATCCTAATAAATCTTTTTTGTGTTGAATAACAACACCGCGATCTTTTCCACGTTCTCTTAGCATGTGGACGGTGAAATTATCCCTTTTTAATTCCCCGCCCCAACGACTAAGAAAAGAGTTGTCCTGGCTGTTATCAAGTATTGCTTCGACTGGGTTTTTTCTAACCAAACGAGAACTAGAAATTGTATTGATATCACTAATGAAATTAAAATTAGTGTTATATTGCATACGTTCTTTCATTTGTTGTAATGCTGCTTGTCCGCCCTTTTCTTGAATAAATGTATCTTCAATCAAGTTATCAACGAGATCATAGAATACGTGATAACAAAATACGTGTAATTCACCCATAGAAGGTGCAGGTCGTGCTACACGAAACAATTGATTGCCATCAGGTGTTGGCGCTTTGATTAAACATTGACCACCTATTTCTAATCCGTGCGGAGCGAATAACGGATATTTAAAACTTAAGACATATAAACCATTTAATTCTTCTTCAATAACTGCATCGTAAATATTATCGTCTAAAATACCTATACCATTGTGAGTAAAATCCGTTTCAGTTGGTTTATATAATGTAATCATAAGTAACGCCACCTCGGGTCAATTTGTAACTTTGTAACAGTTCCAGTCCATTTTATTGTGTTTGCACCTTCAGAGAATGTGGGAAAATTACCGATCATATTACTATTCATCGGCGTAGTGTTCGAATATGCTTCTTTTAACTCGGAATCAATTACTACTGAACTATTTACATTTTTAATTAAGAATGAAACATCATTTATCGTAACAGTAATTGATCCACTACCATAAATCGTTATTTTAGGTAATGAATACTTAGTGCCCGAGTTTACAAGAGTAGTTGTCTTAGTTATTTCCAAAGGTTGTAGAATAGCGTATTCGAATGGATCAGCTACAAAAGTAACTTCGAATTGTCCATATTCTTCTATTTCATTAGCGATACTACCTATTTCCACACTTTTTATTTTTCTATAAACGTTATCATCTGTAAAAGAAAGGGTTTTAGCGTTCAATAGCCACGCTTTTATACGTCGTAACAATGGTTTGATGTTATAATCTTCTAACAAGTTAAAGTCAATCTTGAAAGTAACGTCTTCATAACCATTTTTCTTTGTTAATGATCCGTTTTCTCTACCAGGAACTTCAATAAACTCTATTTTTTCTTTTGCTGTTGGTATGTCAGGGCGCTCTACCATACAAAGAAGATAGTCACGACCTAATATTTCATTTATTCGAATATCAACCACGTTGCGCCCTCCCTATACCGATATTTAACATTTGTCCTTTCTTTGCAAACCAATCATCAGCTTTTTCAAACATTTTATTTAGATCACTTTCATTTTTAACAGTTGTATTAAAAGTCACTTCATTTTTAATTTCTTGTGGTTGTTGTTGCTGATTAGCGTTAACACCTTTACTCAATGACAATGAATTGTTAACAATGTTAGGTAAATTAGAAAGAATACCATTGCCACCTATTGTTTTAGTAATCCTTTGTACCGTATCTCCTAGTGCACCTCCAGAAGAGAATGGAGCTAATGGAACGCCTTGATTTAAATTAACAGCTAATGCCCTTGGCGCTGCGAATGATGCTGGGGCAATTCCTTGATTTCCTGTATTATCGTTAACACTTATAGAATAAGAACTGCTAAATGGATTTAATTTGTTTAAAATGCCACCAGCTTTATTCCACGCTCTTGTAACCGTATCGATAATACCGTTCATTACTCTTATAATAGAATTCCAAAGATCATAAAAGAAACCAACTACACTATTAATCGGTTTGTAAACACTTTGAAGGATATCTGAAACATAACTCCAATTGCTACGCACGATGTTAGAGATATAATTGAATGTTCCAGACACGCCAGAAGACAACCTATCCCAAGCGCCAGTTACATTAGATACGACATTGTTCCAAATACCAGAAGTTATGGCATAAACTACATTCCAAGCGCCTTCAATTCTGCTTTTCACTTCATTTACTGCATTACTAATATTCGAAGTTATCGTATTCCAAACTCTCGAAATAGTAGAAGTTATTTCATTCCATTTGTTGGATGTTGTATTTTTAGTTGAAGTCCAACCGCTTGTAACAGTATCTGTTGCTTTATTTATCTTGTTCCTAATATATCCAACAATCTCATTCCAAACATCAGAAATAAACGTCGAAACCGCGTTCCACGCCTTTGATGTTATATTTAATACGTAATTCCAACCTTCCTGTATTTTAAGTTTTATAGGGCCCAAAAATTCATTTACAGTATCAGTGATCCATTGCCATGCTTCACGGATTATATTAGTAATCCAATTCCACGCTGTACTGGTTGCACTTGTGATTGCATTCCACAATTCTGTGATAGTGTTAACTAACATATCTCTATATTCTATAAAAGTAGAGGAAATAGCATTCCAAGCTTCTTCGATGTAAGGTTTAATCCATTCCCAGAATTGTGTTACCGGTTCTTTTATTAATTCCCATCCTAAAATGAAAGCAGTTAATAACAACTGTAAAGGGAATGTTATGATTTGGAATAGAATATTCCAAGCTATTTGCGCGATCTCTTTCAAACCTTCCCAGAATGCTGAGAAACCTGATTTTACAGCTTCCCATGCGTCAGAACAAATTTGTTTGAACGAATCCCATGTACTTGAAAACCATTCAATCGTTGCTGTCCACATTTCATTTGCTATGTTGCCAACTTCAGCCCAAAAGTTATTCCAATTATTTTTAAACTCTTCCCATTGTTGACTAAACCATTGCGATATCATATCCCATGCCATTTGAATCGATTGGGTTACATTATCCCAACCTTTAGAACAAGCATCGCTAATTGTTGTCCACAATTCTGACATCCATGTTGAAAATTGGCTCCATTTTTCTTTAAGCCAATCTGTAATACCTCCCCAGTTGTTAAATATAGCTATAACTGCTACGACTGCTGCTATTATTGCAGCTATTGCGGCTACAACTAATGCGACAGGAGCGCCAACAAATGCAGCTATTACGGTGACTACTATCCCTATCGCTTCAGCTATAGCTGAAATCCAACCTATTAGAGTACCGATAAAACCAATTACCGAACCGACGGCGGTTATTATCGTCCCTATGGCTGTTATCGTAGCTCCTATGACTATTAATAACGGGCCAATTGCCGCCGCTAATGCCGCAATAATTACGATTGTTTGTTTAGTTTTAGGATCAAGTTTAGAAATCCAGTCCATTAATTCTTTTAATTTTTCAACAACAGGCATTAACGCAGGTAATATTTCAGTCCCGAATTGTACGGCTAAAGTATGAAGTGTTTGTTGTAATTCTTTGAATTTATTTTCCGGTGTGTTCTCCATTTGTTCAGATAAATGTTTAACCTCTCCGGTAGCATTCCGGGCATCATCAGACATTTTTTTAAGCTTTTCGCCGCCACTATGAACAAGTATTTGCCACGATGCTAAATGTTCTTTACCGAATATTGTAGCGATTGTAGCGTTTTGTTGTTCTTGTGTCATTCCTTGTAAACCGTGTTCAAGTTCGTCCATGACTTGAGGTAATTGTTTCATTTGTCCGTTTGCATCAAATGCACTGAATCCCATTTTCGCCATAGCTTTAGACATAGCCTTTGTTGGCTTAGTTAAGTTAACGAAACCAGATTTCAAAGCCCTTGCCGCTACAGACGCTTCAATACCATTAGATTGTAATAAACCTACAGCAGAAGCGGTTGTTGATAAATCTTGTCCAGCTGAATTTGCAGTTGGCCCAATAATTGACATTGCTTCTGTTAGAGAATGAACGCTAGCTTTTGTATGGTTAGCTGTATAAGCGAATATGTCAGCCATCTTATTGATACCAGCTATATTCTGCTCAGCGTTATTTGTTTTTTGTCCTGTAGCTTCATAAGCAGATCCTAATCCGTCCACAGTTTTTGATAAATCTTCATTCGCGCCACGGGCAGTATGGAGAGAAACAGTCATGATTCGCATCGCTTCTTCTGCTGTGTAACCGTCTTTAACTAACACAAGTAAACCTTCATTTATTTTTTCGGTACTAACACCAAACTTTTGAGAGTTAGCAAGGGAACTATCCCACATTCTGCTCATAACGTCGTTAACTTGTTGAGAAGTTAACCCTGTTGCGTTTACCTCTTTTCGAATATCAGCCATTTCATGTTGGAATTTCGATGCTTCTTTTGCAGCGTAACCCATGGCGCCAGCTATAGGAGCTGTCACTTTCATTGACATGTCTTTTCCTACACTAGAAACACTTTGACCGACTTCTTTTACTTTGTTACCGAATTCTTGAACGTGTGATTTAGCTGTTTTAAAGCTGTCTCCAACTCTTCTTTCTAGAGCTTGCGTTTCTCTGCCTAGTTCAATTTCAGCTTGTCTTGCCCTATTTAATTCGGTTTCTAACCTTTTAACTTCTTCAGATCCAGCGCCGAATGCAGTTTTAGCATTATTTAATTGTCGCGCTAAATTTCGAGACTGTTCACCAGCGTTTTGTTGCGCTTGCTTTAAATAGTCATATTGTAATTTCGCCTTGGAAGTTTCCGAAGCGTTCTTTCCTAGTGAAGCTGCTTGGAGATCGTACGCCGATTTTAATTTATCAGCTTCAGTTTTTAAACTGGAATGGGCTGTTTTCAAACCTTCTAACGCTTGCTTTGACTTACCTATTTCACTATTTCGTAATGCTTCAGCTTGTTTAGCTTCTTTTAATGATTCGGTAGTAGTTTTTATTTTGTTAGAAATTTCAGTTTCAGTAATTTGTGCACGTCGTAACGCTTCTTCAGCCTTCTTTGTTTCTGTTGCATTTTCTCCCCACACTTGTTTTGTTCTTTGAAGTTGTTCCGCTGTCTCTCTTGTTTTGTTTTTAGCGATATCATATTGCTTCTCAAGTGTGGATAACGAAGTCTTATATTTATCAACATCAGTTCCGGTTAACTTCATTTGTGTTTGAGCTAACTTTAACTCTTGTGTTAAGGCTCTATTCGCCTGATTCATTTCGTTTATCTTAGATTTATAATCAGCGGTGTCAGCCTTAAATTTAATTATGGTTTCTTTTGAAGGAGTAGCCATTTATTTTCCACTCTCCTTTTCTTGGATATAGGCTTTCCACCCTTCGTAAGCACTTTTGTTTTCTGCTATTCTTTGAACATCCCTTAAGGGTAAATTCCAAAAGTCACTTTCCGATATTTCAAAAATAAATACGTATAGACTGTATAAGTCCACAACGAATTCAATTTCGAATTTAGGAAGTTTTAAGCCTTTTTTCCGGCTTTTTGTTGAAAACCTTTTGCCATGTTGTTTTTAGCTTCTTTTTTCATAACTGCACCGAAATAATCGAACGCCTCTGACATATCAACTTCATATACTTCCATGAATGCTTCAAATTCCATATATCCAGTAGGATTTGCTTGACGATAAGCCGCATAAACAATACGGAACGTATCTAATAAATCAATGTTCTGAATTCCGCCAGCGTTTAATAAAGTACTTAAAAATCCTTTATCGATAATGCCTTCTTTTTCTAATTTGAATAATGTTAAAGCTGTTAAGTTAGGATTCGCCTTCACTACTTCACCATTTGATAACGTAATTTCTTTTGTCATGTAATTTCTCTCCCTATAATCAAAATTAAAAGGCACTCATAAAGAGCACCTTTGATAGAATTTATTTTGTTTGTGCTGTTTTTCGTAATTTAGCCGAATCAAATTTTGTCATCCATTCTTTTGCAACTGTTTCCGGTAGTTCGATACCTTCATAATAGAAACGACCGAATTCGTCAGATAACGCTGTTACTTCTAATTCTACTTCGGCTAGTTCTTCAGCACCGTTTTCTACACTCTTAACAAAACCTGTTGCACTTGTACAATTAGGGAATGCGATTAAACGTGTGTTTTCTTCGAATATGTCAAGCTCTTCCGCAACGAACGCAAAATCTTTTCCTAAGCTGTCGATACCATATGAGTAAACGCCATCGATCAACCCTTCGTTTGTAATACCAAAAATGTTACGAATAACCTTTAATTGCATGTGACCGCTAATTTTTACATTCATTTGTGTTGGTTTTGATTTTTTCTTTTGAGTAAAGCCGCCGCATTTCTTTTCAACTGATTTAATTTCTGTTTCTGCATCTAATTTACCTACACAACCGAATGGGTCAGTTACATGTTCACCTTTAAAAAGTACACTAGCATTTTTAATCTCGACCGCATCAAATACATCAACTGTAACTGGCATATTATTGCCCTCCTAAAGTTTTATTTATTTCTTCTATTAAAGATTTATTTAATTCCTCAATAGAGTAATCGACCTTTTTATCCACACCACGCTCCATGAACTTTTTGGCCGCCTTTTTCTTACTTGTACCTAATCCCAAATCAGGGAAAACTAAATATCTATATTTCGATTTTGGTTTTAATGTTAATGTTAAATTCTCTTTGTTATCGTCATTAATAGATTGATATAGTTTAGCGTGGGCTTTCTTTCTATTCGATATAGGCATTAAGCCAAGAACTGACTTTTTCATTACTGGTGCAATTCTAGACTTTAAATCTTCATTTATTATCTTTTCCGCAACGTTTGGTAATCGCTCAATGTTTCTTTGCAAAGATTCAAATTTAGAAGCATCAACACTAAAATTAGCAGGCATATTTTACATTCCTTGTAAGCTCGAATGTTAATACATCAACAAAAAACTCTGTATCTTTCTTCCTCATTTTTTCTTTGAGCGATTTATTACATGTGTGGCCAGTTTTACTTAGTGAACTCATAAACTCAACTTGCAATACATCTAAGTCCTCACGATTTTCCGAAAAATAATAAACTGTTACATCTTGTGTAAATGCGCTTGCCCCCGCTCTAACAAACCCACCTGTTTCAAATACAACATGGTTGATTGTGGATAGATTCGCTTCATCCTCCTGAACTGAGTCCTGGTATACTTCTACAGTGTGGAAGAAAGACTCTAAATGCTGGACTAGTTTACTATTAAACTTTTCAATTAAATCATTCAGTGTCATCTAGACCACCTACCTTTTGCAAGTATAAATACATGCTATTTTTAAAACGATCCGCTTTAATGATGCTATAAGAATGTCCTCGTAATTCAATTATTAGGCTGTCCACATCCTTATTCTTGAACATAGGAGCGTATAACGTTTCAATTTTCATATCTAACTTTTTATCAATACTTTCAGCGAATTGAATATCAACTTCACGGCACGAAAGTTCCGAAAATCTAAGTCTGATAATCTCGACATTTTCACGTCCGATTACTTTTTTAGCGCTATTCCGGATCGTTTTACTTTCCTTAACGCTAATAAATCCATCATTAAATGTTTTTCTATGTTGTTCAATTGCCATTATTCTTCTTCCTTTCATCGATTGCGACATGTAATATCAATCGTGAAAGTGGTTGTCTGAAGTTACTTTCGAAACTGTCTAACGCATTGTTATATTCATAACGAATACGGTTAATAACTAGCTCTCTTGCGGATAAATTGACGGCTAGATCAAGTTCAGCGCCTACTAAATCATTGATAAAATAAACGGAACGATCTATAAGCTTTATGATGTCCTTGTCTTCTTCATCCCAAGTGATTGCTAGTGCATGTTTTACATCTTCTAACAAATCAAAAGGCGACTGTAACGTCGCCTGTGATTGATTGTCACTCATAAAGGATCACTCCCTATTTAGTAGGTGCTGGAGTAGTCACCGCTGTACCTGGGTCTTTCATTTCAGAAATATCATAAACTAAGAATGATTCATTTTCTTCAGCACGACCATTAGCGTACATTTTAGCGATGTATAAATCTTCGTCTTCGATAGCGCGTGTTTGATCGTAAACGTCTAAACGTTGTGCTCCACCTAATCCAAGGAAGTAATCTTTTGCCATACCAGCGATTAATTTACCTTTAGGAACAGCATTTGATTTAACGATTTTACCTGGAATCGGAAGAACGTTATAAGTGTAAGTTCCATCCATGTTAGGTCGTGTAGTATAACCATAAATTTTAGACCAGTAGTCTACAGGGTTAACGATTAGTAACACATTAGATGGATTACGTTTACCATCTTTAGTAAGTAGAGCCATGATATTACCTAAAGTGTAAGGATTAAGGTCTTTTAACTTACCAGTATCGGCTTTATCAGCATGTACGCCCCCTGTAACAGTTAATAAATCTTTCATCATGCCTACAGGTTGATCTTTACCAGTACCACGAACGATAGCTAATTCTAAAGCGATTTTTAAAGATTCAACTAATACAGTTCGAACGTAGCGATCTAACCAAGTCGGGCCAAGGTCTAACATTGCTTTACATACAGGCATAAATGCTGATAATTTGTATTCCTCAATTTTAATCGTTTCGAAACCTTCATCTAAAAGTTCTTTGTGAGCCGCGCACAATTTACCCCAGAAGGCAGTTTGGATATCACCTTTTTTCAGAATCCATTCAGTTAAAGCACCGACGTTAACAAATGTAATTTCAGATAATAATTCATGATTTTGAACTAAGTCTTCAAATACTCGTTCGATAACAGTTGGTGGTACTAATGCTTCAGTACCAGCAAAAGAGTTACCTGCAATTACTTCATTGTAGTATTTCGTTTCTTGACTAGTTAAAGCACGTCCACCACGAGCAGCTAAGATAGCTTGATCGCTAGATTGTACTGATGCTTGTGCTAAAATTTTTTCTTGAATACCTTGAGCGAATGCAACTAACGCATCATTCACCTCTTCATCTGAACCAGATGCTAAAACCTTACTTAAATTTTGTTGATTTTCAAATTTCGTTTCTAAGTCTTTAATCATTGTAAATTACCTCCTACAGTTTAATAGATTTTAATAGTGAAACCATAAAGTTAGCTGATTTTTCAGCGTTTTGAGTACGTTTGTCACCTTCGTTTTCGATAGATGCGATGATGGGTTGTTCTTCAACTTCATTTGTAATTACAGATTCACTGTCCACACTTGATTGTATTGAATCAGTGATTACGTCACAGAAACCGAATGACTTAGCTTTTTCAGCGGTCATATAAGTTTCGTTGTCTAGAAGTGTTTCTAGTTGGAAAAACTCACCGTTAAAACGGCTGTTATAAGATTGAATTAACGCTTCGTCAACGTCACGTAGCATTTTAGCTTGCTTCTCTAATGAGTCAGCATTACCGAATGCATATGTCGATGCACGATGTACCATCATAGTGGTATTAGAAGGCATTTCGATTTTATTAGCACCCATCGCAATTAATGAAGCGGCTGAAGCGGCTATACCATCAATAACGGCAGTTACATTAGAAGGGTGATTTTTTAAGTAGTTGCAAATTGCAATCCCTTCAAACGCATCGCCACCATTTGAATTGATGTGAATTTCAATGTCATTTGTAACACCATCTAACATTTCTCTTACACCTTGAGAAGAAATGTCACCGAAAGGAGCTTTACCAACATTCCCATACATATAAATGACTGATTTACTATTGTCCTGTTGATTGTTGTCCATCATTAGGAACTTCGGTTGAATCTTTTCCATTTCCAATATCTTCACCCCCTTTCATAGTTCCGCTTATCCTTGCTCTCTCATAGTTCTTAGTAACATAACGTTCATTAGCCCAATCTTCTTTTATTTGTTCTTTTCCTAAACGTTCTAATACATCGTTTATGCTCATGCCACCGACTGCAAATAGCTTGTCAACGGAATTAGCAAACTTAGTAAGGTCGAACAATTTGAAGTTGTCCATGTTGAATCTAATGTATGTTTTACTTAAATATTGCTCTCTAGAGAACATCTTCTTGTTATATTCGTTAGTAATCATTTCCCCTATTGGTCTTACTGCGAATATGATAAAGTTATCTAAATCGCCAGTAGGATTACCGGTAGTTGAAATGCCACCTTCACTTATTCCACTTAGTAATGACGGAGGAATGTGGAAGGCAGTTGCCACGAAATCTAACATATCTTTTGCAAGATTTTTGATGTCCCTCGTATCTAAATTACGTGGGTCCTTGCTTTGATCTTCCATTTGTACGTTGTCAGGTAAAAACATGATTGCTGCTAACTTTTCAGGATTCATATAATCTTTTGCTTTCTCTTCAAAAAGTTCTTGCGAAGCTTTTCCGTTTTCATCAGTTAACGAATTCATAAAACGGCCTCTGAACAAATAACGTATTCTTCCATTGCCTTTGTAATCTGACATCGCTTTAGCTAGTAATAGTCCATATGAACTATATAAACTATTAATCACGTTGTTTATTGACTCTACAGAAAGGCTCAAGTATAGAACGTCTTGTTCTCTAAATTCCTTCGTTAAAAGCTGATTGTTAATCGAAACACTTTTATAAACATACTCATTAAAACCATTCGTAGTTTCACGATGAAACGATTCAGCTATCCACAGTTCCTCACCTATAGGTAAAATTAACGCTTCCTTTTCGTAAATTAACTGATGGACAACCTTATACCAAAACTCATGGGCATTTTCATTCTTATTTGGTGCCACATTTAATTGGTAGTAGTTCAAACTTCTTTTTAACTTGCCACTTCTATATGTTTCAAAATCACAAGCTACTAAACTACGAGCAATTAAATCGATAGCAGCGTTAACATACAATTTCTTGTAAGCAATTTCAGCTTTAAGTGTCATCACACTACAATCAACATCCGGGACTGTTCCATTATCACTTTTTCCTAAAAAGGTTTTAAAAACATTACGAATTCCCATTTTTTCACCCCCTTTCTCAGAATGACCATACTTGCATATCGTTTAAATCGACTGCATAGTCTTCAAGATCACCGTCGAAATTGAGCGCATGTGTGAACGCAAAAAACCCGTCAGTTTTTCTTTTGACAGGGTCGATTTTTTTATATTCTTTTGAGCCATTTCCTAGTTCGTCCACATAAACATTCCCGCAATACCAACGCATAACAGGATCGTCGTGGAAAATAATATTATGATTTATGAATAGATGTTGGATTAATGGGTCTAACATAGCATGAATGTACTGCCCGCGCCTTACTATCTCAACTCTTTCGTTAAAACCAGCTTCTTCTAATAAAGGTTTCAAGATTACAGAACGGAATTTATCAATCGCGATACGCTTAATGTCGTATGTTTTCGATTTTTCTAAAAACCAATTGATAACACGTTTGGGCTCGATTTCTTTATCATAGACGATGGTGAAGAGTCCTTTTTCAACACCTATATCTATAATATCTTGATTAATATCCTGCATTTTCAATGCCTGATGCCATATAAAGGTATGGTGAATCCAATAACGCTTCCCTTGCCGTTTGAATAGCAAACCGACGCTGCAGAAATCGCGTAATTCTGCGTAATCTACACCACCAATACATTCATATTTGTGTAAATCATCAGGTAAAGGTTGATCTGTTGCAAGAAGATCCTCATAAGTAGCGATTTTATGTTGAAATAGCTGCTTCGGAATGTTCATCCGTTTTGTCATGAATTCAACATGCATAGGAATGTTGGTTTGACAATCGGCCCATTCTTCTTTCATCGTTTCGAATAATTCCATATTATCTCGAATAGAAGGATTGGCTTTTTCCCAGTTTGCAATATCTTCGACTTCTTCTTCGGAGTCTAATTTGCAGATGAAGGGGAATAACTTACTCCTTTCAACTTCGCCACTTAGAATCATTCGAGCCTTCTCTTTCATATCATCCAAAACGCCACCACGGACATATCCATCCGTTGTTAAATAGAAAGTTCGTCCATCTTTAACTTTACCCAAGGCTGAACGGAATACTTTAATCGACTTATAATCTTCATATTCATGAATTTCATCGAACCAAACTGATCCAGGACGTCGTCCATCTTTCGTTCTAGCATTAGAAGTATTGAATTTCATGTGAGATTTGTTTGTTTTATGTTTAATTAGTACCTTTGTAGCACTAAATGATTTCTTTAAAACCTTATTTGCAGGATTTTCTATTACTTCCTTCACGTCATCGAATGTAGTTTTTGCTTGTTCTTCAGATGTCGCGATCCATTCAATGTGATATCTATCTATACCAAACTGTTTAGATAGCATATAGAAGTTTAAATATCCGGCATATCCGTTTTTACCACCGCCACGTCCCATCAGTATTAATATTTGATTCCAAACAAGACGATTGGTGTCCTTATAACGAACGCCGAACACACAAGCGTTAACAAAACGTTGCCATGCGAATAATTCGAATGGAAAATATTTAGCTGGGATATTAACACTATCCTCAATAGCCTGAACATCAACATAAACATTTGGATCATCTAAAGTTTTTCGAACTAAGGTCATTAATTGTTTTTGTTCATTACAAGAACGGATAGATCCGCTTTCCACAGCATGCATGTACTCACTAATGAAAGGATGATATTTATAAGGAAGATTAGACTTCTGCATCATCGTCATCATCCTCACATACCGCCTTAAGTCCTAACTCGTTAAGAATCTTTAACATTTGCGTGTTAGTTTTATTCAACTCGTTAATGCTATCGTTTTTTTTCATAAATCCATTAGCGCCTAGTACAGATACACCGCGATCTTTTACATCAGCTATCAATCTGTTTTTTATATCCCAAAATGACATATAATCTTCTACTAAATCCATAAAATGAGCGTGTATGATACCGTTCGTGCCGAGTTGTTCATATAAATCATCTCTTATTTTATTTCTAAGCGTTTTTTCTCTGTTTTTTTGAAGTTTTGCAACCTTTTCCGAAACATTTTTTAGACCTTTTTCATTTATCATGTCTTCCCAATAACGGCTGCGCCATGATTTAACAGTGCTAACAGATACGCCATATTTATCCGCGATATCCTTGTATTTAACACCTTCTAAGAAATCTTTGAACGCTAATTTATATTTACTTTGTTTTCCGCTCACAATATCACCACCCCGCTTTTTCATTGGATTTTTTCGAAGATTAATTTTAAAAATGACACTTGTAAAGACGAGAATAATCATGTATAGTTTTACTTAGAAGGAAACAGTGGCGACGGTCCACTGATTACAAATACATATCGAAAATTTTAATCATCCCAGAGAAGGGATGGTATTTTTTTTGCCTTTTTTTCTATTCCCACGCGCGTAACGCGAAAATAAAAAGAGAAATCCCCCCTCGCGTTGCTCGGTCCCCCAGCAAAATTGTTTCTATATTTTACCCGGGGGGTATCTCAAAGGATTTGTATTAAATTATTTTATAGCTAAACCAAAGAATAGCTCAGCATATTCAATAACAATGTGAGCTTCTGTTAATTTCATATTTAGATATTGTTCTAGCCAATGTTCACGTAGACTTTTCTTTACAGTTTCAAGTGTAGCCTTCTCACATGCTCTTGGATTACATATGTGTCTTATCTGTTTGTATGTTGTGTAGATGTCAGTCTTGAATTGTTTATATAAAGAAGTATCAGCGATTGTACGATCATTAGGTTTCTTTCGTTCTATTTGTCTTATAATATTTAATTCATACGTGTTACTTTGTATCGTTAGGCTGTCCACACTTACCACTTCTCCTCATCTACTATCGTGCAACGCTTCTTCACTATGTTCTTCTCTTTGCTATGAATATAGTTATGGCAGCGAATGCATAGCGTTTCTAGGTTGCTTAGTATGTATGCTAAGTCTGGTCTATCACATAACTCCTTAATGTGATGGACGTTCCTACCCTTGCTATACTTACCTTTACGCTTGCATTCCTGGCATTCGTTATTATCTCGTTCTAACGCCTTAATCCTAATGTTCCTTCTCCAGTAAGGATGCTTATAGAATTTAATGATATTATCTTGTTCATATAGCTTATTAATCTCTTGTATTGTTAAAGGTTTCATAGTTACACCAGCCTTTATCTTTACGAAATAAAAAAAAGCACCTAATTGGTACTTTTATCAATAAACAAATTGAAATTATAGTAATTATCGTCCATTATTAGGTCTAATTTCTCTAAAACATTTATGGAGGAGCTAAAACTTTTAAGTATCGATTCTTCTTGATTATCAGTCAAATCTTCAATGTAACCTGGATTAAAAAATACATTCTCAGCATATTCTATAACTAAAAAACTCAAATGTTTTAACAACTCTTTAAGTGACAGTGACTCCAATTGATTGAAATATTCTTTATATTTCATTTCATCTTCTAAATGATAGGATAAAATAATATTTGTACCATTTTCTACTGGATACACATTTATATAAATTGATGGCATTTTCTCATCCGATTTATCGAAGTAAATATCGTTTATTTGTTTTTTATTTAAATCATATTGAACAGCAAATGATGAACAAACTGCAAAATCAACTTCAAAGTCTAGTTTGCGATGAATAGTTCTTAACCCATCAAAATTACCAGATAAATAGTGATTTCTAAAAATAGAGTAATCACGTTCACAATCCGACATAGCGAGTAAAGTTACTCTGTACCAATTAATAATTGTTGGATTGACCAATAAATATGGAAATTCTTTAAAAAGATTTTGAACACTCTTCAATTCACGCTGTTTCTTATGGAACTGTATGGCATGAGCTCTAAAAGCAAATAAAAAATTTTGAATCGGTTCATTATTGTATTCTTTTTGTTCAATAGGCAGGAATAGTTCAGTATCATGTACCTCACAAAAACCTAAAAAAGTACTGGCTTTATTTTTACTAATTTTTTTAAATTCAGTGTTTAAATCCTGTTTCTCTACATTACCTACAATTCTATAAACGTGTCCATCCTTACTTATTCTATTTAAAATACGGTTATTTTGAATAGAATGCGCTCCTTTTATTAGCTTATGACAAGTCTCTTTTTCAAAAGCCATACAAGTTTCAAAATCAGTACTTTCCCAAGATTTCGTCATAATATGATTGATTCTACTGTCCGAATAATCATATTCCTTCGGCTTAGATGCTTTTACTTTTGGATAACAACAAAACTTAAACTTTTTTTCCGAACCACATGGACATGGTTCATACGCCTCAATTTTCAGTTCTCCCATACCAGTAACAGTACTAAAAGTCATAAAAAGTCCCCTATTCCACATTACACAATCCGCTTAATATGATTATGAAATTTTATATTTTTATGTTCTTCATTACTCCTTATAGGATCTCAGTATCCCATAAGATAACTCTACCACCTATACCATAAAATGGACAAATTGAAAGTGATGTTTTTGGGGATTTTACGCAAAAATATTTCATGTTACCAATCAACCTAGCAATATTGCCAGACTCAATAAGAAACACAAATTATAATATTTATTGGTATTCCTTTTTATTAGTTAATGTTTTTGTGCTTTAATTACGGTAAATGAAGTGTTATTTTTCTTCTTCCAACTACCTAATTTTACTTTCTCTATTTGTCCGTCCTTTACCAAGTAATTGGAAGAAGAGCAAAAGCTCTCCTTAATAATGGTATCATTCAATTGTTACCACCTGCTGGTTTCGGATTTTATGTGTCATCATTATGAAATCGTTTAGACAACATATAGATTATAAAGGAACATTATAAGTTGTGTTTTCCGCCACTACTCACAATACAAATATATCATGTTAATTCCAAAACAACCGGCACATTTCCTGCCAAAAAGCGGTCACGACTCTGCCACTTATTTTATTCCTCTACATAACCTAATAATTCACCAGATCCTTTTAATTCAATTGAATCATTAGTTATGTTTTTAACCATAACAGTTCCCTTGAAATGGTTCTTATTACTAGTGAAAATAGATAATGCTAAATATTCTCTATTTCTTATTGCATTTCTAAATACCGAAACCTGTTCTGCCCCGTCAATATCAATGTTCCAATTAATATAATTCGATTCATGTACATATAGATACCCCTTATCGAATTTAATTTCTTCATCCAATCCTTTAACAGACAAGTTATAAATAATATACGTTTTCATGATATCACCTCCTTATTGTTTAATTTTAACAAATAACATTAGTATTTTAATAGTATTGACATACCCATATCTTATATTGTGTGTAACTGACCCCTTCGCTGAATCCCTTGGTATCATTGATTTCATTTAACTTTCTCTTTTGAGTTACACAGTACAAAAATTATGAGTAACTGTATAGAGATGCCACCAGCATTTTGCAAAATAACCTATGCTATGTGGAAAAATAAAATAAGCTGCCCATGTGGACAGCTTATTTACATAATTATCGAAAGCGGAAGTCAATGTATCTTGTTTATTTAACATTAGCACCCGTTTGTTTCACAAACAAAGACCATTTAATTTAAAAACTTATAAAAAATGGTTTCAATCACTACTACACAACTAGTTCTTTAATGGTGTTAAGTATCCCTTCTGAATAAGAACCTATGGTTAAACGTCCATGTCCATTTTTCGCCTCACTTGTAGCGTTCTCAAGTAAATAACCGAATTTTACAGCCTGTAACATTTTTAAGTCATTACCACTATCACCGAAGGCAATTGCATTTTGTCGGTCTATCTTAAATTTTGCTAATATATATCTCACAATCTCGTCTTTTCCAGTCCCTAAAGGGATAAAATCAATATCATATGCATTCTCTGGGTCTCCAGCCAAAGGATTACATTGATTGATGTTTATACTAATTTTAAAATCACTAGCAATTTGTCTAATATGGTTAAGGTTTAATTGATCGTCCTCTTCATTCTTGCAGAAATAGTAGTAATTGCTTTTGTATTTTGATGCACCCATCTGTGATTGGCTATCTAAAGCAATATTTTTAGAAGCTAACAAATCAATTATCTCTTTTATTTTATCGGGATGGTAATTGCCATTATCAAACCTGCTAAGCCATTCTTCATCAATTTCACCTTGTTTTAACTTGTTGAAATAATGAATTTCTGTTCCCAAATCACTTGCAATAAAATGAGGAAGATACTGAAATCCACCCCTCTTCATTTTTTCAAGAACAGCCTCAATGTTACTACCCGTTACCAAGCCAAAAAGTAAACCAGAAACCCTACTTTTTTCTACGATAGTCTGTTCTAATGCTTGTATTTGACTTTTTCGTTCAGCGGTTAATTGGTGAGGAAAGTACGTTTCATCAAAATCACTAAATACAATGTATTTAGGATTTGGTATTTCTGGTAAAGTTCTAAAAAGATTGTAGTCCATAGAGTAACCTCCATAAATTCTTCTCTCATTCACCTTCATCTTACCACAAATATCCAATTACTTGTATAACTAAACTGCCAGTTAATTGAACAAGAAACAATGTATACCATATACATGCTCGGTTAACATAACGTATCATTATCGGTAGCAAGGAAAAGGAAGGAAACTGTACTCTCACCAAGAAACCTTCTTTTTTGTTCTATGGATCTATGCATTTTTTTATACATTCCTATCCTAGCGCGGTTTTAGGGTTCTTGTTTGTTACTAGAACTGTATAAGATCTTGCTTACTCTTAGCGTGAGTTTTTCCAAAATGCTACAATACCCCTAGATTTAAAAAGAAATAAGCGGTGATTAGATTTTAAACCTACTCATTGCTTTATCCATTGCATCTTGGTTAACACCTATATAACGTAATGTGACCTTCTCTGACGAATGATTGAATATCTCCATGAGTAATGCTATGTTTTTCGTTTGCATGTACATATGATACCCGTACGTCTTTCTTAACGTATGTGTTCCTATCTCATCTAATCCAAACTCTGCTGCTGCTCCACTGAGTATCTTATATGCCATGCTACGACCAATAGGACGATTCTTTCCTTGTCTACTTTGCAATAGATACTCATTGTCTTCTCTTTCTTCAATAAACCATTTAAGTTCTCTTTTCAGCACTGCAGTAATTTGTATTCTTTTCTGCTTTCCTGTTTTCTTTTCCCTCATGGATATATGACTACCTTTGACATCTTCTACCTTCAGTTTCAAAATATCTGAGATTCTAAGACCTGTATTAATACCCATAATGAAGAGAATGTAATTACGTAAGCTCTTTTCTTTAAAATAATCTTTTAGCTGCTGTATTTCTTCTGAATCACGTATTGGCTGAACAAAATTCATTATTCATTACCTCCAGTCTCTTCTGTCTCGTAAACTTCTAATCCGAGTGCAAAAGCAAGCTTATAAAACGCTTTAGACTTCCAACGTCGATAAGTACGCTCTGACATTCCAATTTCGTTATAAACCATGTAATCACATACATCCTCTTCTTCTAAATAACGTTTATAAATGATATCCCTTTGGATGATTCCTGCACGCCCATTTCCTAATCGATTTAGAAATTGATTAATACGTAATGACATTATTGCTAACCATTCTTCTCGTTTACTTTGTTGGATATTTGCTATAGCAACATCTTCTAACGGCTTACCAACTGTATGTGTAGGACCGTGCTCGCGTATTTCATAAGAAGGAGTGACTTTCATTTCTTTACGCATCATCCCGAATTGTCTATGTATACGTACGCTTTCCAACACACCTTCTAATTTCTCTTGTGTCGCTATTCTATCAATTTTTGGTAAGAAAGATAATTGTTTAGTCATGTAAGACCACTCCTTTTTATTTTTAGATTACTTTTGTCTTATTGCTCCACGTCTTCGTTCATAACAAGGTCTATGCATCCCCATTAAATCCTCAATTTCACGAGTGCTAAATTTCTCTTTTCGTTTTTTCTTCTTTTTCTTTTTTGCTTGATTCGATTGCTTTTTCCATTCACGTAACTGATCCTTTAACCCCTTCATTTCCCCATCTCCATTTTCAAAATAAAAAGGACACCTATTCCTAAAACAGCTTTTATTGCTGCTTTAATGAATTGGTGTCCTCTAGTTTTCTAGCCGGACTATATTTGTTTGCTTTTAGCTTTCTTGCTTCCCTTATAAAATCCATATCTATGATCAACTTCTGAAATCAAAATTACAAGTACCATAATAATTCCAGCTTGTATGAAGCTTTTCGCATTACTAAAGGTCACAAACATGATGATTAAGTAAAGAGCCAAATACATTCCGAAAAACTGTTTACCATTCATTTTCTATCCCTCCAGTACTGTTATTTTATTATTCCAGCTTTCACAAAAATATTTCTCCAAGCGTTATCAACTTGATATTTTTCTACTGCCTTTGTGCGACGAGCAATTGCTTTTCTAATTTTTCTTTAAATCAGTCATTCTCCTAACCTCACTTTCTATTCAAAGGATTATTTTATTAAAATCTTCACGAGCGATAACTTTGAAATCTTAGATCCAAATGAACCTCTAGACGAATACACCATATACTAATTTATATACGTTCTAGGAAAGCAGGTGTATACTATGCCTTCTGTCGTTGGAAATCTTGTCGTTCAAAACAGTAATGGTGCTTTTAATTTAGGGGATTTTTATAACGTATCTCCAAAAGAGAATACAAAATCTTATAATGGTTCAGGGGCATCAAATGTTTCTTTTGTTGTTAATACCTTTAACGGTGTTAGTGCAACGAATACATTTGATTCTGATGTTGCTGATCAAGACCAAGTTGTATCAAGTTAAAATTATTTATTTCCCTCTCCCCCTTGAATAAAACTCGATATTCCGTCAATACTGTGCATAGGCGATAGCCAAAACTCATATTAATGAACCCCTATCAGCAGTAGTTCCCTGACCTGAGCAGTTAGCTTTTTCTAGCTGCTCTTTTAATTACACATTTTTGTCTTAACACTCATATAATATTGAGAATTAAAAAATCATCTCATGTTTAAAGGAAAAGTATTCTTTTTCATTACTCCACTCCCTCTTTAAATAACACTGTTTAAATAAGGTTTTTAAAGAGGGAATACATTAAAAAAATCTTGGTTACACTGTAAACAGGCTCGTGAATAGCCAAATTTACTAATACCCACTCTATGTCTATTACCTTGGGCCGAGCAATTAGCAAAAGCTAATTGCTCTTTTATATTGAGTTAATAATAAAATTTAGTCTTATTCCTTTTCTACATCATATACTTTTAACCTAACCATCCAGCTCAAAGTGTTACCTCCTATCTTAAAGAGCACTGATGCATGGTGCTCTTTTTTAGTTTCCTTATTTCTATAAAATGAAATTTTTGTTTTATTTTTCAATTCAAATATCCTTCTCATCAATGTATGGAGAATATCATTTCTTCTTTAAGTATCCTTATGAACAAAATTTATAACCTTTACTCCACTTGGATCTATATTAAAAGTAATAGTTTCTATGCCATTCGGAGGGTTATGAGCTCCTATATAAGTTTTATATTGAACTGTAACAATAAAATTAAAGTTTTCTTTTGGGAACCGTTCAATTTTTATAATTTTTGTGTCCGTTAAACTATACTGACGATCTGGTCCAAGCTTCCTTCTGATAACTTGACTTGCATATGGTGCTAATAAAGTATTATAAGAATTATAAAACTCTTGATCATCAATATTAAACGCTTTGGTATCTAACGGATTTAAAAATGAAATTGCCATTATAATTCCAAAAAACAAACTAATCACTTTACTTTTCAACATATACTCATCCTTAATTAATTTAGATATCTGTTAACCTCCCCAGCATAAGAGATGACTATTCTTCATCCTTATCTAACTTCTTTTTAATCAAATAGCGTTTTTATTGAAAAATCACTTTTATTCATTTTCTATATGGTATAATCTGTATTATTTACTTTTCGAGAAGGGATAACGCAATGAGAGAATACTTTGGTTTCATTTCAATGTTTTTAACTGCATTCTTATTTTTCAATCTGTATTTTGTCGGTCCTGTTTTAATTTTGATACCTATCTCAATTATTTTAGCTATTTTGGCTCCGAAAGGTACAGCCAAAACATTTGCTTTTATTAGTTTAATAATTTTAGGCATTGTCTTCGCTTGCATATACATTCTCCTCTCTATGATTGGTTCGGGATTAGCTGAAACTCATCTCAGATAATCCCTTTACGATTTTATCTAAATCCATTCACTAATCTCAGACTTTGACATACAATAATAGTGCCTTTCTATATAATGTGAGTTCGTCACTGTCGTTATAATGAGGCATAAGGAGCGCTCTCGATTAGCGCTCTTTTTATTTAAATAAAGATTTCATTTTTAAATTACACCTATCTAAAAAACATACATATAATATCTTGGGTGTTCTTTTTCAACATTAGTTTTGGTCAGAGAGCACTTTTAAAGGTGCTCTTTTAATTTATTTAGATGTATCACGTTTTACATACAATAAACATAAAATGCAAAGAGCAGACAAGACATAGTTTTATATAATCGTGTACATTTTTTGTACGCGATTTTTTAATTAAATAAGGCTTTTATTTAACTTTTATTCATTTTTTTGTTTATTTTGAATACATTACTATTAAATCAAGCAATGCAAAGGTTTCTCTAACCCAGTTCCCTTGTATTCCTTGAACTCCTTGTACACAGGACCTGTTATAACTAACAGGTTCTTTAATTTTTGTCATTATACAATAACTATTTTATTAAGTTCTTTAACTCTTCTATGTCGATAACATACACCTCAAAAGCACCCTTACTTTTATCACAAAACAGGTAACCTGATTCCAAATCCAAGTACGACATTTCTTCTGGCATTCTAGGATAATATCGACAATAGAGATTATCATGTACGACTTCTGAAGTAATCTCGCTCATTACCTTTAGGTATTCTTGCTCTGAAAATATATCTTCTAAGATGTAACAGAACTCCTTAGTACACTCTTTAGCGAAACTCTCCTTACTTTCATAGAGCGACTTCTTACCAACGAATTGTGTATATGAACTTCCATCTGTAAATGCGCAAATATCCATCTTCCATTCCCCTTTTCGATTAAAATAACGCTTTTGTTTAGTTTTCTTTATATTCAATTTTGCTAGCATCTAACGTTTCAATATTTTCAATTGAACCAAAGCTAGGATGCTCATTTATTCCTTTTAGCCATTCTGTAACTACCTTATTAATTTGTTCTTGAAGCTTCTCCCCTTCTTCCATCGGTACACCTGAAAGCCAAGATTCTGCAACTTCTCCACATTCATCGGTTGCCCGTTCATACAATTCGTCCAACAACACATCTGCATTGATCCATGGCGCATACTGTTTGAATTGCCCAATTTGGAATTCATTATCAACTGCCGCTCTATCCGCTACCATTCTATCTGTCCAATCTTTTAAAGCTGCTTGAATAGCTTCTTCTTTTGTTTCATAGTTATCACTTGTCCAAATCTCATTATTACTATCAAGGTTGTACATCCATTTCATGTCTCTCATTCCCCTTTTCTTATAAAATTCAAATTTGGTCTGACTTTAATAAATCTGAACCTACATTTTTTCTCTGTGCTGATTTAAGATAGTCTCTAATGCAATTGCTGTTCCCTCATTCGCAATCCATTGACCACGATAGTAACCTGATAAACCTAAATCTCCAGCATCATACGCTTTGTCAGATCCCTTTCTGTTTTCTAGCGCTGATTGTTGCAATTTATTTATATATTCCTTGATTACTTCCTTCATTATCTCCAGCTCCTTTTTTAATTCCTTCAGTTTCTCACAATCGATTTCTCGAATCGTACTGAGGCATTTTCCCCAGTTCTATCTCTCTCCTAATCAAGCGCCAAAAATTCTGCCCTAGTACGATCTGAAAAAGTTATCATAATCTTCTGAATTCCATTGCCATGCTCTTCTATCGCAGCATTCCAAGCTTCAACTTCCGTTTTAGCATCAAAACAATCCATTTTTTGTCGTTCCTCTTTATCGTAAAAATGTACTTCAAAGCTTAGATTCAAAAACTTCTCACTGGTGCTTATAGCGTTGTAGTAGAAACTTCCCATTAAATCATCAATCGTTAATTGCTTCATAATCGCATCCCCAGTTATTTAATTTTTTCCGTATACGTAGTTGATACCCGATCAACCTTCCCACTTTGCCACGTAATGATTTGTTCCCCAAACCCTGTTGCTGGAGGATTCAGCGGAGTAACTTCACCATTTTTGACCACGTAAATTTTATTATCTGTAACATCAATTTCAACTTTCGTAGGCTTCATACGACTGAAATCCCCCTTTTTCTTGTTAACTTACTTTTTGTTGTTGATTCCGCTGCAACTCTTGTTTCATTGATTCAAATTTGATTAACCATGCTTGCCAACGCTTATCGTTTTCTTCTTGTTGCTGGATCGCTACTTCACAATTACAGCCTTCCGTTAGAGCTACACCTGGATAAGTTTCTTTACGAATAATTCCTGTATCATGACATAATACACACATGCTTATTCCTCCTTATTAGAATCTTTTCCCACTCAAACCTACTATTTTGGTATAATCTCCCTTGAAGGGAGGGAAATTTAATGAAAGATATTGTATTTACTTTAGAATTTGATGATGATTCCGCTAACTCACGTGCCAACGATTATTTAGCAAAAGGTTGGACTTTATTACATGTTGGCACGAAAGTAATTGATCTCTACAATGAGCAAACATACTACAACACCGCCTATGTTGTAGGTGCTAATCAAGACCAATATGATGCGTATAAAAAAGAGTTAGAAGAAGATCAATTCGAATTATTTTAAGACTTTTTGAACGTATTATGAATTACGCTTTTGTAAAGCTCTTCATCAGCTAGATGAAGGGCCTTATTTACCTCCACATAACTTAATTCACTTTTTAAGCATTCTTCTTTAATGTTCACCAATAAATTCTCCGTATCTTTTTTAAGGTCTTCTCTTCTAGCATTTGTCGGCATTCCATCCGTTAATTGAATTTTTTTCATTTTTTATTCCTCCTTATTAGAAACCTAAATTTGCAAGCCTTTGATCAGCTGTTGTAAATTTCAATACCTTTGAATCACCTAATAAACGACTAACTGTTTTAGCATCGTATTTATTAAAGAGTTGTTTTCCAGTAAAGTTTGTTGTGGTAAATGTACTCATTCCTTGTCTAGCGTTTGATACCGCATATAAAAGGCGTTGAATGAAATCCGATGCCTGTCTATTCGAATCAGTTGACCCGCTTTCTGCGCCAAGATCATCTAACACAACAAAATCAGCTTGTCCAATTAATTGAACGAAATATTGAAGTGTATATTTACTGCTCTTATCATCAAAAGAATCCATAATCATTCTTGTTATTGCTTCTAATTCAACGTACAAGCAACTTTTCATAAGATGATAATTTTCTTCTTTTTGACTGATATCCCAAAAATATTGATTTAATTCATGAAGCATGCTGTATGCTAGGAAACTTTTTGCCGTCCCTTGATTTCCTGTAAATACAACTTTTCTAATTTCTACGTTCTTTAAATCCTCCAAGGTTTCTTCTACAGCTTTCTTGTGACTAATCGTTTCATCACATCCGGTTCTGTAATCAGATAATCTTGAAAGAGGAATTTTCTTATTTGTAATAACACTAGCCTTTTCCAGCATGTTGAATTTCTGTAAACGGCTAATCTTCTTATAATGAGCGTTAGCTTGTTCTTCCAAAACTTTATCGTTTTGCTCAACTACACATCTTGGGCAAACAGGTTTTCCTTGATAAATAATCATTTGAATTGGCTTAATGATTGTTTGTCCACCTATTACATAGGAGTGATTCATACATTGATCAGAATGGTAATTCACCTTCGATTCCAGGGATTCCGCCAATTTTTTCATTGGTGTTGCCATTTCTATTCGCTCCTTTTTTACCTTTGTTCTTAAACTCTATTTCTGCTGCATTAACATCAGCTAAAGTACGAATGTTTTTATTAACCCACTGTTTTAAAATCCCCTCAGCATAATTCCATTTCTTCTGCTGTTTCAAAGCACGCTCCATAGCTGCTTGTACAAGTTCTTCGCTTGTATCGTTTACCCATTGCGAAATACTTTCGGCTATGAATGAATTTAAAATACCGAAATTATTTTCGTAGAAAGAGAAGATGCTACCACTACTTTGTATATTAGTATTTTGTTTATTAGTACTTAGTTCTTTAGTACTTAGTAGCTTGGGATTTTCCATAAATGGAACTTCCATTTGTGATTTTTCCACAAGTGGATTTTCCATATCTGGATTCTCCACTTGTGGAACTTCATAAATAATTGTCTCCCAGTTAGTAATCTTTCCCTTTTCGTTTTTTACAGGAAACCTTCTAACATAACCGAATTTTTTTAGTTCTTTTATTCCTACTCTTAAACTATCAATTCCATCTTTCGCATGAGTAGATATTTCCTCCATGTAAAACACCCAATCATCTGGTAACGATAAAATGTAAGCCAATATTCCTTTTGCTTTCCAACTTAAACGTTCATCTCGAAGACCTGTATTATTAATGGTTGTGTAATTTTTACTTTTACTAACTCGAAATGTTGCCATTTATTTACCTCCTTGTACAAACCGCCACATATACTTGTCCACTTTTGATAATTCGTTGAATTTCATAATGCGGATAACCAGCCTTGAAATACTGTTCAACCATTTGCTTTAATTCATCCCTGCTCTTTGCTAAGTTCCAAAACTTATTAGGTAATAGCACTTGATATTCAGTTAGACGCACCTACTATTTCCCTACTTTTCGTGATATACTTATAACAACTGTTTTTTCTTAAAGGACCCACTGCCATGGGTCTTTTTATTTTGTTTTACGTCACTCCAAGCCCACTGTTTTATTGGTTCATAAGTAATGTAAAGTAACAATGCGCTGCACGCGATAAACATTGCGAATATAACTAACGATGTTGTATCTTCCACTAAATCACCTCCTTTTGTGTTTCAAGCCAAGCTTCTAAATCCTTTTGTAGGAAAAGTAATTTGCGCCCTTCCCTAATCACTGGAAACTGTGGATGACTTGCTAATTCATACATTCTACAAACAGCGATATTAAGATATTCTGCTGCTTCTTTCACCCTCATTACTTTGTTTGGTTGTGATTGTTGTTGGAACTGCGCTAAAGCAGCTTGTATCTCCTCTCGAACAACTTCGCGGATTGATTCTTTAATGATTTGATCTAATCCCATTTCTTTTTTCTCCTTCCAAAATTATATTAACGATGGATAATCATACTAACCTTGGCCGTCATGCTTTTATGTATGATATCTCTTCATTGAAATCTTTCTGTAAAATGTTGCAATAACTGTATACTGCAAACGCTGATTTTACGTCTCTCCAAGTTGCTGCGAAAAGTTTCTTTCCACCATCATGAACAAATTAATTCCCTTCCATAAAAACAAACTCATTTACTGGATGTTGCAAAACTTGTAATTGGCTCATTTTTTTCACCCTTTAGTTTCATCCAATGAAACTTCATATTCAAAATTTTTTTCCTGTTCATTAAATAGAATGTCGGTTTCTTTACCTAAAACATTTGATATTTTTACAGCTACATCATAATAAACTCTTAGATTATAATTTATAATTTTATAGCAGTAAGACTTTGATATACCAACCATATTAGCTAATTCATGATATTTAAGACCAGAATCTTCAAAAGCTTTTTGAAGTGCCGTTAGTTGTTTTTGATTTTGCATCTGATCACTCCCTTCTGATGCTTACAAACTCATTATAAGTTTCATAACGTGAAACTTCAAGTATTTTTAACAAAAAAATTTCAGAGAAGGAAACTTTTTTTACTCTTTACGTTTCTTGCTAGGAAACTTTATAATGTAATTAACGTAATTTACGATATATCGTAAAAAGGGGAGTATTTAAATATGGAAATGAAGGATAGAATTAAACAAATTCGAATAGATAACAAAATGAATCAAGAACAATTCGGAAAAGAAGTGGATTTAACTAAAGGGACTGTTTCAAAGTTTGAAAATGGAAAAGCATTCCCAAGTCGTGAAACCATAGAAAAGATAGCGAAGAGATTTAATGTACCTGTAAATTATTTGTACGGAGAAAATAAAGATGACGACTCTAGTGATGATAAATATAAAAAATTCAAAGAAATCATGGAATGGCTAGAACCGCTGCCAAAGGATAAAGAAGATATGGCGTTAGAACAAATGTTAGCTATCGCTCAAGCTCTTAGCAAACACCATAATAAAACAGAAAAATAGCCCCTTAATTAGGAATGGCTATTTTTTTAATTTCTGCTATATATTCTTCTAATTGATCTGGTGCATATTCTTTCACAGTATCTAAAAATAGGATTACAATTTCCTCTTTCGTCATCCTTAATTCTCCCCTTACATCCTGTTTTATATATTAACCGTCTTAAAGTGGAAAGTTTTTGTCGTTTCAGTCAAAATATTTCCATTCCCTATAAAGCAGAAATGACACTATCAATTTGATAGTGTCATTTCTAATATTATATTAATTACCCGCCTCCTGGGCCTGGATCAATCATATATAAAGTTGTTTTTTGTTCTTTAGCACTTTGCACCTTATCTTTTTCTGTCACCTGAAAAGCTGTGATAGAAAGACAAGCTACAGTAGCAATAGTGAAAACTATTTTCAAAAGCTTATTTTTCAAGCGTTTCACCACCCTTTTTGTATAATTCAATTATAGCATTTCAATGCTGTCTTTGGTAGGAATATATAGAAATAATCACCTGATTTAGAAAAACTTTCTATAGACATTTCTAGGTATTTCTTCCCTTCTTCTCCTCCGACCGCAAGCCCCATATAGTACAATTGAAAACTACTAAGATATCCATTTGTATTTTGTAAAGCTTGTAAAATTTTAATCGCTTTTTGATTTTCACCTAGCTTTACATATAAGAATGCTTTTTCAGCATCATCTAGATTTTCTGGGTTAATGGTATGTAAATCTTTTTCATGATATATTCTTAAAAATAATAGTGTATTAAGTACTTTTTCTCTTCTTACTTCTAATTTTTTATTCACTGGAACACCAATTATATTTAATGATTTCTCCATGTACTCTTTAGCATTTTGATAATCAGAGAAAACATAACTTTCTCCAATTTTGCAATATGCTACTGCCTTTGTGCTGACATAGCAATTACTTTGATCATTTATTATTTCAAAACATAATTCACGTGATTCGTCTAAATTATTTTCGTGAAGTGCAACGAAAACTTCCATTTCTTTTATTCTTAATAAAAGAGAATCTCTTAAGGTATGACATTTAATTCCCAAGATGTCCGGTAATAATTGCTGAATATGTTCATTGACCATCTTATAATTACCTAAATCAAAAAAAGAGTAAATTGTATTTAAAACAGATATTATTACCAGCTCGTTATCTGAGTATTTTTGATTTTTTCTCATTTTATCAACTTTCTCAAAGAACCTCTTAGGAGTAGTTGTATTTTCACTTCTTTCTCTTAATGTTTTGTATAATGGAACCAAATTTAAATTTATCCTTACAGTTTTTGAATTGCCTTTTTTCTTTTCTTCTTCGCTTTTATTTTTATTAGTTTTAAAACTCATTATTCGTTGAATTACTAGGTCTTGAAGATCATATTCTCCAAACATATCTAACACTTCTAATGCTAATTTCAAATTTTTATGTGATAGTGTAGGTATACACTCTTTGATGCATTCCCTTCTAAAATCAATATTTTTAGGCTTATATAGCTTCAGCGCATCAACCAAGTGCATAAAATCAAATTTACCTTGCTTCTTAAAATAACTATTTACTGTTGTATGCGTTACTTTAAAACGTGTTGCCAATTTACGATTTGTATAACCATTTGATTTTAGACACTCCTGCATGTCATTTAAATCCAATAAAACTTGCACAATCCTTGTCCTCCTTATGGACAAAAAAGACAACGTTACCCTAGATGTCTTATATTTACAGGAAAACGTGCCATTATATCTAGGTTATGTGTTATAATTATGTTTGAGACTTATGACAAGTGTTTTCCCTAGCGCGTTTAGGGAGGACGGTGTAAGGGTGTTGCGAGCACCACTTGCACAGTCGTAGGTCTTTTTCACGTCCGTTTATTTTATTATTTTCATAATATCACATTTTTTCCAAAATTCAGTCGTGTAGTTATCTGATTCTTATTGAGAAAGTTTTAAAATCGTTATATATCAACGTTTCTCAAGGGAGCCTAACGGCTCTTTTTTCTACAATAAAAAAAGAGCCGTTAAGCTCCACCTATGTACTATATGCCTGTTCCAGGGTCTAAACTTATATCCCATCCACCGCCTCCTGGATCAGAAATCATTTTCCACCCTGTACCAGGTTCTTGATTGTGTTTCCAACCACCACCCGGTTCATTATGCCACCCTACACCAGGATTAGTTACTTTATGTCCGCCTGGATCATTTGTGAATTTTCTCATAGTCTTACATCCCCCTTTATCTAATTCTATTAATATTTTACTATTATTTAACATTGGATGACAATCATATCCTTTAACTGAATTTGTTTATATATGGTAGAATATATCCATCGCTGATATGTCCAAACATGTAATTTTCATAGCAGCAAAATTACAACTAGACTTATACAACATGATTCAAAACAAATGAAGGAGTGTTTTAAGTGAAAGGACATATTCGAAAAAGAGGAAATAAGTATTGTATTGTTATTGATATCGGGCCTGATCCAGAGACAGGAAAAAGAAGACAGAAGTGGTTTTCTGGGTATAAGACAAAAAAAGAAGCACAGGCTGATGTGGCAAAGAAAATTACAGAGTTGAATGAAGGAACTTTTATAGAGCCATCTAAAGTTACGCTAAAAGATTACCTAAATCATTGGCTAGAAATTAAAAGTATGAGCATAGAAAAGAGTACCTTTGCTGGCTATAGGGCATTTATCAACCAACATGTTATACCTAGTATAGGAATGGTCGCGCTCCATAAATTAAATGTTATGCACATTCAAAAATGCTATAAGAAAGCGATAGATAAAGGGATTGCAAACAATTCTATTCTGCTTATGCATAGAATTTTAAAGAGCGCTTTAAACCTAGCCGTAAAACAAAATATTATCTCTCGAAATCCAGCAGATTTTGCTGAGATACCTAAAAAAGAAAAAACCCCTATCCAGACTTGGACAGAGGAAGAAGTAAAAAAGTTTTTAGCTCATTCACAAGAATCACGATATCACATTGGGTATCTACTTGCAATAACTACAGGTATGCGTCTGGGAGAAGTTCTAGGTTTACGATGGCAGGACATTGATTTTGAAAAACATACTGTTACAATAAATCAAACATCTGGTCATGACAATAAAATCAAAACAACTGCAAAAACAAATTCATCAAAACGCACAATTCCTGTACCTAATGAAACAATAGCAGCCTTAAAAAAACATAAAATTTTAATCAATAAAGAGAAATTAAGGTTTGGTTCTGCTTATCTAGATCAAGATTTAATAAATTGTAATGAGTTTGGAAGAATCATAAAAAGAGCACATTTCAGAAAAAGCTTCATTAGAATGACACACAAAGTAGGTATAAAAGAAATTAAATTCCATGATTTAAGACATACACACGCAACTCTACTATTGAAACAAGGGGTTAACCCTAAAATCATCAGTGAGCGATTAGGTCATACAGATATTTCAATGACATTAAGTGTCTATTCTCATGTTTTACCGAATATGCAGGAAGAAGCAGTTAAAAACTTCGGTAAAAGTATCTTTGGATAACCTATGTTTGCAAAATGTTTGCATTTTATCAAAAAAAGTCAAGCAAACGTTGTCATATCAAGGTTTGCTTGACCTATCATCTTATATTCTTGATAAAATCTCCGAATTCCTATTGAAATATTTAATAATGGAGCGTTCTCACCACCGCGGGTTATGCATTCGAATCGATATACATAGGAGAAAAAATCTTGTGTTTTTTCATCTTTTATCGGCCCTGACATCGCCTCACAAATATTTTGTGATCTAAGAGGGGAAAAATAGATTTCTTCTGCATTTGTATTTTCTAAATATATAGGACGCTCACAAAAAATATGTGAGATTAAAGCGGGCACCCACTTAGAATACGTTTCATTATCATGTAGTATTGGCAAATTAGAAATCAAATCGGATTGCCATTCATATTTTGGTGGTTCTACTAATCTATTTGGTTTCCAATCATGAATAATTTCATACCAACTTTGAAAAATATAATCGAGCTGCTCTTGTCTAATAGGTTCTTTCGATACAATCCATGGTGTATTTTCATTTAATACGTACGGGTTATGCTGAATAAACAATATATCCGAAAACATATCATACAATCTTTCATTCAAACGTTTCAACTTACTCGTTAATAAAAATGTCTTATAATGTATCTCTACGATGTCCAGCCATTCAATAGGAAAGTATATAAATGATACCTTTTCATTTAAAAGGGGTTCTACTATATTTTCAAATGTTAGCAGCCTTAATTTTTTCATAAAATGATTCCTTCCTTTCTTCAGTTGTCTTGATTATCAAAAAGCTAGAACAATAGTTACTTAATCTAATCCATTTAAACCAAGTATTTAAAAGAAACGTAA
>NZ_JBMOWC010000017.1:0-125258 GCF_049310765.1 Bacillus sp. PSXD-155 | reverse complement strand
TTATAGCCTGTACTATAATTAAAAAAGTGAATATTCACCTGTAAGAATCACTAGATAAAAACAAGTTAAACATTTTATAAAATATTTAATTTTACTAGTAAAGCTAATAAAATTTGGAGAAGAATTTGAACATTTACTGCTATGTCTGTATCCGTAGTCGTAACTGTAACATTTCTAGAATTTCTAATAACAGTTTCTTGTTTATTAATTTGTTTAATAGATGATTTTTGAAACAATTCTTGTGCTACACGGTCAGCTTTTTCACTATCTGCTATAGAAATACTTATTATAACCACGATAGCTGCTTGTAATGCTGCTTGAATAGATAAAGCAGCTTTTGTATCTGTAGTAGTAACTTCTACATCTGCTGAATCTACAATTGTAATAGATTCTTCAGAAATTTGATACGTTTTACTTTCTTGCGCAGCTGCTTCTGAAACGCTAGCATTTTTAAAAGATGGATGAGGATTTGAGGAATCTAATGCACTCCACTTTTTATTTTCATCTGAATGACATGTTTTGTCCATGCGTTCACCCCCTTTCAATCTAAATAATTATTAACTTGTGATTGTATTTCAGAAACAATACTTTTAATTTGCTGCTTTTTTTCTGGCGATAAATTTTTTAGTTTTTCTTCATTTATCCCATGCCTATTAAAAATATCTGAGAGTAAAAGGTCTATAATTATATTCTTTTGATCCTTATCAAACTTAAAGGAAGAAAATTTGTTTAAATCATCCATTTACAATATTCACTCCAATCAATTTTCTATAAAAATTTTAAATATCTACGAGCATTATATGTAATGAAATAAAAATTGCTTGGACAAGTAACTTAATCTTCTATTTTCACTTCTTTTTGCTAATAAAATCAAAAGCTGACTTCTAATAAGAAGACAGCTTTCCTTCACTTCACATAAATATAAGTTTCATTACTGTTAAATCATGTATTTTATCTTTATTTGTAGTTTTCCACACTTGCTTTACCATTAATCTTGAATATTAATTCAGTCATAATAAAAAGTCCAAGCTTGTACCACGTATTACAACAAAAAACATTTACTTAGAGTGAAAACTTATAGCTAAATATCAATAGGATAGACACTTTATAAAATGTTTAGTTTAACTAATAAAGCTAATAAAATTTGAAGGAGAATTTGAATATTCACTGCAATATCTGTATCAGTAGTTGTTACGGTTACGTTTCTAGAATTTTTAATAAATGTTTTTTGTCTATTAATTTGTTTAATAGCTGATTTTTGAAATAATTCTTGTGTTATTTTATCTGCCTTTTCACTATCTGCTATAGAAATACTTACTACAACTGCGATAGCTGCTTGTAATGCCGCTTGGATAGATAGCGCAGCTTTTGTATCTGTAGTAGTAACTTGTACATCTGCTGAATCAACTATTTCAATATATTCCTCAGAAATTTGATCGATTTCATCTGTTTGTATAGCTTCCTCTAAAAAATTTGCATTTTTACTAAACGAATAATAATTTAATGATTCGCAATCTTCTTTTTTCGGCTCGCAATCCTCTTTTTTCGGCTCACAATCCTCTTTTTTTGGCTCAGGAACTCGTTTTTTCGGCTCAAACTCCCGGTTTAATGGATCCCGATTTTTCTTTCGTCTACAAACTTCACATTCACACATAAAATCACCCCTTTTAGTCTTAAAAATTAGCAATATTAAAATATTGACTAACTAATAGCATTTTATGTATTTTTTTAAAATTTGTTTGGACAAGTAACTTAATCTTCTACTTCTTTTTCTAATAAAAAAAAGCTGCCTTCTAATAAGAAGACAACTTTCTTTGTGACTACTCTAGAATAGATTTCATACAATATAATTGTTCCTTCCTTATAACCTGAGTTCGTCACTTTAGTTATAAAAATGTGGGTATATCCTATAACCTTTTTTAGGGACCATCCATAATTTATTTCATAAAAAGTGCTTTGTTTTACTGAAAGGTGGTTGCGGAAACAACCGCCTTTTTATTCAGAACAAAATAAAATTTTTATATAAAAGGCCCATAATTAAATACACTTAACTTCATATGATATATTGCATCCTTTCTTTTTAGAATGAGTAGTCGTTACTGAAGGGCACTTTTCGAAGTGCTCTTATCTTTAATCTCCCTCTTTTTTAGGAAGAGTTTTTTTACTAAATCCTAATATGATTTGTATCACTAAGGCTGGCGATTACCACATTTCCTTAATAGCTTCAATGAATACAGTAGCTACTAATTAAAATACCCCTATAATTTTCTCTACACTTAAACAATCGTGCGTTATCGAACACATGAACTATTTTTTGTTTTGACTATGTAACACTAAATTCACAACATTATTATCCTATATTTGGTGAACCCTACATTGCAATGCCAGCAATCCCACACTTTTAACTAATAACTTAAACAAATGTGCTATCTCAAGGTTCTTTTGATATAGTATGTTATGTTCTATATAATGAAGAAAGCGCTAGTATTTCCAAGGAGGATGTATATGAGTATTCAATTGGCCACATCTAACGATTTAGAATGGGTTAATAATCAATATGACTCAATAGGATTTGTACGAAGTGATTTAAAAAGAGATAAAGTTGCAATTATTACATATAACAGCGAGTATGCAGGTGTTGGCCGATTAGTCCAAATAGATGAAGATACTTTAGAAATGGGCGGGATTTTTATTCTGCCTCAATTTAGAGGGCTTCAATTAGCTGGTGAGCTTGTTTCATTTTTAGTAGAAACTGCGAAAAAATCACAAATACAAGATGTATATTGTCTTCCTTTTGAGGAATTAGAAAACTTTTATAAGAAATATGGCTATACTGAAGTCGATACTACGAAAGAAGCAGTCCATCCAATTATTCTAAAAAAATATAATTGGTGTTTAGAGAACTACGATAAACACGTTCTACTATTTAAACTGTAAATGTAATAAAGTGAAACTTTAATCAGTGGGGGTTTTACTGCCCGTTAATGCGGGATAACAAAGTATATTCTCAATCGTTTTTCTATCAGTACTCCTAATCGGAACCTAAGGATTAATTAAAGATATTTTATCTCTCCTTTTATAAATGGCTGATTAAAACTTAATATTCCGTCAATACTATAGGTAACATGATTGTATTTCTCCATTCTCCCTTGGAGAGGAGCAGTAAGCTTTTGCTAGCTGCTCTTTTATTTTTTCAAAAAGTCACATAAATATCTTTAATTCCAAACATTCAAAAGATAAAATGTGATAAGATTGTTATGAAGATATTTACCAACTAATAAATGCGCCCTAGACTTACGTACTAGGGCGCATTTATTTTTTAGTATGTAATTCCTTCACTCATCTATTATCCACAAAATAAGTATCATACGCTTTATCAAAAACATATCCTAACTTTTCTGCTAGGTTAGCAGATGTAGTATTCGCTGCGTCCCAGTTTGGATACTTTCCATTTTCTAAGCAATCCAATATAAGAGCTGCACTAACTACAGTTGCCAAACCTTTTCTTCTATGATTGTGATCAGTCGCAACTTCAATTTCAATTCCATCATTATAAATACTATACGAGGATGCACCGCATACAACTTCTCCGTTATATAAAATGCTATAACCTATACCACGGTTTATATAATCTTCTACCGACTGAAATTGACTTGTAAAATCTTCGGAGATCTTATGTAATGTAGGGCTATTTGCGATATGCTCATCTATTCTTTTTAACTCATATCCTTTTGGAAGTGTTGATATAAAAGATTGTAATTTTGAACGATTAAAAACTTCTGGATTTCGTTTGAATTTATAACGTAAAAACTTATCTATTTTTCTTTCATGGAATGTTTCTAGGCGTTGTTTCCACTCTTCACTATTTACGATAACTAAAATTCTTTCTGGAATATTACGTAATAACTCTTCTGTTTCTTGCACATTTGGGTCTCCAGCGTAAAATGTGAAAATTCCTACCGTAACTTGTGCTACTGTTGGATTTTCAAGATCATTTACCCAAGCAGTACCCATATGTCCTTGTAAATAAGAAAGTAAAACATCGTTATTGAAATCATCAAACATAGAAACTAGTTTTTTTCTTGTACGTATATTCGCTTCATATATCATTTACATTCCCGCCTTCTTTAAAATCAATCGTATTCTAAATATTTAAGATTCAATATATATAATTTTTCAATAAACCACTTACCATATAAGCAAACACCTATTAAACTAAAATTTTATATAATTATAAATTATTCACAAATATAAAATTATTATAACATCTAATAAAAAAAGAGTATCTCACTTTTTAAACTTTAGAATATACATCGTGTATGTATAAACCCTCAACATAATGTATAAGGATTTATCAAAAAATGCGTTATAACTCCTTCTT
This sequence comes from Bacillus sp. PSXD-155, assembly GCF_049310765.1. Lineage (NCBI taxonomy): Bacteria > Bacillati > Bacillota > Bacilli > Caryophanales > Bacillaceae > Bacillus > Bacillus sp. PSXD-155. The sequence goes on along the minus strand of NZ_JBMOWC010000017.1, from coordinate 120,877 downwards.
AGAAATAAAAGATTCCGTCTCACCGTTCTTATATACCTTAGTCAATTTAACAACCGATTTGTACGTGTTATCGTCATCCTTTATCATTTTTTTCAGCTCTTCTATTTCGATATTACCAGTTCCACTCTCTACTTTTAAACAATTTGAAATGTTTAAGTATCCACTAGATGCGAAAAGAATAATGAATGTAATATCAGGAAAATTAATGAATAGTATTCCAAACTTCAAAGGGTTCGCAGCAGTATCCGATAAAACTAATCGAAAATCTAACAGTTCAGGTACTTGAACAAAATCCTTAGAAACAATTGCTTCACCTACGATTGCAACTTGCTTTACTATATTCCCAAGTTCATCTGTAAATTCAGTACATATAGGTGCATCAATTGTTTTCGCTTGTAAAGATAAATTTAATTCTGGATTATGAAAATTGAAAAAGATTGTGCTCCCCTCTGTTAAACATTGCGGGCACACATTTCCTAGCAAGCTAAAGTCCTCTTCAATATATTTAACTTTCGATTTGCAACTACAAACTTTTCCTATTCGGATTGCATCAATTTTTGAGCAATCTACAAATATAACCTCACTGTCTTCTTGTACAAATGATACAATCCCTTTCATCACATTAAACGAAAGAAAATAGGATACAACGATTTCGTTTCCTGCTATTACAATACTTTCAACTTTAGTATACGGTTCTAGACTTTGTAAAAATTCACATATACTATTTTGGCAACATCCACAATCACGTTTCGGCTCACAATCCACTTACACTCCATCCCTTCTTTATATAGAATAGCTAATACATATATATGAAAGGAAAACAAAAAAGCTTGGACAATATAACTTTAACGTAGGAATATCGTTACCTATTCATAATATTAGTAAGGGAATTACACCAATAATGAGTAATAACACATAATTTTTACTATAAATACATATAACAATTTCATCTTTCATGAAAAAAACGTTATAATGAAGTGTAGCCTCTACGATTACGTTATAAAGGAGATTAAAACAATGGCTAAAATTAAAGTATACCAAGTAAAAGAAGAAAATATGGAAGCAGTAAAAAACATCATTGATGTTGAGGAACAAAACCCAACTGCTGAAAACTTACAAAATCTATACGCATGTGTATTAGAAACTGAAGATATGGCATTGCCTGAATCATACATTGAAGAAGATATCTTAATTGATTCTATGGAAGTTATGGTTAACGCTTCTCAAAGCAAAGTAAGAGACTTAGGTGCATACGATGTAATCGAAGTTCAAAACAAAGGTAAGAAAACACAAATTTTATTACTTGCTGACGAAGAATACGAAATTATCGAAGGCTAATCTAACACCATACATAGGAAAAAGCTCCTTTCCAATTGGAAAGGAGCTTTTTCATTACGCTTTTGATGTTTCGCTCTTTTTATTCTTTTGTTGTTTCTTAATTACCATGCGCTCATTTCCCATAAAGAAAATGAATATGAATGCTAATCCAGCTGGTACCAATGCCCACATGAACGTTTGAACAATTGAACTAGAAAGAGCATCAATAATCTTATCTAATATTTGCGGAGGGATTTGAGATCTTGTCGATTCTGATAAAATGGCTCTTGAATCCCCTAATGTGTTTGTATTCATTCCCCCGCTCATACCTTTAAATGCTTCTTCTAATTGATCTTGGAAACCTGTTCTTTGAATCATTCCGAAGATTGTAATACCAAGTGTCATACCTAATGAACGAATGAAATTACTCGTCGAAGTCGCAGATCCGCGCTGTTCCATACCGAAGTTGTGAATAGCTGCCATACTTAGTACAGAGAATGAGAAACCGACTCCAAATCCGATAATGATCATATACACTGTTAATAATGCACGACTTGTTTCTGGCGTTAATGTGCTTAATAAAAATAGTCCAATTAGCATAATAACCGCAGAAATGATCATAATGTTTCGGTAGCTAAGCTTTGTCGTTAAAAAACCACCTAACTGCGCTGTTACGACTGAGCCTAACATCATTGGTAAAAGTAATAATCCTGAGTTTGTTGCAGTGCCACCGTATACACCTTGAATGAATAATGGAATGTATACAGTTGCTGACATAAATGCAGCTCCGTAACATAAAGCAATAATTGTACTCATTCCGAACAAACGTTGTTTAAACATCTCAAATGAAATGATCGGTTCTTCTACTTTACGTTCAATAAAAATGAATGCAATAATTAAAATAACGAATCCACCAAATAAACTTAAAATAAAGTTAGAATCCCAATCATACTTTTGTCCGCCAAGTTCAAGCGCAAACATTAAAGAAACTACTGCACCAACTAAAGTAATTGCGCCAAACCAATCAATTTTTTGCTTTCTATGAACTCGTGACTCTTTATAAAAGAATGTAATAAAAATAAGTGCTAAAACGCCAAGCGGTAAGTTAATATAAAATACCCAGTGCCAGCTTATGTAATCTGTAATATACGCACCAAGCAACGGACCAAAAATACTCGATAAACCAAATACTGCTCCGAATAAACCACCCATTTTCCCGCGCTTTTCAGGAGGGAAAATATCAAAAACGATAGTAAACGCGATCGGCACTAATGCCCCGCCGCCAATACCTTGAATGGCACGATAAATCCCTAACTGTGTAATATTTTCAGCAGTACCACAAAGCGCCGAACCAATCATAAAGACGATTAAACCGAAAATAAAGAACCTCTTTCTACCATACATATCTGATAGTTTTCCGAATATCGGCATACCTGCCATTTCTGCGACCATATAGGCAGAAACGACCCATACAAAGTTTTCAAGGCCTCCTAAATCACCAACGATTGTTCCCATCGCTGTTACGACAATGGTATTATCCATTGATGCCATTAAAATACCTAGCAATAAGCCCGCTACAACAAAGCCGAGCTTATTATTCTTTTCAACCATAACCTTGCTCTCCCTCGTACTACTTATATTTGTTTATGTTCCTTTACGACTGCATTACCTTTTTGATTAAAACTAGTATGATATTCTACAACACTAATTTCACATCCGGGACCAATTGTAACATTATTTCCTCTTACTACTTCAGCAATCGTATGCTCTAAATAAATCTCATCTCCTTCAATGATAGACGTTTGGAGGCTTCCAGCATGATTTGTAAATGGAATAAATCTCGCTTTTTTACGAACGGTAATCTTCTTACCGCCAATTTCTCTTACTTTGCTACCTTCATAACGAAGTGAAATTTCAATATTTTCAGCATTAAGTAATCCATCACTTTCAAGGCCACCAGTTAGTGACAGTTCTTCAACTTCAATATCTCCTTTTACATTTAAAGCGCCTTTCACATCTACGAAATCACCAGTTAATTTCCCCTTAACTTCTATCATACCTCTTACTTTTATTTTTTCAATATGAGCATCACTATGCATTTGTATATTTCCGTATACTTTTACATATTCCGCATCTACATTTCCTTGTACTTCACTATCTCCATACACGACATAACTTTTCACTTTCATATTACCGCACACTTCACTCGTGCCGTACGTTTTAAATTCATTACAGCTCATGTCATTAGAAATCGTTCCTTCACCGCGAATCTTCACTTTATTATAATCTCCGCCTGCTGAACTACCAGAACCATTAACAGTAAGACTATGTTGATGTTCCATATCATTTTCTCCCTTCCATTAAATCTGCTTCATTTCTTTTACATTTGCGCTTTTATCAACAGTAAGAACACCCGTATATTCGATCAGTTCAATCTCACAGTTCGGTCCTACCGTAACATTATTTCCTCTTACCGTTCTTATGTGAGCATAATCAATATCGATATTGTCACCTTCTAATAGTTCAGCCTCTAATTGCATACCAAATACTGATTTAAACAGCCTACTAAAAGTACTTAGTCTATGTTTTACTTTAATCGTTTGACCACCAATTTCTTTCGCTCGACATGTACCGTGAATATTAATATTTATTTCATCAGCGCTTAGTAATCCACCAATTGTAAATTGTCCTTCTGAAGAAAACGTATCCACTTCACAATTACCATCAATTGTCGCTTGACCATTGACTTTAAATTCTTCACCAGTGACATTTCCACCTACCGTACCTTTTCCTGCAATTTTCAAACTGTTTGCCTTCACATCTTGCGTAATTGTTGCTTTTCCATCAATTCGCATCGTTTCAGCATGAACTGTACCGTCGATTTTACCTGATCCACTAATTCTTGCATTGCTACTTTTCAAATTTCCAGTAACGGCACCGTAACCGTTACATTCAAATTGGTCACATTCAACATTTCCATTCACAGTACCTTTTCCGTTTAATTGCACTTTATGAAACTCGCCACCATTCGATGAACCGTAACCATTTATAATCAAATTATCTGTACGCATACTTTCTCCTCCACTACAACAATTTCGTTTTTAATGCTTCGGTATATTTCATAATCGCTTCGCGTAAAACGATTTTAGTGCCTTTTTCAAAAATTAAATCTTCCACGTTTGAAACTAATAAACATGTAGAAATCCCTAACTTTCGTACAATGATTAAATCACAAGTTTTATGTTTAATTGCTTCATAATTTTCACGTAAAACTTGCAAGACCATTTTTCCTTCTTCTAAACTAATATCTCCCGATTGTAATAATTCTTCTAACATGTACACATAAAGAATATCTACAAATTGAAACTCTGCTGTTTTATTCGTTTGTTCTATGAAAAATTGTAAAACTGGTTCTGATGCAATCCCCTTACGTAAAATGTCTTCCTTTGTTAAAAGAATTTCTCTCACACTCGGTGAAAACATATTCGCTAGTTCATCAAGTGATAAATCCTCTTTCATCGTTTGGATTTTATCAATACGCTCTAATATCTTTTCTTTCGGAAAAAATGTCTCTTGACCCGTGAATGTTGACTTTCGTACAAACCAATCTTCCGGTATTAAATTTTTTCTTTTCCACCTATATAACTGTCCGTATGAAATGCCAGTTAGTTCTAATAAATCTTTTTTTGAAATCAAATCTGTACTCAACTGTATAACACTCCTTCCTGATAACAATGTAACATAACACTGTTACGCTGTAAATAGACTTTTATCACAAGTAGCGTAACAATGTGTAAAACAAACCTATTCCTACATACAAAAAAGGCTCTTACACATCTTATGAAAATGCGCAAAAGCCCTTATATATCAAGATTTAAACCAAATATTATAAAAATCAATCCAACCTTGTGAATTAATCATTATATTTTGGACTTTTTCATGTGTACTTACCTCTTGTTTATTACGATACAAAGGAATAATATGAATTTGACGTAACAAAGTATCCTCAATATCGCGTAACAATGTAACTCTTTTCTCTAATTCTTCTTGTTTAAAATAAATAGACAACTTTTCATAAAAGTCCATGTTGCTTTGTCCATGAATAAAACTATTTTTTGTAAGAAACATATATAATAGACTATCTTCTATTCGTTCGCTTATTGTGGCACTATCATGCATCATATCAGCCTTTTGTATCGTACTTACTTCCAATAGCTCTTCTATATCAAGAAAATTATTTTCTACACGAATCCCGTACTTCGCACACTCTTTTTGTATCCATTGTGCATCTTCAACATGATCTCGTCCTGTAAATGTGTAGAGCTGTAGCACTTCATTATGATAAGTACTCCTTTTAATTAAACTTTCTACATCTTCCTCAATCTCTACAATGCTTTCACCTGCTAATATTAGTTTCTTTGCCACTTCTCCACGTTCTCCGCCGAGTTCTTGAACGATTGTATAACCATGAATGATTTTATATAACGCTTTCCGAAATAACTCATCTTGCATTGGTCCTTCTTTCGTAAGATTACATGTTATATATGTCACGTTCGACTCAAGCCGAGACAATTCTTTATTATGTTTTTCTTTATCTTTATACTGCGCCTTTACTAAAACATCGTATGTACTTACACCTTGTTCTACATTCCACAACTCAACACGATCTAAAAAAGGTCTTTCACGAAAATATAAAGGATGACCTTCTAAAATGAACAGATTTTCATTACTTTTATATAATTGAAAAGACCCTGTTCCAATTAGCTCTCCTGCTTCATCTTCATTCACGATAGAACACTGTTCTGCACTTATCATATGTAAAAACATTTTATTTTCCGTTTGTAATTGAATTTCGACAACGTAGTCATCCACTGAACGGATACTTTCAACGTGTTGTAACATCCATGCGTGTGCATTATTTTCCAGCTTCATAAATCGATTCAATGAGTATATAACATCATGTGCAGTAAGTTGTTTTCCATTATGAAAGTGAACTCCTTTTCGTAAATAAAACGTCCATATTTTTTCAGCGTCATTATATTCCCAGTGAAATGCAAGTCTTGGCTCTATAATGTTTGTATTACCGTCTACATACACGAGTGTGTCGAATATATGTTTTACCATATGACATTCTGAACGCATTGTAGCGTATACAGGATCTAATGTGATATCTAAATTCATTTGTACTTGCAACCGGAGTACATCTCTTCTCCCTTCAGATGTCATTTCAATCTTATGACCAAATATTGAATCTACCCAGCAGTGATATTCTCCCTTTACTGACGGAAAATGTGAGCTATAGCGTTCCACAAATATGCTTCCGCTTTTCACATCCCCTTTTTTCGTTATTTCTTTTCCTCTATCTAAAATTAAAGACATCGGGTGCTTTTGAAATATTAACTTAGAACGATTTCCCCTGCCGCGACCTGGAAACCACTTGATCCAATTTAACTCATCTAATTTTTTTATAATTAATTTACTATTACGCTCTGTACAAAATAATGTTTCAGATATATTTTGCACTGTTACTTCCAATCGTTCTCCCTCTTTTTTCCCTTTTCCATAAGCAATCCATAGTTCAATATATTGATCTAAAATAAACATCATAATCCCCCTAAAAGGTGAAAAATACTCCCTATTGTTTCTACCCTTTTTCCAATTCTTCTTTCATCTTATCATTTCAATATAGAAAGGAGGAATTAATATTGAATTATCTCTTACTTCGTTACAATAAACCTATTTTTATTAGACTGTGTGGTGAATTATTAACCCGAACGACTGAATCTATGCTAGCTATCATTATGATTATTTACGTTAATAAAATGTTAAACGGCAATGTAATAATAACTATGCTGATTTTCGGATTACAGCCACTTTCAGACATTTTATTTACACTTATTGCTGGAGGAATTACTGATAAATATGGCCGGAAAAAGATTATGTTACTCGGCTTATTGCTACAAAGTGTTGCAATCGGTAGTTTCGTTTTCGCTCAATCCGTTTTTATATTTGCACTGTTATATGTCATTAATGGCATTGGCCGTTCCTTATATATTCCGGCTCAACGTGCACAAATTGCTGATTTAACAAAAAAAGAGCAGCAAGCAGAAATTTTTGCTCTTCTACAAACGATGGGAGCAGTTGGATCCGTAATCGGCCCTTTAATCGGTGCAAGTTTTTATAATACTCACCCAGAATATTTATTTATCGTGCAAAGTGTAACCCTTACGATATATGCCGTTGTTGTTTGGACCCAGATCCCAGAAACCGTTCCGACTATAAGTAAGACGAAACAAACAATTGAGGCAAGTTCACCAAAGCAATTTGTTTTTAAACATTACGCCATATTCGGTCTTATGTTTTCTACACTTCCTATTAGCTTTTTTTATGCACAAACTGAGACGAATTATCGTATTTTTGCAGAACATGTATTTCCTAATCTCGTATTCATACTCGCATTTATTTCAACATGCAAAGCCATTTTGGAAATCATTCTACAAATCTTCCTCGTAAAATGGTCTGAACGATTTTCTATGGCGAAAATCATCCTTATTTCTTATACCTGCTTTACAATAGCTGCAGTTGGCTTTAGTTATTCAACGACGATATTGTCGTTATTCTTCACCTTACTCTTTTTAGTCATTGGAGAAAGTATTGCTCTAAACCATTTATTACGATTCGTTTCAGGAATTGCACCTCATGATAAACGTGGTTTATATTTTTCAATTTACGGTATACACTGGGATATATCTCGAACGTGTGGACCAGTTATTGGTGCAGTTTTATTAAGTAAGTTAAATGGAAGTATGCTGTTTTATATTTGCGCTAGTTTCTTATTAGTTGGAGGTATTGTACAAGCGTTATTTGTTCAAAATTTGGAACGAAAAAAAATCGTGAACCAGCCTACACATAATTTATAGGTTACTACTTTTTCAGTAGATAAACATTTCTTATTCGATGCATGCTAAAAAACAAAAGTGAAGTATTTCCCATATGAAAGGAAACGTTCCTTGTTTACAACTAAAAACACCTCACTTAAAGAAAGTGAGGTGTTTTTGAAATCACTTAATTTCTTATCCTGCCATTTTATTAATACTATCCTCTGGTGAAAACACGGAAATATGATCTACCTTACCAGTCGATTTTGGAATGACAAATTTTAACTCATACTGGTTATTTACTTTGTATACATATATTTTGTCTTCACCATTCCCTTTAACTGAAGATGGTTTTCCTAACGCTTTTTCAATTTCTTGTAATGTAATCGATTTTAGTTCTGCATGATATGAGCGTACATCAAAAACTTGTGAGCCTTTATTAAATCCGAAAACAACATTTTTATTTGTAAAAGTTGCGTACATTCCATTCCCTGCATATTCGGTTTTATTTGCTTTTCCCCACGCTTTTTCAATTTCTTCAATATCCCCTGTATGGGCTCCAAATGGTACATTAGGTACTTTTCCTTCTTTTGCTAGTTCAAACAAATCTTTAACGTGGTTAATTGATTTTTGATTAAGTGTTCTATCTTTCGAATCTGGCTCAGGTGATGGTTTTGTTGTTTTTTCTTTACTTGGTTTTGCTTCAGGATTTTTTGTTCTTCTGAAGAATTGCTTTGTTCATTTTTATTATTTTCCAAGGTTGGATTTGTTTCCTTTTTTTCGTCTGTCCCATTACATGCTGCTAGCGCAAACATACATGCTAAAGCCAAAAACAACATGACTATTTTCAAATACCCTTTCATCATTTTACCCCCCTATTGCATCTTATTCATTTCGATAACCAACCCATTACACTACTTTTCAAATTATGTTTGTTCCAAAAAGTCAGTGCTTCATTCTCTCCAAAGGCTTGTACAAAATATGTTACAAAAGCTGTTCCTAAAAAGTAACCAAGTCTGTTATATCCGAAGTAACTACCTCCTGATAAACGGAACCATTCTTTCTCTTTTTCATCTGTCCATCCTTCAACATAATCTTGTAAAAAACGTTTCTTTATTTTCTCTTCATTTTCTTTATAATATTGTAGCCATGGATCACCGTCACTATTATATGAGTAGTAAACAGACTCATTTAAATCTTTAACGATTTTTTTTGATAAATAAGTTGCAACACCTTCACGATACAAACTTACCGACGCATCGGTCCATTCAGCCCTAGTCCAATCCATTCCAGTATTTTGTAGCATAACATTATGATATATATGACCTATTTCGTGAGCAGCAATAACACGAAGATGATTCAAATCTGGAGATAATTTTTCTGCCGCAAAAAATATGTCTCCAATGATTTCCCTTTCTACAAATGCATTTGAACCAAATCCTCCAACGAATAAATGGAATTTCATATTTACATCAAAGTTATATTTATTACGATATTCATTTGTTACCTCTTGAATAATGATTGGTAATAATTCTGCAATAATACGAATATCTTCTATTTTTGCGGGATATTGTTTAATGGAATTAGAAAGACGTTCTTTCGTTTTAGGACAATGATACTTAAAGTATTCTTCAAATATCTCTGAATGCGAAGTAAAGTATCGATTAAGGAGTTCTAATTCTAAATCGTCACTTTCCCATAATTTTAAAAAACTTGGAATTATATTGTTAATCACTGTATTCATCTCCTTATTTAAACCTTCTCTTCTCAATGATAATATCCTCTATCTATAGCTGAAAATATGCCGTCACAACAGCTCCTAGAAACAGAAAAAAACCAGTAGGAAGTGATTACTCTTTTCCTACTGGTTGAAATGAAATTAAACGGTAAATCTTAGTTTCTTAAAAAATGTAGCGATAGTGCTTTTTACAGTTTCAAAATTATAAGCAAATGTATTATCTCCACTTAATGATGAAATACATGTTAAACCTGCAGCTTTAATAAAAGCTTTTACATCTACAAGCATAGAATTAGCCTCCATGAATTTAATTACAATCATTATAACAGGTGTTTTACGATACTAACATGAAAGTAATAAATAATCCTACTTAATAAATAAATTTCTATTATTAATTTATCCCGCTATTTGCCGGGCAGTAAGATCCCCACGTCGAAGCAAAGAAGTTAGATGGGGGTAAGGGCTGCCCGTAAAAGCCCGATTGGTAGGGCTAATAATCAGTTGGGATGAACCCCCCACTGATTAAAGCTTCACTTTATTTAGCTCAAAGTACACCATTTCAATGTCATATAAAAAAGCTGCCCCAAAAGGACAGCTTTAATTTAAATATGTATATTACACTTCGATTGACTTACCATCTTCAACAATATGATAAAGTAAGTGAGCTAAATGATGAATTGGACCATATTCTTCCTCTTCCTCATCTGTTTCACCTTGGTATTCCAGATCATTTAAGTATAGTGCTAAAAATTGATAGTATAGTTTTAAATCAAATCCATAACACGCAGTTGGTTCTTCATGATCTCCTTCATATTGTAACATTAAGTATTGATCATTTCCTTCTGCATCTTCTGCATCAAAGAATACGAAGAAGCCAACGTTTGTATCTAAATCAAATAAATGACGAGTACCTTTTTCAGTTGCTTTATTGAAGTCCTCTTCACTTAATTTATGTACTGTTGTCGCTTTTGCATTATCTTCTTGATGGAAATTTACTGTAAATGATTTCAATGCTGACACCTCCTGATTGTATAATACTAGCATAACATATAAAAAGGACTGCTTACAAATGTAAACAGTCCTGCTACATTCATTTCCGCATTGCTCTTAGTAAAAAACTCACAATGAAGATCAAAATAACCGCACCAATTAAAGCAGGAATGATTGCAAATCCGCCTATTACAGGACCGAAACTACCAAGTAATTTCGTACCAATCCAAGAACCGATAATACCAGCAATAATATTACCAATTACACCACCTGGTACATCCCTTCCAGTAATTAAGCTTGCAAACCATCCTAATAAACCACCAACGATTAAAGACCAAATCATATAATAACCTCCTTTATATTTAACCAATCAAAATATAATTAGAAACAATTGCTTACTATTAGTTATGTGACATTTTTCATAAGTTATTCATGCTGCTCAACTATAAGATTTTTGAGAATAATACACACCGATAAACTATTTTTCGAACTAACGATTTATCCGACTTGTTATTACACACATTAAGGACAATCTGGCTTCAATATTGTTCGCATAAACTCTTCTTTAAAAGCAGGATAGTTAAAACCAACAGCAATTCTCTGAATCGGCCGATCATCAAACCTTGTTGGTTCAGCTATTTTTCTAAAGTCAGCTACACTTTGGCCCCTAGTCACATCATTTGTCGTACTAATCCACACTGCCGATTTTTTATATTCGAAAATACTATCGTTTATAAACGAGACAAACGGTAGTAAATCGTGTATGGGACTTCCACCAATACCTGGATATTCTTTTTTATAAAAATTCTCATAATAAAAATCAATCATTGGTTTAATGAGTTTCGCCTGTCCAGTTCCTTGTTTATCTATTATATTGGCCATTTCAGGCGTAATAAGCGCACCCTGTGTTACATTTAACGGGTATATAGTAGCGTTTTTCGCATATTTCATAACAATATTTGCTGCAATTGGATCACCATAAAAATTCGCTTCAGATACTGGTGTAACATTACCTGGAAATAGGAAAGCGCCGCCCATTATATAATACGAACAAATACGATCCATTATATTTGGATACAATAAAAATAACGTAGCAAGCGTCGTTAGTCTTCCAGTCGCCACAATTATAATATCTTCTGGACAAGGTTCGATTAATTTGATTAATTCACAAAAATTTTCTCGTTTACAAATTCTCATTTCAGGCGGAATAATAGGACCTAAACCATGATCCCCATGGATTTCAGGGAAAAACAAAGGTTCTTCAGCTGTCATCGGCCTACTCGCACCTTCAATAATTTTCACTTGTGTAGCATAGTACCTTTCTAAAAAATAAACATTTTCCGTAACGATATCTCGTGATACATTCCCGTACTCTGCAACAATACCTAGAATATCTAATTTACATGTTTTATTTGCATAAATTAACGCTACGGCGTCATCAATACCAAAGTCTCCAAAAAAGATGATTTTCTTATTAACTATTCTCACCCCTCTTCAGCATAATCTACTATTATTATTATGTGAAAAAGACAAGGCGGTGAAACAGCGCAAACTAAAAAAGCCGCCTATTTATTGGCGACTTCAATCTTTTTATAAGACAAATATGCTAGTACATTTTTACTTGAATCGTATTTCGGGTTATTTCCTTTTCTTGGATCTCTCATATGTGTCTTTTCAAATCCAGGAATGTCTGGCATTTTCCCCATAAATTCAAGCATTTCTTCCTCAGTACCTTCAATGCGTACACGAATCATAATAACTATTCCTCAATTCACAGTTTCTCTGTACTAAGTATATCGTACTTCAGAAAGACTGCAACACATTTATCTTTTTAATGTTGTACTTTTTTTACATATAAACATAGCCATTTCAGTATAGAACGAATCTACTTTATTATTTTTAAGTTGAATATTAAAATATTCCTTCATTTCGTTTGGTGCTTTCATCATACATTCTGTTAATTTTTCACGCTTTTGTACAGGGACATCCATCATATTACACCACCAGTCAAAATCAAACTTCTTATCAAAAGTAAGACATGACTGCATTTGCAAACCGTTTTTTTCTAATAAAGTAAGCCATTCTGTCTTTTTTAGAGCTCGTTCATGACTTGGGTCCCGCTTCTTTTCTATAAAATTATAAAATGTATCATATTCATTATTTTCTGGCGAAACATTATCTATTAAGATGAATAATCCATTATCCTCCAACGTACGATTTACTTCATAAATAAATTGAGCCGGATTCGTAAAATGATGGGCTGCAATCCGGCATGTAATTGTATCAAAAAAATGATCTGCAAATGGTAAATCCTCTGCGTTTCCTGCTACAAAAGACACATTTTCATGACCATTCTGCTTTATAAAACTTTTTGCTTTTTCTAACATTTGTTCTGTTAAATCAAGTGCAACTACTTCTTCAAACATAGGTGCTAACATATTCGCAACATGTCCGCCACCAGTAGCAACATCAAGAAGACGATTATTATGGCGAGATTCAACTTGTTGAACTACATGCTGTAAGTCCTGTCCTTTAGCATGTATTTTACTATTCACATACTTATCTGCATTACTGCCAAACTGTTTTTTCACAAGCTCCTCTTTACTCATTTTATCATCTTCTTTCTATTGTAATTTACATATACGATTCATATAATTATTACAATTCTCTTCATGTATTTTCAAATCCTCTTTTCATCTCACTTCTTATCGTGCTGTCCTATCATCAACATAATATAAATTTTACTTTTACTATTAAACAAAAAAGGCTACGGGAACTTCTCCCCTAACCTGATTAAATATTTATTACATTTTCATTTCTTCATATACGTCTATATAATATAAATCCTCTTTCAACTTCATAATAACATCTACTTCGTTATAAGTAGCCTCACGAGCATGTAATCCAAATTGATCCATACCAATCCATATCCATCCAGGTGTATGATATAAAACATCTATGTTAAAATAATCTAATTTAGTAAGCTCCGATGTAATAAATTTATCTTTATTAGCGATTTGTTTATCTAGTAAACCATATTCTTTTCCATTTTCAAATAGCGATATAAATTTCCCTACAATCGGATGTTCACGAACAATAAAATGATATTCTTTTTCCTCTACATTTGCCACAATCAAACGAGAAACAGATAAATCAGCCCCCGAATTCGACATATTTGTTTATTCACCTCCTTATATAGGTTTCTTCAATATAATAACAAATGAATATTCAAATCAGATTAATATAATGTAAAAAATAAAAAAGCTGACTTCCCTTTAGAAATCAGCCTTTATAATTTGATCAACTTTATGCTTTTACAAATTATTATAATGTTTCTTTTTCCTCATCATTTCCGGAAACTAAACTTCCTATAGCATCTGCTGTTACTTCCACTACAAATTCACAAATACCTGCTACAACTTCTCCAATTACTTCATCCATCTTTTTACCCCCTTATTTTATGTAACTTATTTGTAGTATAGAAAAAATTGGTGAATGTAAACTATCGAAAAAGGTGACATAAACCTTACAGAATTGTAAGCTCTTTCATCACTTTACGTACCCCCTTTGAAACTCCAAGTATTTTTAGCAGACATATAGGCCATCATAATATGAAGCAAATAATAATCAAGTGTCAGGAGGCGTATTATATGTATTACGTAAAATTAATTAAAGGTCAATCTTTCTACGCTTTTGATCATCGTTTCTTAGTGTCTGAAGAAGAAAAGGTTTCAGAGAAAATCTATAATTACTTACGACGTAATGAATTTTTTGAAGTACGTAAAGAAGAATATTCTGCTTAATTACAAAAAGCATTAAGAAAAATATCATCTTATTGTGATATATTCTTGATGCTTTTATGTAAATTGCTTCTTTTCAACAATTGTTGTTGACTCTATTAAATAATCTAATATTTGTCTAAACATATCATTGATTACCAAGCTACTCAACCTTTAAGTAAAACTGGTGAAACAACTTTTGCAATCCCCTCTTCTCCAAACAAAGCAATTCTAGCAAATTTGAAATTGAGAATTCCAAGTAGAGATTCACGAAATAATCGAGTAGAATTAATCGCTACAATTGGTGTAGATGGTATAACTGGGACTTCACAAGTTTTATTCCGAATTTTCCGTGATAATATTGAAATTTTCAATACACAAGTAGGTTTTGAATCAACAGATTCTGAACAATTTTACGTACAAACATTTCAAGCTATAGATCAAAACGTTGGCAGTGTAACACACGAATATTCATTAACTGCAGAAAACCTTACTAGTGGTGCAAGTGCAGAAGTTGTTGGTCCTCTATCTTTTAGCGCTTTAGCTATTGGACAAGAGCGTAAATGTTGCTAAGTGAAATTAATTTTTAATTTTGTACTTGAGAAAAGCAAGACGTAGTTATACGTTCTTGCTTTTTTATATTTATCCTTACTTTCTATTAGCTTTAATCATAAATTTTTTACGTTTTGATTCACTTATTTCATCAATTAATACATCAAATTTTTTACAAATCAAAAAGATTGAAATCCAATTATGAAACACGTAATATAGACTCTGACTCTAAAAAAGTTCGTATAAAAATACTACATAAATAAGGAGGTTTTATATACGAGTTTTTCATTTTAAAAGACGGAGAGGTTTTATGTTATGTGGCGTAATAAAAACGTTTGGATTGTTCTAGTTGGGGAGTTTATTGCAGGTCTAGGATTATGGCTTGGTATTCTTGGCAACCTTGAATTTATGCAAAAATATGTCCCTTCTGATTTCATGAAATCAGTTATATTATTTATCGGACTATTAGCCGGTGTTCTAGTTGGACCTATGGCTGGCCGTGTCATCGATCAGTATGAAAAGAAAAAAGTTCTTCTTTACGCTGGGTTTGGTCGAGTTTTAAGTGTTATTTTCATGTTTTTCGCTATTCAATTTGAAAGTATCGCATTTATGATTGCATTTATGGTTGCTCTTCAAATTTCAGCAGCATTTTATTTCCCTGCATTACAATCTGTGATTCCACTCATCGTAAGTGAGCATGAGTTATTACAAATGAACGGTGTACATATGAATGTTGGTACAATCGCTCGTATTGCAGGTACTTCACTAGGTGGAATTCTTTTAGTTGTGATGAGTTTACAGTACATGTATGCCTTCTCAATGGCAGCGTACGCCTTATTATTCCTCTCGACTTTCTTCCTGCAATTCGAAGATAAGAAATCAACAACACCAAGTAAACAAGCTGCAAAAGATAATAGCTTTATGGAAGTATTTCGTATTTTAAAAGGAATTCCTATTGCTTTTACAGCACTTATATTAAGTATTATCCCTCTATTATTTATAGCTGGGTTTAATTTAATGGTTATTAACATTAGCGAAATGCAACATGATCCTACGATTAAAGGGTTCATATATACAATTGAAGGTGTCGCATTTATGTTAGGTGCCTTCGTAATTAAACGTCTATCTGATCATTTCAAACCTGAAAAATTACTATATTTCTTCGCAGTTTGTACTGCTTTTGCACACCTTTCATTGTTCTTTAGCGATATAAAATGGATGGCTCTTACATCATTTGGTTTGTTTGGGTTTAGTGTTGGCTGCTTCTTCCCTATTATGTCGACAATTTTCCAAACGAAAGTTGAAAAAAGTTATCACGGTCGCCTCTTCTCATTCCGTAATATGTTTGAGAGGGTTATGTTCCAAATCGTCTTACTTGGCACAGGGTTCTTCTTAGATACAATTGGGTTACAATATATGGTTCTCATCTTCGGAGTCGTTTCATTATTGATTATTTCTATTTCCCTTTCTAAGCAGAAACATTATGAAAAACAGCATCCGCAATCTGCGAATTTATAAAATAAACAAAGAAGTATGGATATAATATTGAATCCATACTTCTTTGTTTTATAATACGCCTATTTATTACGTTTATTGAAATTATCTAAAGGAGTATCCCTCTTTTATTTCGAATAGATTATAAAGAGTACTCTTTATAAAAGGAGTGGTAAAATGTCTGATGGCATTGAAGTATTTATTGTCCTGCTCTTTGCAATTGCTCTGTTTAGCATCCTAAACTTTTTAGCCATTTCCTTATCTGGACATAGTTTTAAAAAAAGAATCGTGGCAGGTTTCATATTTTTACTACTGACTCCCATTATCTTTTTGACTATCGCAACATTTGCTTCTATATTCGATAAAGCAGGATTTGGCGCAGGTACGTTAGCCTTTATGATCGCAAGCGTATATATAATAAATGGAATAGTGCTTCTGCTTTCCTCTTTATTTATCCTCAAAAAAGACATAACATAGGCTATAGTACTAGCATGAATCTGACTTTACACTAGATTCATGCTTATTTAATTTCTCCTAAATTTTTATATGAAATTAAATAATTCTTTAAAAAAATTTAAACTTTATTTATTATAATATCCCTATCGTATTCGCACGTTTATTCAAATTTAAAAGAAAGGAGTACAAAATGAAAAAGGTTCTACTTACAATTCCTATACTAATCATCCTACTTAGTGGATGCAGCAATAACGATATATACGGTTCTTGGGAAGTCGTTGACAATAAAAATGGTGAATGCCCTGTATATTATAAATTTGAAACAGTTGTCAAAAAAGAAAATAAAGAGGAAATTGTGCAAAATTTAGTAGAAATGCAAACCACAGAGAATAAAGACGATTTATATAAAGGCTCATTTGTCAAAAATTCTAATGTATATCACATTGATTATGGTAATTCATTTACATCGGACCAAACTTTAAAAGTTGCCGACGGTACATTAAATGTATACTTTTTGACAGCCGAAAAATTATGCACATATAAAAAGAAATGATTACATTTCAGAGGAGACGCAGAAAATATTTTCTGCGTTATTTCACTTTAGAAATCGGCCACAAAAATAGCCCTTGTTTTCGTATTCTTTTTCATTCAAAACATGAGAAATATACTTAATAAAAACTAGAAAATACCTTAAGTTATATAAAATGAATCCTATAATAGACATTTCAATTAACACATCTACGCTATTTACATCGATACTTTTCAAAATAGGCTAATCCTTCCTCTAAATTTGTCAATCGTTTTAATTTTCATAAAAAAATGATAAAATATAAACATGTGTTTTCAGAATAATTAAAAACGCAGAATGAAAGCACTGTTTTAGGAGGGGTTTTGATGACTTACACGTTAGCAACTAGAATGAAAGCATTCCAATCTTCTATATTTAGTGAATTAGGAGCCTATAAAAAAGAAAAAATTGCAGCAGGTCATAACATGATTGATTTGAGCATCGGAAATCCTGATATGCCGCCCGCTGATTTTGTAAGAGAAACAATGGTACATACAGCCAGTGAGAAAGAGAGCTACGGGTATACATTATCAGGTATTCAAGAATTTCACGAAGCTGTAACTGAATATTACAACAACACTCATAACGTTTTATTAAATGCGGATAAAGAAGTTTTATTATTAATGGGTTCACAAGACGGGCTCGTTCATTTACCTATGGTTTATGCAAATCCAGGTGATATTATATTAGTTCCTGATCCAGGATATACAGCTTATGAAACAGGTATTCAAATGGCTGGTGCAACACCTTACTACATGCCTTTAAAGAAAGAGAATGATTTCTTACCAGATTTAGAAGTCATCCCTGAAGAAATTGCCGATCAAGCAAAGATGATGATTTTAAACTTCCCAGGGAATCCCGTTCCAGCAATGGCTCATGAAGATTTCTTTAAAGAAGTAATCGCATTCGCGAAAAAGCATAATATTATCGTTGTCCATGATTTTGCTTATGCTGAATTTTATTTCGATGGTAATAAGCCAATTAGCTTCCTCTCTGTACCTGGTGCTAAAGAAGTTGGTGTAGAAATCAATTCTTTGTCAAAAAGTTATAGTTTAGCAGGTAGCCGTATTGGATATATGATTGGAAACGAAGAAATTGTTCGTGCACTTACTCAATTTAAATCTAATACCGATTACGGTGTATTTTTACCAATTCAAAAAGCGGCATCTGCAGCACTAAGAAATGGCGCTGTATTTTGTGAGAAAAACCGCGATATTTATCAAGAACGGAGAGATACTTTAGTCGATGGATTCCGAACATTTGGCTGGAATGTCGATAAGCCAGCTGGTAGTATGTTTGTCTGGGCTGAAATTCCACAAGGATGGACTTCTCTAGACTTCGCTTATGCATTAATGGATCGTGCGAATGTCGTTGTTACACCTGGTCATGCATTTGGACCTCACGGAGAAGGCTTCGTACGTATTGCACTCGTTCAAGATAAAGAAGTGTTGCAACAAGTTGTTGAAAACATTAGAAATAGCGGCATTTTCGTCCTTGAAAAAGTAAATGAATTAGTTAAAAATTAGTTCCCACTCCCCTGCTTAACTTTAGCAGGGGTATTATTAATTGGAGGTACTTTCATATGCATATTAAAGACACACTTCCCCATCGTTATCCATTTTTAATGATTGATAAAGTAACAAATGTAAAACAAGATGAATTCGTTACAGGATATAAACTCATTACAAATAACGAATGGTTTATAAATGATAGTCACAAACATATGCCTCATATGTTAATTGTAGAAGCACTTGCTCAGCTTAGTGCATTTGTACATACAAGTGATTCTGAAGGACTAGGATTCCTCTCCTCTTTAGATGGAGTTGAATTCCAAGGAAAAGCATATCCCGGTGATAAACTTGATTTACATTATGAACTAACGCGCAATCGCCGAGGTTTTGTTCTTGGTAAAGGTATTGCAACTGTAAACGACCAGCCTATTGTAACTATAGAAAAACTATTAATATATCAAGCAGATTAAATTGTTCCTTATATCAGTTGGGAATATCTATTCTCAACCAATTAAAAATAAATAGGAAAACATATTACGTAGTTAGGAGCAGGAAAATGGAACGTACTATCGGTATCGATGCTGGAGGCACATTAACGAAAATAGCTTATTTTAACGAAAAAAGGCTATTAACTTTTGAAAAATTTTATTCGCATGAACAACATAAAATAATAGATTGGATTAAAAGCAACAATGGCATAAAACAAATATGTATTACGGGTGGTAAATCGAAACTATTACAGCAACTGCTTACAGGTTCATATAAAATAATAGAGCTAAACGAATTTGAAGCTACTCTTGCAGGTGTCCAATACATATTAAAAGAAGAAAAACATGCTATACGCAATTTTATTTTAACCAATATCGGTACAGGTACTTCTATCCATTACGTTTATAATGAACAATATATTCGCGCTGGTGGAACCGGAGTTGGCGGTGGGACTATTATGGGACTTTCAAAATTGTTAACAAATATAGATCATTTTGAAGATGTAATCCCTCTAACAAAAGTAGGATCTAGAAAAGAACTAGATATTACGGTTGGAGATATTTATGGTGGTATTCTTTCCCCTATCGATAATAACTTAACTGCTAGTAACTTCGGAAAAGCAGCCATTACAGAATCAAATAATAGTAGCTCCGATATACTAGCTACTGTACAAGGACTTGTCGGTGAAGTCGTTACTGCATTAAGCCTTCAATTCGCTGAAACAAAAAACATTGAACATATTATTTATATTGGTTCGACTTTATGTAATAACGTACAACTTCAACATATTATTAGTAGCTACACCGAATATCAAAATAAAACACCAATCTTTTTACAAGATGGTGGTAATAGCGGTGCAATTGGTGCATTACTTCATGCTACGAAATAAAAAGCTGACTTTTGTCAGCTTTTTAGAAATGGCACTTCAAATTCAATAATTGATTCCCCGTTCTCTCCAATTCGCTCCACGCTTATTCTATCAATCACACAATTTAACTTCCCATGAAAACTAGGAATCTCCTTCACTACTTCAGCAGCTAACGCGACACTTTCTTTTCTTCCGACTGTTACATGCGGGATGTACGGAATGTCTTCTTTCAAAAATTGTAATAAAGGTCCTGTATATAGAATATTATGTAGTTCCTCTATTTGTTCTTTCCCCTTTTCAACTCGTAAAAACAAATATTCTCTTTCACTTGTAATTTGATTCTTAAATTCAATTTCTATATTCTGTATCGGTTTTGATACATTTATAATATGTAATTTCAGCTCATCATTTGAAATCGAACTTTCAAATGGGAATACAATTGTAATATGCGGTGGAATTAATCCAAATAAAGGATCATGTTTTTGCCTAATGTCCTCGATTTCGCTAATGAACATGTTGTTTAGAAAAAGTAAAATTGTACGCATTTTTATCCCCTCAACTTTTCCTCATTATAATATGTATCATATTCTATGACAGCCTGCCCTTCAACAACTTGTTTTGCTTACCTGTAAAAATAAAAAAACTTCTCAAATGAGAAGTTTTCATATAGCATGATTATTATTTTCCAGCCAAACTTTCCTAAACTTTATATAACAGGCAATTCTCCAAGGAAAAATATACGATACTGCAACAACGTAAAATAATAAACCAATCGTTTGTTGATCTAAATCAACGATAAATTGTCTTGAACCATATCTTAAAAAGACAAGTGCAATAAAAGTAATTAAAAAAGCTGCACTTTTTTTCGTATAAATATTCCCATCATCTCTTCGTTCATAATTTGTTAATACTATAAGCGGTACAGCAAAAAGTACACCAATGAATACCGCTATAATTACTTGTAATATAGCTGGATGTACGGGACCTAAAAACCATACAATACCTGGTGTTAAAAATAGTAATGGCCATAAAATACGTTTTCCCGATCCCTTTATTGGCTTATGCATGGAGCGATAACGACGCCAAAATATTAGTAGTGCAATGCATAAAAAGACGGTTATTAGTGAGGACGTGTCTCCCATATATTTTCCTTCTCCCTAAAAGAATAATCTATCACTATTTTAAACTGTTCGTTCAAATGATACTTTACGAATAAATATACTACTAGTTATGATATAAAGAATTGTTAATCCAATTGAAATAACAATAAAATAAGGGATATCTCTTAAAATGTCTCTCTTTCTAAAAATTCGAAGTTTCAACTCTTGTTCTCAAATTCTTTTCATTTATACCATTTTGACAAAAATTAAACTGTTGTCCCTCAATACATTTTGTACGATCTACTACTTGCCCTAAATGATAGCTTGTATGCTCAACCAAATGTAATAGACTTTGAAGATCAATATGCCTTTTTTCTTTCCATACTTGTATATATACTTTTCCCCACTCATCAAATGTTTCTTCAACAATTTTTAACAAAGTTTCGAAGCTTAAATGTTTTATTGGAAAATATTCTTCAATTCCATTTTCAAAAACTATATTGGGATCCTTATAACGCCTTGTATTTCTCTGTAAATGTTCACAAATATGTAGTACGATTCCACCAATTGAATTAACAGAGGTCTCTTGTTTCCACAAATCTTCTTCACTAACGAGCCTAATCGCCTGTACTAACTTAGGTAAATAATAATCCTGCATTCTATGATAAGAAATTTTGTATACTAACTCCATCTTCTCCCCTCCATTATTTCAACTGGCTCACTGGATATTTAGCAAATAAAGATTTCCGAAAATCTTTATCTTCCACAAGCATTTTAATTTTTTCTTCATTGCCGTTAAAGAACTTTATAACTTTATTTTTATCCCATATATCTTTTTCTTTTGGAAAATCATCGAATTCCCTATGCAAAATTGATAACATTTCTTCCCTCGTTATCTTAAAGTTTTTATTTTCTATTTGAAACTCATAAGCTTTTGCGTTTGGTACTAAAATTACTAGATAGGTAGCATTAAAGAGAAAATTCTTCTTCATCGTATCTTTCTCATCAAACCAATACGTCTCAATCATTTCTTCTGTAAGAGCTCCACTCTCTTTTGCACCATAGTTCACTTTTATATTTTCATTTTCTAAACTTATACTTTGAACTGTTCCACCACCGGGTAAATGATTAATAATTGCAACCACATCTGAATTATTACCAACGTATGTCCCAGTATATTTCTTAAAATCATCTGACCTAACATCATATATATCTTTTATTCTTTCCCCGTTAGAACAAGCCGTAATGAATAAAAAAATTGTTAGCATAACGATTATGTTATGATGCATATATTTCATTTAGCATCCCCCATTTTTATCGATATTTCGTTAATTACAATATTTACTTTCAAATCCCTTTTTAAATATACGCATTTTAATCAAAATTAAAAATTTTCATTTTTTATGTTTACAATTATCCATTAATTGTATATACTTACTAACGTAAGAAAAAAATTCTAAAAGGAGGTCGAAGGAAATGATGAAATTACAATTACATGCATTAACTTTAGCGTTAACTGCACCTGTGTTTTCTGGACAATTAAATATGAATTCGACCACCCTAATGGAGAATTGAAAATCGTAATTTATTTCATTTAATTCATAAATTCGCCACAGGAGGTCGTATACTTTCCTGTGGCTTTTTCACGCCCAGCCATAGGAGAACTGTATCTTCCTGTGGTTTTTTTGCGCGATTTTTTAGTCTCTTACATTATTTTTCTAAGAAAGGAGCAACATTCAATGACTATTAGCGTATTGTTTTTAAGTATTACGATTCAAAGAAATACAATTTCCAAAGGGGAAATTCTTCATAATGAGCAAATTGAAAAAGCTATGAATGATGTTAAGGAGCGCCAAGCACTTTACTGTGATCACCTGTAATTCCTTTTCGAAAGGAGGAATTCATTTATGACTTTTCATATTTTCTTTTTTACGACTGTGCTTCAAAAAAATACTTTATCTGAAACTGAAATCAATCGTAAACAACAGTTAAAACAACTGACTGATAAAATAACTGACATTAAAAGTTCATACTACACTCAAATGTATTAAAAATATATTTTAAAGGGGTAATATATTCATGAAATTTAAAGCATTCTTTTTAACAATCACCATTCAAAAAC
This sequence comes from Bacillus sp. PSXD-155, assembly GCF_049310765.1. Lineage (NCBI taxonomy): Bacteria > Bacillati > Bacillota > Bacilli > Caryophanales > Bacillaceae > Bacillus > Bacillus sp. PSXD-155. The sequence continues at coordinate 97,015 of NZ_JBMOWC010000017.1, read as the reverse complement.
GTAAGCTTTCACAGAAAGAGATTTTACGTGAGCAACACATCCAAAGCATTATGGACGAAGTAAAAGAGCGCCAATCTTCTTATTACACTCGTCTTTTCTAAATCACTTATAAAGGGGTCATTATCCAATGAAATTTAAAGTATTCTTTTTAACCATTATCATTCAAAAAAATACATTTTCCGAGTCTGAAATGTTTCATGAGCGACAAATTAATCAGGCTATGGATCATGTAAAAGAAAGACAAAGTCATTACTGTAGTCATCTGTAATTTCTTATTACACTCGTTTTTTCTAAATCACTTATAAAGGGGCAATTATCTAATGAAATTTAAAGTATTCTTTTTAACCATTACCATTCAAAAAAATAAATTTTCTGAGTCTGAAATGTTTCATGAACGACAAATTAATCAGGCTATAGATCATGTAAAAGAAAGACAAAGTCATTACTGTAGTCATCTGTAATTCCAATTCGAAAGGAGGAATTCACATATGAAGTTTCACCTTTTCTTTTTAACGATTACGATTCAAAAAGAAACAATATCTCAAAATGAATTAAAACAAGAAAGACAATATAAACAAGTTATTGATGAAATTCGAGATCGTAGAAGCAAATACTACACTCACCTTTAATCGTTTAACTATATAGAATTGAAAGGAGTCGATTTTGATGTTGATAGCACGCTGTAAGGAAATGATTTGGATAGTTCAGAGGGATTCCACATAGTTTTATAGAGCTTATATCACACAAGTTTATCACTGAATTTGATGTATAAAAAATATATAATAAAATCAAATCAATCCACTTTTAATTATTTATTTATAAACAAAAGATACACCTCTTAAAAAGCGGTGTATCTTTCTCAGGTTTCACTATTTCCGATTACTTCTCTTTGTCTTAAACAATCTCACTAAGTTCGAAACAACAGTTTTTGTTACTGCATAAACTGGTACTGCTAAAATCATTCCGATAATTCCCGCAAAGTTACCTACCCCTAAAATTAAAATAATAATTGTTAATGGGTGGATATTTAATTTCGAACTCATAATACGCGGTGAAATGATGTTACTTTCAAACTGTTGTACAATTGTTACGATAATAATTACGTATACGGCTTGCATCGGAGATACGAACAGTCCTACAATAACAGCTGGCGCTGCCCCAATAAATGGACCTAAGTTAGGAATGATGTTTGTAAATGCTGCAATAATTCCTAAAACGAAAGCGTACGGTAAATCGATAATTAAATAACCGATAAAAGTAAACGCACCTACAAATATACAAACGAGGGCTTGCCCTTGAATATATGCAGATAATGTTTCGTTCGTTTCCTTAATGATACGAAGCCCCTCTTCACGGTAAGGCTCTGGTAATAAACTTACCGCTTTTCCCGGAAAGGCATGTCCATCTTTAAACATGTAAAATAAAATGAACGGTACAGTAAATACAACTAATGCAACGTTCGTGATAATACCAAATAAAGCCGTTGCACTCGACGTAATTGTATTTGGTATATCTTTTAAGTATTCAATCGCATTTTTTTCAATTGTTTCAATGGAAACGTAGTTTTGTGTAGATAACCATTCAAACAACCTATGATGTGATAATTCTTGTATGTATACTTTCCCCTCTTTTATGTAGCTTGGCATATTTTTTACTAAGTCCATTAGCTGTTGTGAAATCGTAGGAACAACTACTCCAACGCCAACCGCAGTTAATGTTATGATAAAAAGATATAACAGTAATATCGCTAAATTTCTAGGTACTTTTTTATTCTCCAAAAAGATTAATACAGGATTAAATATGAAGTATAAAAAAAGCGCGATTAAGATTGGGAAAAATAATGTTGATATGAAGATACCAATCGGTTGAAATAAAAATGATATTTTTGTGCAAATAAATATGATTCCTACAACCATTAGCACTTCTAATGTCCAAAAGTGCACTTTTGATTTCAAAAAAATGGCCTCCTTTAAACTAGCACTTCTCTTCATTGTACCAAAATAAGTATGAATTTCACATAATATTTTCCTTTACAATATTCCAAAATGCCAATAAATACACTACAATGAGATTACATACAAATTTGCAGGTAAAGGTGATAAAAATGACACAATGCATCATTTGCAGAAAAGATACGAAAGAACTTAGTGAACAATATGTCATTCCAGAAATATTATGTGGATATTATTTCACAAACTCAATTTGTGATACTTGTCATGAACAAATGACAACAAATATTGATCGTCCTTTAATTAGGCATAAATTGAGTCAATTTAAGATTGAACAAATGAAAAGACAAATTGATTCCCCACTCTATACGAATGAGCACGGTGAGGAACTTGCGGCTGCTGAGACTGATGTTGTCGAAGTAAGCGACGAGATTCTTTATTCTAATGCATTAATTATGAAACTATGTAAAAAGCATGATATTTCCTTACATAATGAAATTTGGAAAGAGGAACGTGTAACGAAAGTAGCGAGTTCTATTCAACGTGAATTACTATTAGATAACCGTAAATATAAAATGAGTGTATTAAAAATGGCTTATACATTCGCTGTACAAACAGTTGATGGCTACTTTGAAGATCAAGATGCAATTGATATTTCTACCATTCTCTCAAATGCAGATTTCGTGGAACTAAAAGAAAAAAGCATTGTACGTGATTTAAGCAAAAGTTCTTTATGGAATACGCTAAATACAAGTAGTGAAAATCATTACTTTATTTTACTTAGCGATAAAGACGGCCTGTTTTGCTTCATTCGTTTGTTTGACATCTTTGATGTTGTCGTTCATTTATCAGAAAAAAGATTTGACCTTCCATCGCCGATTGTCGGTGTAAATAATGTGAATACGCAGAAATTTTATGTCCAAAGTTTAAAACAGTATATGGATGGGCTGTTTAAAGAAAAAGCACCTACTATATAACAGGAACCAGAACATACGGTCTCCTTTCTTGATGAAAAGACACTGTGTTATAATGAGTATGAAAAGAACAATACAATCACATAAACCAATTATAAATTGTATATAAATAAAAAAGACTAGTGTGCGGCTACACACTAGTCCACGTAACTTAGCAGATTGGATTGTTCATTTATCCTATTTGTTTCTTACAAACAAAACAACCCACATTCTATAAGCATAGGTGGGTTGTTATTTTTTGAGCTTGTCTATTAAAACGACGACGAACGTTAACAATGCAACGAGAAACAGTCCACCTTGCAGTAGCAACGCTATTTCACTCACGTATTATCACCCCCCTCCTACTCGGAGAAGTGATAATTGAACAACCAACCGCACCTTAAGTTACCCTTTAATTTTACCATATTTTCTAATAATTTACGATGAAAACCCGCAAGCGAATAACTTGCGGGTTTTTTATCCCGTATTAACAGGCAGTGAACAAAATAAAGCAATAAATATGTGAAACTTTATTTCTCACTATTTTTTTAATGCATATGCATCAGCAATCATTTCACCAACAATTTTATTTTTTTCTTTCTTCTCGTCTTTCAATAATGGGAATAACAATTCTGCGACCTCATACGCTTCTTCTAAATGCGGATATCCTGATAAAACAAACGTATCAATTCCTAACGATTCATATTCTTTTATCCTTTCTGCTACTGTATGTGGATTGCCTACAAGTGCAGTACCTGCCCCACCTCTTACAAGTCCGATTCCAGCCCATAAATTAGGGCTTATCTCTAACGACTCTCTCGTACCTTTATTTAAATGTGTCATCCTCTTTTGACCAACCGAATCATATCTTGCAAATGTCTTTTGAGCAAGCTCAATTGTTTCATTATCCACATATTGAATTAAACGTTCTGCCTCTTCCCACGCTTCTTCTTCTGTTTCTCTTACAATTACGTGTAATCTAATGCCAAATCGTACTGTACGCCCCTTCTCTTCTGCAAGTTTTCTTACTTCTTCTATTTTCTCTTTCACTTGCTCTGGTGGCTCTCCCCACGTTAAATATACATCACTATGTTCAGCTGCTACTTCTTTTCCAGCAGCTGATGATCCTCCGAAATATATAGGAGGATATGGTGTTTGAACTGGCGGGAATACAACTTTACTATCTGTAACTTGAATATGTTTTCCTTCTAAAGAGATCGTTTCACCTTGCAATGTCGATTTCCAAACTTTTAAAAATTCATCCGCTGCTTCATATCTTTCATCATGCTCCAGATATAATCCATCTCCTTGTAGTTCAACTGGATCTCCTCCAGCTACTACATTAATAAGTAGTCTCCCATCTGAAATTCTATCAAATGTAGATGCCATCCTCGCTGCAACTGTAGGTGACATTAGTCCTGGTCTCACTGCTACTAAAAATTTTAGTTTTTCTGTTTCAGCAGCAAGAGCTGAAGCTAACACCCAAGGGTCTTCACATCCTTGACCAGTTGGAAGTAAAACACCCGTATATCCTAAATAATCAGCTGCCGCAGCAACTTGCTTATAATAACCATATTCAGCTGCTCTTCCTCGTTTTGTCGTTCCTAAATATCGACCATCTCCATAAGCCGGAATAAACCATAATAATTCCATACCTTTACACACCCCTTATTTATTTTGAAACGTATACTAACAAATTCTATATAAATTACCCCTAATAATTTATATGTTAATTCCCAGTCTCACCTTTAAAATTATCTCGCCATCTTAAAAACTTCACTTCTAGTAAACGTACTAGAGAGTCAGAAAACTTCCCAACAAATGCAAAAATAATTATGCCGACAAATACGATATCTGTATTTGAAAATTGCCTTGCATCCATAATCATATAACCAATACCTTCTGTAGATCCCATAAGTTCTGCTACTACTAAACTCACCCATGCAACACCTAACGATAACCTTGCTCCTAGTAAAAGGTTAGGCAATGCAGATGGTAAAATTAGTTTCGTAATTAGTTTTCTTTTGCTAAACTCTAATACTCTCGCAACATCAAATAACTTTGAATCCACACCTCTAATACCTAAAAATGCGTTCACGTATAAAGGAAAAAATGCACCATCTGCAATTAATAGCACTTTCGATGTTTCACCAAAACCGAACCATAATACGAAAAGCGGCGCAACAGCTAAATGAGGGACAGTTCTTAACATTTGCACAGATGGGTCTAAATATTGCTCACTTCTCGTTGAAAATCCAACAATCGTTCCTAAAATGATTCCTAAGCCCCCACCAATAAAGAAACCAGCCGCAGCCCTGAATACACTAATACTTAAATGGCCGAATAACTCTCCTGTTTTAATAAGCTCTTGGAAAGCTAGAAAAATATCTAATGGTGTTGGTAAAACTGTTTTAGAAACAGGACCGAATACGCCAGCCAACTGCCAAATTATTAATATAATAACCGGTATAGTAATCGCCCTTACTAAAACTTTTACATTTAACTTTCGTACCTTCTTTATGCCATTTTTCTTAATCGTTATACTCGCTGGTTTCATAACAGCTTTCGTATTTTCCACTTTACAAAACCTCTTTTCACTTCGCTTTCAATGCTTTTTCTACGAAAGAATTATCTACAACTTTTTCCGTCTTAATTTCTTTCTTTATAGAACCGAGCTTATATTGAAAATCCGCTGTCTTTTGTTGTTCTGCTATTATTTCCTTAGTTACCGGAACTAAAATTGGTTTGTCGTGATTAAACACTTCTTTTACAATCTCTGCATCTATCTTTTTTACAGAAGTGTACACTTTTATTGCTTCATCTAAGTTAGCATCTTGCCATACACGTGCTTTCTCATAAACTTTGAGGAATTTCTCAACTAATTCTGGATGTTCTTTCGCAAATTTTGTCCTCGTAATTAAAAATTCTGGTGAAGAGACATTTAATGTTTCACCGTCTGCAACCACCTTCGCACCTTTATTTAACGTATGTAATGATATGAAAGGGTCCCAAATCGCCCATGCATCTACTGATCCTGATTCGAATGCAGGCTGCGCTTCATCTGGTTGTAATTGAATGACATTTACATCTTTTACATCAATACCTTCTTTATCAAGCGCTCGATATAATAAATTAAAGGCACTACTTCCTTTTGCTACTGCAATTTTTTTACCTTTTAAATCTTTTACACTCGCAATCTTGCTATCTTTTTGAACGAGAATTCCAGTTCCTTTTCTCGCATAACTTGTATTGGCGATTTCCGTAAATCCAATACCTGCTGCTTGCGCTGAAATGACTGGAGAATTCCCTACTTCACCAAAGTCTAACCGGTTTGATGCGATTGCTTCAAAATAAGGAGGTCCACTTTGGAACTCTGTCCATTTCACTTTAACTCCTTCTTTTTTAAACTCCTCTTCAAACCATCCCTTTTTCTTTGCTAGTAATAGCGGGCTTAATCCTTGCTGTATACCAATTTGTATTGTTACATCTTCTTTCTTACTACTTGCTGTACTTTTTTCACATCCTAATAAAAACATTGATATAGCTAAAGCAAAAGAAAGAACTTTAAATTTTTTATACATATAAAATCACCCTTTTCCTATATACTTGTTTGAATCAATCCTCCATATTCAAACTGCTGTAATACTTTCGTTCGAAGTTGTTGGAACGATTGAGCAGTTTTATTTCGCGGATAAGGTAAATTATTTTCAATCACTTTATGTATTTTCCCTGGTTTTGCATTCATAATGATGATCCGGTTTGAAAGATATATCGCTTCGTCTATATCATGTGTAACGAATATCATTGTTGTTTTTTTCTGCTCCCAAATATTTAGCAATACTTCTTGCAAATGACTTCGAGTAAAAGCATCTAGCGCTCCAAAAGGTTCATCAAGTAATAATACATTCGGATCTCTTAATAACGCTCTCGCTATCGCAACACGTTGTGACATCCCGCCTGAAATTTCTTTCGGATACGATTTTTCAAAGCCATCTAACCGAACGATTTCAACCCATTCTCTCACCTTATCTTTCACATACTTATCTTTTAACGACAAATCTGCCGCTATATTTTCTTCAACCGTTAACCACGGAAAAAGCCTATGTTCTTGAAAAATAAAACCTTGTTTCTTACTCGGTTTTAAGATAGACTCCCCATCAATAACAACTTCCCCTTCAAAATCATTATCTAGACCTGCAACAATTTTTAGTAATGTACTTTTTCCACACCCACTCGGACCAATTACTGTAACAAAGTCCCCTTTCTCTAATTGAAAATTAATATTCTCTAATACTTGAACAGTACCAGTTTGTTTCAAAAAATATTTTGATACCCCATCAATTGAAACAGTCATTTCTTCCCCTCCTTAAAATGATTCATATAAATGAACAGATTCAGTATTTGTGCAATAAAAAAACCAAAGGCATTTTATCAACAGATAAAATGCCTTTGGTTTCTCCAATCAGCAATACGTTATGGAATTAAGTACATATTATACAAATATTTCCGATAAGTCAACTGGGTTTTATCAAAACATACATATGATTCGTTTAAATATTTTTACTGTTGTTTATTTGAACGATATCATTTACTTACTATTTTTTCTGATTTTTAATCCACTGTAACCAATAAGAAAACTCACACGCTAAATGCATTTGATGGGATTTAATTAGACTATTAGGACAAAGGGCTGGGAACTCAACAACTAGACTTACTTCTATCCCTGTATCAGTATCTTTAAATTGATGTCGAACTCCACCAATAGTAGTACCATCTTTCATACGTGCAACACCTGTTGATTGGTATTGATAAGATTTATCTCTCGGTGTTTTCAATCCGGTTTCGTCACCAAAAACAATGAAAAATTGAACTGGAAACGGAGAATTACCAGTAGTTTCGATAACCTCTAATTCATTTTCCCCAAAGGGTCTTAGTACATAGTGATCAGGACAAGCAGATAAATTCACTTTGTTATTTTCACATGATTGTTCAAGCATCAAACTATCAATTCCATGTATAGCTACTTCTGCTGTAATCCCGTCTAAATAAATACTAGTTTTCGAAAATTTTCGTCTATCACCAGATAAAAGAGTACAGATACGCATACCTATTGCACTTAATCTAAGTTTTGATTTCAACTTTTCGTACATTTCATTGTATGTATATCGCAACTTTATTTCCGTTAGCTGTTTTATCATGACATCTGTATCATTTATTTCAAGCTCTTTATGTCCTAATGTATATAATACTTTTTTTATCCGTTCTCTTTTCCATTCTATAAGTTGCTCTTGTGAGATATTATTTCCATCGATAATAATTTTCATAAACTTTCTCCTTCCTTTTGATTGTATCGTAGTGTAGTTAATACTAAATTAACCATTTCTTGTTTTGTATCTAGATTCAACTTTACTTCTGAATGAGCAATACTGCTAAGACCGTATAGAATAAACCCAGAAGCTAATAATGAGTTATCAGTATAAAAAACCCCTATGTTTACTCCCTCTTCAATTACTTGTCTAATTAACGGTTGCATACGTGCGAATAATTTCTGTTCCAGTTGAAAATGTTGTTCCGTCTGAAACGAACTCACATTTTTATAGGGTGCTAACTTTTCAATAAATGTCCAAAATATATCTAGTGAATCTTTCATCTTTTGCATGACAGACCGTTCATTTGAAACAAGTATTTCTTCAATTAACTCCATATTTTTCACAATACAGTCATTTAAAACTTCATCAACAAAAATCTCTTTAGACTTGAAGTAATAATAAAATAAGCCCGTTGCTACACCTGCATGATTCACAACATCTTTTATGCCAAATCCTTTCATACCATTTTTCATATATAGTTCAAAACCAATATCCATTAACTCTTGCCGTCTTATATCTGGTTCTTTTGATATTCTTTTCATAGGTCATCTCCTACTTTGTTTTTCCTGCGACTGAATCTGATTCAATCATAAACGACTGAACTTTATTCAGTCAATCTTATTTCATAAATTTAAAATCCATTTAATAACTAAGCAACGAAATTTCTACAAAAAAAGTAATCTCAAGAAATATGCTACTAACCTTAGATTTATCAAAAAAGTTAGATCATATAACTTGAGACTACTCATTTCCATTCAAAATATTTATGTAATTAAATTTTAGTTCTTCTGCACCCTGGCTGTCTCCAAAACTATTTGTGGAAGCTCTTTTTGAATGATTTCTTTCAGTCCATAAAGAGCTTTCTTCACATAACCACCTTCGAAATTCCCTAATGGTTCTGGTAATTCATCCTCATCTAATATGAAGTATTCTCCATTAGGAAGTACCATAATATCGATGATTAAATCTTCGAAGGAAACCACTTCGTCTTTTATTTGTGTATTTTTTACGATATTAAAATAGGAACCTAAATACTTCCCTTTTATATCTCTCCATACGTATAAATTGTACGGACAATCTTTCCAGTAATATGCGATTGTATAACTCCCTTTTGGAATTGTTAACTTAGTATCATTTGCAATCATTGTAAATGAATACTGCACCTCGTGAAATAAAACGATACTTTGTGATTGCTTTTCAAGTAATAAGCAATTGTGATCTACTATTGTTGAGTTATATCGGATTTTTCTTTCTATAATTTCACCTTTCGATGTAAGTAACTTATTCATTATTTTGTTTCCCCTTATACTAGTTCTATCCTCAATTATATCCATTTATCTAACGATAAAGAAGTATATAGTTTTTTATATAATGATTTATACAAGTACACAAGAAAAACTCCTTCTTATTTAGAAAGAGTTTTTCACTATCCATGTTTCATATTTTTTCACTTCTAACGGAAGCTTATTTGTTTTTATGTAACTAACAGCACTATTACTCATGTTTTAACTTTTCCTTAACCGCATCATAAAATTTTCGTTCTTCATCAACATTTAAGTGCACACGACTTACTGTTTTAGAAAATCCATATAACAACTGTGCTTTCACTGGCTCTTTTAATGTTATTTCAAAAGTAGCAGGTTCTTTTATGAACTCCATAACAGTTGCATCCAATACCTGTTTCCCTTCTTTTGCCGTTAGCAATTCATCACCCTTGTAGAACGCAATATTATCAATTTGTGTAAATGGTATAACAATTTTCTTTCCTAATCCAATTTGAATGATTACTTGTTCTTCTGTTACGTTAAGTGGATTTTTACGCATCGCTTGTATTTCAGCTATAAAATAAATCATCGCGTATACATTTAAAATAAGTAAAATCCATGCTATTACTGGATTCCACTGGTGTAGCAAATAATGAAAACCAATACTTTCTATTAAGGTCGCATGGATGATCATGATATATACACCTATTGCACCAGTCTTTTTGTGATATGAGTATACGTATTCACCTTCTGGTACTTTTTCACGCCACGATAAAAATGCATAATAGATTAACTTACACTCCGTTACAATGATATCTATTAATTTATTTCTTTTCATAGTAGCGTCAAACGCAGCATCAATTGCATAAGAAAATGAAGAGTACTCACTTTTATATTCTTTATATTTTTTTATTATGGTAGGAAGCTTTCTAACAATTTTATATAGAAGGAATAACTCTAAACATACAAAAGCAATTTCTCCTGCAACTATAATATAAGAAACGTATGAAAAATCTTGTAAATAGTCACTTGGAATAATAAATCTTGCAAAAATATAACCAGCTATTACAACAGGAACTATATACGTTAACGAGTACCTTTTTCGAATAATGAAGAAATACGTGATGATTGGAATGACAAACATGCAATCTAATAATGACCCAAGTACAACTTCTTTCGGCGCAGCTGGTACTATTGGAAGAGCATACAATAAATAGTTTGATAGCATAATTAAAGAGACGAGTCCAATCCAAATACCTTTTCGCCTTCGCGATAGTGTAACATTCATACGTTCACTCCTTTATTTAAAAACCTCATTTAAGTGGTCTTTATAAAATGAAATGGCACGTTCAAATTCTTTTACTTCCTCTACTTTCACGACAGTTTCAAGTAATAATTTCATCGCTGACTCGTGATCGTTTACGTTATATTTTGCTAATGATAAAAATACTTTCATCGGATCGTTCTCTGGGAATTTTTTCACCCCAGCTTCTAATACTGTAATTGCCTTTTCATATTCCCCTATACAACGATATGTACTTCCTAGACCAATATAAGCACCGCAAAGGGATTCGCCATCAAGTCCATTTGCGATTGCCTGCTCATAATACGGAACTGCTTCTGTTTCTAGCCCCATTACATCATGTATCCACGCACACTGATACAGTACTTCTGCATCCTTTGTAAAGTTTGTTAATCCTATAAGCATCTCTTTAGACTGCGCATATTTCTTTTCGTTTCTAAGTTTAATAGCTTGCTTTAATAAATGTTCCATAGAATCCACTCCTCACCAATTATTCTGTGTATAGCTCTTGATTGATATACGCTTCACATTCGTGTAAAAGTAAAATTCCCACCAATTAAAGTTTCGCTTACTTATTACTATGCGGATTCATTCTTATCTAAAAACTTAATTTTAAAAAGCAGTGACACGATTACATAATACCTCTAAGCTTTTGACAATTTCTTTCGCTGTTTCATCTTTCCCATTACACAACTTCCCTTTACCATCTTGTCCAATTACATAATGCACAGCTCCGCGCGAATATAAAGAATGTGGTGAATTCGCAATCATTACATTCGCCCTTGCTTCTTTCATTCTATTTTTCGCTCTTTCAAACAGTTCTTCTTCATTTAAATCACTTTCAAGTTTAAAACCAATAAGTACTGTTTCTGGGTCCCATTCTTTTATTTGTTTTAATACTTTTGGAGCCTTTTGAAAGTGAATAATCGGTGCAATATCACTTGAAATTTTTCCGTTCATATTAAGAACATTACCATCTTGATCACAGATCTTCTCCACAATCCAATCTGATCCAGCCGCTGCCATAATAACCGCATCAACCTTTTCATGTGTGATGATACTTTTCATTTTATCTTGTAAATCAACAATCCCTTCAAATGGATGTAATTCTAACCCTCTATGTACATCGCTCGGTTTCTCCGCAAAATAACCGTGTAAATATATAACATGTGCCCCTTTAGCTAGAAGTTCTTCTGCGATTATCCTTCCGATTGTACCTTTAGCCATATTCGTATGCCCGCGTACTTGATCCCATTTTTCTAGACAACCACCGCTCGTAATTAATACCTTTTTCCCTTTCATTGTAACCATCCCTTACTAATTTTTCTTACGAAACCATTCTGTTCCAAAGTCAACTATATCACGCTGTTTCATTAGACGACACGTTGCATTCCCTATCTTCCCATTTTTTACAGTTCCTTTTCGCTCAAACTCAACACCAATTTCTACAAACTTCTCAGATTCGTAATCCATTTCAACAAACTCTTTCCACACTCTTTCACCGTTTTCTATAATAGGTGCTCCTACTTGTATTAACTCACATGCACCAGTACGCACCTCGGATAAATGAACAGACGTATTTGAATCATATCCAACACCAATTAATAATACGTACCCGTCTAAATCGTATATTTTTCTTAATGGAGATTCTTCTCCAAAGCTCATTGATAATGAATGGTTCATTGTTATTTCTACTGCATGTTTTCCCCATGCAGCAAAACTTCCTAACGGATGATTACTACGTACTACATTCGGATATGTACGAAAACATTCAACTATTTCACCCATTCCCCTTGTTGGGGTTATACGTGAATCAAATGCAGGGAGGTTATCTCGGATAATTTGCCACCAGTCTTCCGGTACAGGTGGTCTTGACCAATGTTTCGGATCGGACAAATCCGAAGATTGCGTTGGCATTATTATCGTTCCTTCTTCCGTAACAACTTTCATTAATGCTTCTACTACGGCAACCGCACCACCAGATATCCATCCGATAGAACTTAGCGATGAATGAACGATAATTGTCATTCCTTTTTCGATTCCTAATGCTTTTAAATCTTTTGTTATTGTTTCGATTGTATTTGGAAATTGTGTGCTTGCTACTATTTCATTCATTTTCATATTGGTTCCCTCACTAGCCACGTAAATTTAAACTTTTATATAAATATATTATCATATTTTTCTTAATTTTTAACTTAATCATATTCATTACTACAAAAATATGTATATGGGTGTACTGAAGCCTCAAAACTCTATTAAAATCGTAGAGAATGATAAGCGAGAGTTTTATTAAATGAAGAAAAATGTAAATCTTATTTTTTCAAGCTATACTCCATATGCATATTTTTATACTATTTTTCCAAATAACAATGAAATCTTTCGATTTCCATATATTTTTCTCCTAAACTTTTAACTTGAAAACCAATTCTTTTATAAAATTCTACCGCCCCATCGTCTGTCTCTGCTTCTATATAAGTCAATTGATATATCCTTACCACTTCTTTAATCATTTGCAGTGCAATTCCTTTTTGACGATAATCTGAAGCCACTGCTATATGACATACTCGTGCTTTAGTTGCTCCGATTACTTCAATACCTATACAAGCTTTTTCTTCATATTTGTACAAAGTCCCTTTATTACTTTGATAAAATATTACTGCCTTCTTTAAGCTTATTTCATTTGGACCGACGGCATATTGTAGCACATTTAATATTGAATCTTTTTCAATTTGTTCAACACGCTGTAAATTCATATTTTCATCCCTTTCTATGAAAAAAGACTAACTCTTAATAAAAAGAGCTAATCTCATTACGCCGTTATTTTTTCTTCTTTTTTTACAACGACAGCTACATAACTATGAAGTATCATTCCAATAATAACGAGACTCATACCAACCCAAGATAAAGATGACGGAATTGGTGCAGATAACCATATCAGCTCTCCTACTAGCGCAAATAAAACTTCACCAGACTGCGTCGCTTCCACTGTTGCTAGTTTTTGTGGATCATCTTTTACAAGATCTGTTGCAAAGAAAAATAATATTGTCGCGATTAACCCAGAACTAACTGCTACAATAAAACATTGAAAAACTTGGTTACTTGACGGTAATCCGCCAGTTGATACTTCGTAACCAGATAATAAAAACCAAAATGGTAAACTTGCTAATGTCATACCGAGTACTCGCTGAAATACATCTAATTCCCCTTTACAAACTTGCATCATTTTTCGATTTCCAAGAGGATACGCAAATGCTGCAATAAGTACAGGAACTACACATAAAACGGTTTCACGAATACCTAATGAAGAAGCATGTTCTACTTGCATGAGAACAACACCGAATAAAATAATGCCCGACATAACTAATTCCTTCATCGGAAGTTTTTTATGTAGTGGATCCACCGCAAAAAATGGTGTTAACAAAATCCCTGCAACGATTGTAATTTGCCATGTTGATGCAACGAGCCAACCTGGTCCGAACGCTCCAGCAAAACTAAGCGGTGCATAAAAGAGACCAAATCCAACGATACTCCATACTAACCATTCTTTCGGATTGTTTTTCATATATTGAAAGAGTTGCTTTAAGTTCCCTCTATACATAACAATAAGTAATAGCATTGGAACCATAAAATAATACCGTAATGATGCACTCCAAATCCAGCTTCCACCTTCTAAGTCCATTGCCCGGTTTAAAACAAAGGTAAAGGCAAAGAAAAATGATGCCAGTATCCCTATAACAATTGCTTTCATCGTAAAACCCCTTGTATTTAATTTTTAATCTCTATAACATATATTTTAGTATACGCGATGAAAAATCTACATACAAACTTACATTTCACTTTCCATTCACTTGCAATGAAAAAGATGATAATACATTCATTCATTCATTTATTATACTTAATATAAAAACATTAAACAGAAATAATTTTAAAAATAAGTTACTTCTATGGATGTGATAACACTGAAAATATACAGAGCCTCTATACAATCTATTTTATTTGTACTTTCTTTCGGAGTTGTTTTCCTTCTAATAAGTGTTTTATCTTTAATGGAAGAATTTGATTTACTAGGAATTATTTCAATATTTTTCTCCTTATGGCTACTAAAGTATGCCCTAACCTTATGGAAAACACGTGCAAACGATATAGGTTCCTATTGGGATGATAAAGGAATTGTAGTAGATTTGCATGGGAATAAAGTGTATTGGTATGAAATCGAGGATATTACATACCAAAATTTTTAAGGGTCAAAATCTACCTTAATCTCGACCCACTATACTCACCATGAAAATATACGAATCTGCCATAAAAGATGGCTACCAACTATTGCACATTCAATTTACTGGTTTTCTATTGAAAAACCAAAAAATTATCATAAAAATTTAATGATAGCTTGGGAAGAAAAACAAACGAATAAAAATAAACGCCTCCTTTAATTATTATTTAGGGGCGTTTGTTTATTCAAAAATTAAAGAATATGCAGTTTATATTCTCTATATAATTTCCTCAATCGACTTATATGTGCTTGATGATACCGATTATGATCTGCTATATGCCAAATTCCCCATCTTATAGTCGCATTTTCCCCTTTTTCATACAAAACTTCCCGCGTTAAATCAGTTTCTGTTAGTTTCATACATTCTTCATAAAACAATTTTTGCACTGCTTCATAATCTTGCATTAACTCTTGCAACGTGTATTTTCTTAAACTCGGTATTTCTCCTACTTCATTCAACATAGGACCATATTTATTTTCAAATGCTGTTGGAACATCTTCTCCCTTGAAACGATACACCCAATGTAAATCGACAACTGCTAAATGCTGAAGTAACTGCCCAATACTATTTTCATTATTTTCAGACCCTTTATAGGATAGTTCGTTCTCTTCAGTACCTTCTACTAACCTTTGCAATCTATTAAACGTATCAGCAACCGTCGCATACAAAATCGCTACTTGAGGGTCCAGATTTCTTTCTAAATGGAGATCTTTCATACAAAACTTCCTCTCTTAAAAGAACAACACCATATGTTCATCATCACTATACACACCATTCATTTTTATAGCCCTTTTTTCAATTCCGTACGTTTTAAATCCCATTGATTCATATAATCGTTTGGCTGGTTCGTTCGTTGACACAACCCCTAAGTTCAATTGCTCTAGCTTCATCTCTTTTGCCCTTTCAATTGCTTTACGTATTAAATCACGTGCAAGACCACTTCTTCGATTTTCAGTATCTACATACATTGCAACGATATGCCCTTTATGCTTATATGCGTCCTTTTCTTCTGTTAATAAAGTAACAACCCCAACTAAACGATTTTCATTATTAAAAGCACCAAATGTAAAACTACTGTTGGATGAAAGATTACCCGCAACGCGTTCAAGAGGGTTTTCTTGACGTACTGCTTCTTCATAAGTCGTTACAAATGCTTCTGGATTTACTTGTAGTGCTTGTAAACGTAACTCCCAATATTGTTTTGCATCCGCTTTTGTAAGTAATCGAATCATTTTATCTTCCCCTTTTTAATTGACATAATATTTTTATAGGTTATTATTTTTTGATTCATACTCTTCTTTTAATATACTGTAACGATAGCGATGAATGAACTTCCCCTGTCTCAATCGATCATTTCTCATTAACCCTTCGCATACAAATCCGGCATTTTCATAACTCTTTTTAGCTTGTGTATTATCTTCATCTACACGTAACCAAATTTTCTCCAATTCAAACTGGGAAAAACCTATTTGTAACATGCTGTTTAGAGCTGCCATTCCAAATCCTTTCCCCCAATAGTCTTTATTTCCAATCGTAATTCCTAGTTCTGCATTTTTATTTGTTTTATCAAAATTTTTAAGGTCTACCCATCCAATATGTATACCTTTCTCAGTAACGATCGCCCTTTGTTCATAACCATTTTTTCGGCTTATACAAGCTTCAATCCAGATTCTCGTATCTCCACGAGTGAACGGAGGATATTGGTCTGGTACGACTAAATGCTTTGTTACATCGCTATCTAACGACCATTGATAGCGATCTTCTACATCATCTAGTGTCAATTCTCTTAATTGAACATATGGTACATTCATTTTTCTCTCCCCTTTTTATTTACCAATAGAAAATCCTTCGAACACTCTTCCACCATACTGCTCTAACGTCATTTCTATAAAATGAATTAATTCATTTTTCTCTCCCGTTTTATAAAAATGATCAAAAGCCGCTACAAATTTGTTTGCATATTGCTCATCATATCTTCTTAGCACTCTAATAAACCATTTTGAACTCCCAAGCCACCTACCATTTACTCTTAATACATATTCATGTACTAAATCCGCTAATAAATTAGCGATAAACAATTCTTCTTCTCTTTTTGTTGCACCAATAAAGTCATCTAAAGTATCCGTAATAAAATATCGCTTCTGCTTAATCGTTTCTTCGGTCCATTTAGCTGGTCCTTTATGTAGTAAATCATTCGCTTCTTTTTTTAATTTCTCAACAATTTCCTTTTCCCCTTTTAATGCAACCCCTTCTGAAACTAATTGTGGTAACGACGGTCTCCCTCGATCACAATCCATTTTGAAAAAGGTTTTATATGTTGTAAAATTATGAACAAACACCTCAACAGGCCATCCATTACTATAGAAAGATTCTCTATAACAAGAAGTTAAACTTTGGTCAACTATTACAATATCAAGGTCAGATGTTTTTGTCGCTTCTCCTCGTGCAACGCTTCCACCGAGTAAAGCTACATCACAATTCGGAAATTGTGATGTAATTATGCTTTGTGCTGCTTCAATGGGTTTCATAGCCGTTCCTCTTTTCTTATTTCATTTTCTTTTTTTCAGCTCTTTCTCTCGCTTTTTTTATATAGCTTTCTGCATCTGGTGTTTTACATGATGTTGTACCGTGATTAACCTCTACTTTTCCAATTTCACGTGCAATTTCAATCGCTTGTCGCTCTAAGTCTTCATTACGAATTCCTATTGCGATTAAAGCACTATTCATCGCTTCTTTTTTTCTATTTTTTTCATTATGTATATTTTCTTTAATCTCTTCTAAGTATGGAGAGAAGAAATCATCATGTAACGCTTTATTTTTAATCGATATATTTGCTAATAAAGACCATCCAGCTCTTCCAATCCATTCATCATTAGACTTTGTCCACTCTTCCATTCTTTCTATTGCAATTGGCGAAGTACATATAGATGTCATAAAAACATCCATTAAACAGTAATAATCAACATCCTGAACCCAACTATTAAGCTGTTCTGCTGTTATATTCTTCGGGTCTAAAATATAAGTTGCTAATGTCATCGCGTCCATATTTTTTGTTTCCCACAATTCAACTGCTAAATCGTGATCTTTTTTTATTTTCTTTTTTAACAATTTTAGATTCGCAAAACTAACTCCGAATAATGGCTCTTTCGCTCCGTGGTTTTTATACGTTTTTCGATTTTGTTCTGTTCCATATTCCTCTAGTTGCTGCATTACTTCCTCAAGTAACATATACCCACCTCTTTATCTTTTATGTTGACTGTATATATGTATGTACGATATATTCTACATTACTTTTTGTTTTTCCTATATTTATTTTTAAAATACGGTATGTGAAATTTCTAAACATTGCACAGCTATACCATCAAAAAACTGTACATGTTAAACATACAGTTTTTTGATGGTATCAATTTTGCGTAGAATAAGATATAAACTACGAAAGAACTTTTAATGGTCCTCTCAATCACCTATTTTTTCAACTAAATTTTTTACATCTGACCACTCTTCTATTGACCCTGCGTCCGGAAAAACTGTAACTACATTAAAATTCGCACCTTTTTCTTTCCCAATTTGTTTAGCTGCTAATAAATTCGCTGCCGCAGAAGTTCCTATTTTTATACCAGTATCTTTGTAAA
Source organism: Bacillus sp. PSXD-155 (assembly GCF_049310765.1). Classification (NCBI taxonomy): domain Bacteria; kingdom Bacillati; phylum Bacillota; class Bacilli; order Caryophanales; family Bacillaceae; genus Bacillus; species Bacillus sp. PSXD-155. Next base: position 78,270 of record NZ_JBMOWC010000017.1, on the reverse strand, counting down.
AACGTGCCATTTCATACAGGGTATCTTCATATGAATAAGTCCATTGTTTTTCTATCAAATTTTCTTCCTGTTCTATGAAATGTTGTTTCCTTCCTAAGCCGAACCCACCTGATCCAGCATATTTCTTTAAATCATTTGGTGGTTGTTCCGAACCATAAGGCAATTCAGCAGGCATTACTAAATGTAGTTCAACATTTTTTGTATAATTCTTTATTGCTGTATAGACTCCCATTAGAGTTCCACCAGTACCAGCAGATGCTACCCATGCATGTATTGGTTTTCCATTCATTTGTGCAATAATTTCTCGCCCTGTACCTTCTATATGACTTACTAGATTTGCATTATTATAATGTTGGAATAAAAAGTATAATTCTGGCTTTTGTTTGCTAATCTCTATTGTTTTCTCAATTACTGCGTAGAACCCTTTATATTTATCAACTAAGATTACGTTAGCACCATAACGATCAAGTTCATTTAAGAGAGATTTACCGGTTCCAGAACTTAAAACTAACGTGCATTGAATCCCTAAATAATTACAAATACACCCAATTGACCTCGCTAAGCTTCCACCACTATACTCTAAAATATTTTGTTTTTTGTCCGCTTCTTGTAAATATTTATTAATCATTCCAAGTGCCGCCCTATCCTTAATTGACCCTGTAGGGTTATGCCATTCACATTTAGCATAGATAGAAAGGTCCTTCGTTTCTTTGCATTCTAATTTCACGAGAGGTGTATTTCCAACATGTTTAGAAAACTCTTCAAAATGGTTTACTATCATACTTTTATACCTCCTTCATAAATTATGTTTATTACATTTGTTCTTAGCCAAAATACTTTCTACATTTTAATAACTCTCTCAATAAAAATTTCTTATATAAAAATCCCTACAAACACTGTAGGGATTTATGTCTAAATCATTTTGTTACACTCTATTTCATATGAAAATAGTTTTCTTATTCAGATGCATTCATAAGCACAATTCTCCAACCGTCTGGATCCTCTATTGTGGTTCCTTTCTCTATCCAATACGGGTTTTCAGGTTCTACCTCATGATAGCCCATATTACTTAATCGATTCACTATCTTTTCAATTTCATCTTTAATAGGCATATAAAAAACTAGTAAATTATCTTTTGTCGGTGCCGGACATGGACTTCCATTAACATGTGTAGTAAACTCCAAATGATACTCTTCATCTGGTAAGCCAAACATAACCCCATCATATCCTTCATGATTGTGAAATTCCCCTATACGTTTTAAACCTAATCCTGTTTCATAAAAACTTATCACTTCTTCAAATTTATCTGTTGGTCTTGCAATTCTAAATTGAACCCAATTCTTCATGCAAATCTCCTCCTTTTCATTTTCCAAAGCTTTATAGTAATTAGTATAGGTTACATATATTCCCTTTAACATCCCTCATTAGTGTGAACTTCCTAAGTTGAAAGACCTATTAGTTAATAAACAATAGGACTTTAGTATAAAATTCATATAAAATTAGTTATATAAATATAGAGATGAATTACAAGCTATTACGTATGAAATAGTTCTCCTTGCAGGGCCTTTATATACCGATCAGCAGATCTTTGTACAGCTTTATTCGCATCTTCCACCACACCATGAAATGCATTATATAGTCGACTAAATTGGATATCTTTTACCTTCTCTGCCATATCTCTAACTTTATTCGCTGGTAATGGAATGAGATTGGGATAACTATACATAAAACTTACCCATTTTCGATCCGAAACTACTTGTATAATATCACCTGATAACAAAATACCTTTCCCTTCATTACCGTCTTTCCAATGTATAACAGTTCCACCCTTAAAATGGCCTCCTAAGCGATGCAATGTAAGTTCTTCCGATAATATCAGATGCTCCCCAGACCAAAATTTAATTTGCTTACTCGGACGAACCACCCACTCTTTATCATCTTCATGAATATAAATAGGTACATTGAATGTTTCCGCCCATTTAACTTGTGTAGAGTAATAATGTGGATGAGAAAGTGCTATTGCTTGAATACCACCTAAATCATATATACGTTGTATCGTTTTATCATCTAAATAACTAATGCAATCCCACATAACATTTAGAGTTTTACTTTGTATTAAAAATGCTGTTTGTCCAATCGCAAATTTAGGTTTAGTAGTAATGCTATACAAACCGCTTTCTTCTTTTATTATTTCGTTTTTGTATAAATTGCTATTTTGCATCGTTTCTAATGTTGTCCATGACTGCCCAATTGGATTAACATATTGTCTTTCCTCATTACAAATTTTACAGCGAGAAGGTGCTTCTTCATTTTCGGGATACTGTACTCCACATGTAGTGCAAATATAATTATCCATATTCCCACTCCTTTTTTCATGTAATTGTTTCTTTACCAATATTTTAATAAAAAACAAAAATATTCGAATCAATAATTGGAACGAAAATGAAATGATACGAAAGTATGATTAGTCTCCTTTCGTTTTAAGACTTTAGCCTAAGTACTATATTTTTCATTTCTTCTTTCTGTGAAAGTTGCATATCGTTTTTAATAGAAATTCCAAGTAAATTAAACTTTTACCCATTAAATAAGTGAATACATCTTTTCAAAATAAATGAACCTATTCATAGATTTTGTCACACCTTTGACAAAGTTGCACTAAGCGATACACATTAGGGGTATAGTATATTTAAAGTAACGATAAAAGAATATTCAATAATTTTATCTTCCTTATCGTTACTAGATTCAATTCGTAACAAATAAAGGAGAGGTTTTAATGGAAATCGTTATTATGCTCTATGATGGAATTACTGCATTAGATGCTATTGGTCCATACGAAGTATTTGCTGCAGAAAGCAACAACAACATAAAATTTGTTGCTAAAACGAAGGGATTAATAAAATTAGATTCGAAAATGGGCTATTTACATGCTGATTACAATTTTAATGAAATTACTTCAGCAGATATTCTTATTATTCCCGGATGTCGTCCACCAAACTTTACACAACTTATGAAGGATGAAGAAACTCTTAATTGGATTCTCCAAATACATAAAACGACAAAGTGGACTACAACTGTATGTACGGGCTCCTTAATCTTAGGTGCTACTGGTCTACTAAATGGTGTTAATGCTACTAGTCATTGGAGCTGTTTTAACTTACTTCGTTCTCTCGGAGCTATTCCAACTGAAGAGAGATTCGTGCGCCATGAAAAAATTATAACAGCTGCTGGTGTATCTGCAGGTATTGATATGGCCCTTCAGTTAATAGCTTGGGAATTTGGAGATGAAAAAAGCAAAGCAGTTCAACTCATGTTAGAATACGACCCTCAGCCTCCCTTTGATACAGGTTCTCCTAAAAAAGCGCATGCATCCTTATTAGAAGATTTAAATTTGATGATTGAAAGTTTAAATAATAAAGTTTAAATTCATCCTATTTTTCAAAACTGCAATTGATATAAAATCTTGCATACTTTTGAGTAAACTTTTTTACACTTGTAAAAAAGTTTTTTTGCATTTCCCTACCTATAATTGCTAATATAGTAGAGTAGAACTTTTATAGAGAGTAGGAAAATTATGCACAATGGAATTCGAATGACAACTTTAGTAAAAAGGGCTATGTTAGTTTGTGCGGGGGTATTATTCACATACGAAGCGGCTTTGGGATCAGTACATACTGCTCTAGCTAGTACAGAGGATGAAGCAAAATCTGTTCAACTTGTAAGTGAGATTCAAACATCTCTTGCTCCGAAAGAAGCTCCTAAACATTATAACGGGCAAGTTAGAAAAGTCGCTTATTTAACATTTGATGATGGTCCTGGAAAATACACAGCTGAGCTTTTAGATATGTTAAAGAAAGAAAATGCAAAAGCAACATTCTTCCTAATTGGTTCAAACGTAAAAGCTTTCCCTGATCTTGTAAAACGCGAAGATGCTGAAGGCCACTACGTTGGGATGCACAGTATGACTCATAACTACAAGAAACTTTACACAGAAGGTCATTACGTAGATGAAATGAAGGAAGACCAAGGCTTAATCGCTGGTGTTTTAGGTAAATCACCAGTATTAACTCGTCCATCTTACGGCTCTATGCCAGGATTAAACGAAGCTCTTCGCAACAAAGTTGTAGAAAATGGCTTAAAAGTTTGGGATTGGACAATTGATTCTTTAGACTGGAAATACAACAAAATGCAAGTTGATGCTGCATCTGCTAAAATTGTAGAAAACGTGTTACATGGTGCTACAAATCCAACAGAAGTTATCCTTATGCATGATATTCATCCACAATCAGTAAAAGCAGTTCCTGGAATTATTAAAGGACTGAAAGAAAAAGGATATGAATTAGAAGCATATAATGAGAACGAACACTTCCCATTAAACTTCTGGCATGATAATCGTATGTAATGAAAAGACTTGATTCCCTCTAGTAGGTTATCAAGTCTTTTTTTATTCCATATATTAAAAAATATAGACAACTAACTTCACAATTTCACTAATCAAAATACCGACCACTGCGAAATCAGAATCCCCGAATGTTGTATTCTCAAATCCTAAACCACCTAATATAGGTAATAATATCGCTGGTAGGAATGAAATTAGTAACCCATTTACAAAAGCGCCAAGTATCGCTCCCCTCCTACCTCCTGTTGCATTTCCAAATACAGCTGCTGTTGCTCCTGTGAAGAAGTGAGGAATTAATCCTGGTACTATTACACTTAAACCGATAAATGGAAGCAGAAACATGGAAAGGAGTCCAGCAATAAAACTTGTTAAAAAGCCAATAATAACTGCATTTGGTGCAAACGGAAAGATTGTTGGACAATCTAATGCCGGTTTTGCATTTGGTACAAGTTTATCCGCAATCCCTTTAAATGCAGGTACAATTTCTGCAATTAACATACGTACACCTGCTAGAATAATATATACACCTGCTGCAAACGTAATGGCCTGCATGAAAGAATAAACGAGATAATTTTGTCCGTTACTTAATTCAGTTTCGATAAACCCCTTACCAGCAAATGGCGCGACAATAAAGAACAATACAGCCATCGTTAATGACATAGATACTGATGTATCACGTAAGAAACCAAGTGATTTCGGAACTTGAATTTGTTCTGTTGATTTTTCTTTATTTCCAAATTTACTTCCAACAAACCCTGCCGCTAAATATCCAACAGAACCGAAATGGCCAATTGCAATATCATCCATCCCTGTAATCTTTCTAACATACGGTTGTAGTAATGCTGGAAAAATCACCATGAGTGCCCCTAAAATAACTGACCCAATAATGACTAGTGAAGCGCCTTGCATCCCTGTAGTTGAAAATACCGCTGAAATTAAACATGCCATGAAGAGCGTATGATGACCAGTTAAAAATACATATTTAAATTTCGTAAATCGTGCGATTATTAAATTTGTAATCATACCAAATACCATGATTAATGCCGTTTCTTTTCCTAATGTTTGCTGAGCTATTGCAACAACAGCTTCATTATTTGGAATTATACCTTTAATATGGAATGCTTTATCAAATATTTTACCAAAAACGTCTAAAGCTCCTACTAATATAGTAGCTCCGCCTCCTAAAACGACAAAGCCCATAATTGTTTTTAAGGTTCCTGAAACTGTGTCTGCAAAGTTTTTATTTTGCAGTAGTAAACCACACATAGCAAATAATCCAACTAATATTGCAGGCTGTCCCAAAATATCCTTCATTATTATATCAAACATAGCATTACTCCCCTTTCACTGTACTACATCAGGTGTTTTTGTAATGCTTCTTTAATTTCATTTTGATCTAAAATATTTGTTAAACCAGCAACTGTGCGTGTGCCATCTTCAAGATTACAAATAATATCTTTTGCACCTAAATATAAATCAGCTTGCTCAGATTTACTAGAAGCTAAATCTGTATGAGATACTTCTGCTTGTAATCCTAGTTCATTTAAAATTTTCTTCACATTCATTTCCACAATAAAACTACTTCCTAAACCATTTCCACATACAACTAATACTTTTTTCATTTTAATTTCCCCTTTAATTAGAATATTTAGCTATCATTTCTAATAATTTATCTTTTGAATCTGAATGTATTAACATTTCCACATTTTTTTGTTCAGATAGCATCTCACTTAATTGTGCTAATGCTTTTAAATGTGTTTCATTATCTATAGCCGCTAGCACAATAATCAAATTAGCAGCATGCTCTTGTTTTTCTGAAAATGAAACACTTTCTTTTAACTGTAGTAAACTCATTCCTAGCTGCTTAACTCCTGCTTCTGGACGAGCATGTGGTATTGCAATTTTAGGTGCAATAACAATATAGGGACCTAATTTTTCTACATTTACAATCATTTCATCAATATATTCTTCAATGATATATTGATTTTGTAATAACGGTTCAGCTGCTACCTTTATCGCATCTTTCCAATTATCAACTCGATTTTGTAGTTGAATAAACTCTTTAGTTAAAAGTTCGTTTAACATTGGTTTATATTTCTCCTCCTTCTCAAAATACACCGGACCACTCATAAATTCAGTCAATTCTCTTTTTAAAGATTGCTCATCTACTACATCGGAATATTTTCGAATAATTCCCATGACTACATCAACAGAATCCTTTTGATTCTCACCATACAATACTCCATTTACGTTTCTTAAAAGAGATGCTTTTTCAGAATCAGTTAGAATTGGATTCACCTTAAAAACAGGTACCCCTCTCTTCTCAATTTCAGTAGTTGTAATAATACAATCTACATCAAATGTATTTGATTCATATTCTCGCTTTGAAATTGCATTTAATATATCCACATTTGAAAATAATTTTTCTAATTGGTATTGCAACATACGTGATGTTCCAATGCCATTCGGACATACAAGTAGCGCAGTTTTCCGCGGATTGGGAACGATTCCTTCTTTCCTCATCCACGCTCCAAAATGCATAGTAATATATGCAATCTCATCATCTGAAACAGATTTTCTCACATATTCTTCAAAATGATGAATCACTTTTTTTGTAAGACAATATACCTCTTTATAATTTTGCTGAATCGTATTCAGTAATGGATTTTCAATATCTATTCCATACTTCACCCGATAAAATGCGGGTTTCATATGCAAATATAGGTCTGAAGACAGCCCGTTAAAATCTTCAAATATAACGCAAGCATAGTCCTGAAATTCTTTAATCATCCTGTCAACAACCAAATGTATTTCATCCTTATTATTTTTTTCATACATATTTTCCTGGTAATTTACTTTTGCACCTAACAAATGCGTCGTAATATAATAAATTTCATCACTTGGGAATTTAACAGCAAACTTTCGCTCAAACTGCTTCGCGATATACTTTGCTGCTTCAAATTGCTTTGAATCTCGAAGAACATTTTTTTCTGCTTCTTCCATTTCAATGTACTGTCCTTTTAAAATACGTCTATGGAACAAATACATGTAAACGCTTAAATTTTCAAGCACCTCATCTGTATATTGGATACCTAAAAACTCTTCACAGTTTGAAAGAATATTTTTTATGTTGTAAAGTGTTTCTCGTTCCAGAGTATCTTTTTCATTCCTCATGTCAGTTATAATGCATTTTACTTGTGATATTAAATACTCCCAGCCGTTTTTGGAAATAATGTGAGAGAGACTGGAAATTAACAAATTTCGTTTATCCTGTTCATCTCCAGCAATTTGATAGCCTTGTTTACGCCCAAATTGTAATAATAAATCATACTTATTTAGTTCTACTTTTAGCTTTTTTAAATCTGTAAGCACAGTATTACGACTTACTTGTAAAAGGTCAATTAAGTCTTCTAATAAAATTCTGTTTTCCTTTATGAGTAAGCATAAAATTAACCATATTTTTCTTTCTTGTGGAGAATATTCATATTGATCACTCGTAAATTCATTTAATTTTTTTACTATTATCTGTTTCGTTTCATTATTTAAGCAATAACCTAGAGGCCGGATATATTCAATTGAATGTAGCCCTTCCTCTTCTAACCAATCTTCAATCTTCTTAATATCATAATAAATTGTTCGCTTAGAAACTCGAATTACATCAATTAATTGATTTATAGACACATAACCTTCTGCTTGAATAATTTGTTGCAAAATATTTACACTTCGATTACCTAATATCATATATGGTGTACACCCTTTCTATACTTGTTCACTAATTGACTTGCAAGTATAGATACTAACTTTGCAAAATTAGATTTTGTAATCGTTTTCTATTAATATAATATCTTTTATTACCTCCAAATATAAGTCCAAATTTTGTTTTCTCTGTAGTGCAATGATTGTGCTTTAAAAATTACTTCAGCATACATTCCCCCGATGGAATACTTTATTTTCCTTTAATTCTAAAGTTCCCCTCATTATTCATTTACAGCAATGACAAAAAGATCTTTAGAATTTTTAATATAGCTTAGCACATATTAACCATAAGGAGTGATATGTATATGGAGTTTCTCTCATCTGAATATTTGTCTGCCTTACTTGCCATCATTGTAATCGATTTAGTGTTAGCCGGTGATAATGCCATCGTAATTGGATTAGCAGCAAGAAGATTACCGAAAAACCAACAAAAAAAAGTTATTATATGGGGTACTGTCGGGGCAATCGCTATTAGAGCCCTCGCTACCTTAGTTGTCGTTTGGTTATTAAAAATACCTGGTTTACTCCTAATTGGCGGTGTACTTCTTATATGGATCGCTTACAAGTTGATTGCTGAGGGCAAAAATCATGATATTAAAGCCGAAGAAGGATTTTGGTCTGCTATTAAAACCATTATTATCGCTGATGCGTTAATGGGCATTGATAATGTACTCGCTGTTGCAGGAGCTGCCCATGGTAACTTTTCTTTAGTAATCATTGGTCTATTAGTTTCTATTCCTGTAGTCGTATGGGGCAGTACATTGATTTTAAAATGGGTGGATCGTTTTCCTGTCATCATTACGATTGGAGCAGCGGTTTTAGCTTATACTGCTGCAAAAATGATTGTAGATGAGAAATGGTTTGCTGGATTTTTTGAAAGTAACCCTTTCATTAAATGGACATTTATCATTATTATCATTGTTGGTGTAGTTTTCTTCGGAAAAGCAAAACAAAAAGCAACAGCTAGTTCTGTCTAATAATGATGGTATATTTACAAATAAAAAGCGCTATTCATATGAATAGCGCTTTTTATTATTTAGCTTCCCCTTCCGGAGTCGTTTTTACCTTCGTTTTGTTTTTATCACGATTGTTATAGTTATACTTCGAACGATCTACTGGAGTGAATCCTTCCGGTGTGTAGAATCGTAATAAGTCACCATTTACGACTTGGTCAGAGTATTTTAGTGAGTTTTGAACCATTTGTTCATTTTTCTTTATTTCATCTGTAAATTCTACAGGTTTTCCAGTTGTTGTATCATAGTATTTGCCGTTTAGTGCAGTAACAGTTGGGCTTACGTAGTAACCGTTACGGAACGCAACGACTTGTTTATGCTCTGGTGATAATAAATCTGAACCGAATTGAACATAGTTTTTCGTATCTGTACCTAGTAAGTGTAATAACGTAGGAAGAACGTCAATTTCACCGCCATATTGATGTTGTACGCCACCTTTCACTCCTGGTACACGAACGATTAAAGGTACACGTTGTAACTGTGCATTTTCAAATGAGTTCATTTCTTTACCCATTACTTTTGACATTGCTGCGTTATGATTATCTGAAATACCGTAATGGTCTCCGTACATAACGATAATTGAGTTATCATATAAACCAGATTGTTTCAAGTAATCGATGAAGCCTTTTACAGATTCATCTAAATAGCGTGCTGTTTGGAAGTACGTATCTACTGATGAATCACCTGTTGTTGCTGGTTCAATCGTTGCTTCTGCCTTATCAATTGGATAAGGGAAATGGTTCGATAACGTAATAAACTTCGTATAGAAAGGTTGTTTCAACGTTTGTAATAACGGAATAGATTCATTAAAGAACGGTTTATCTTTTAATCCGTAGTTTACTACGTCTTTTTCATTCATATCGTAGTATGACGCATCAAAGAATTTATTAAAACCAAATGATTTATAAATATCGTCACGGTTCCAGAATGTTTTGTAGTTACCGTGGAATACTGCTGATGTGTATCCTTGTTGTCCTAAAATAGCTGGTGCTGATTGATACGTATTATGAGATTTCGTTGTAAAGACAGAACCTTGCGGTAAACCAAACATTGAATTCTCTAACATAAACTCCGCATCAGATGTTTTCCCTTGTCCTGTTTGATGGAAGAAGTTATCAAAGTATAGTGTATTCGCATCTTTTGTAAATGAGTTTAAGAACGGTGTAACTTCTTGACCATTTAATTTGTAATCAATTAAGAAGTTTTGGAATGACTCTAAATGAATATAAATTACGTTCATTCCCTTTCCTTTACCGAAATACTCAGGATTTGGACTTGCATAAGTTGATGTTAAATAATTTCGTACTTCTGTCATATTATCGCCATCAGCTAATGCTCGTTCTGTCGATGCTTTCGCACTTTGAATTCCATCATAAATTGTGTAGTTGTATGCCCCTAAATATTTCACAATATAATTACGGTCAAACGTTCTTGTTAATAATTCAGGACGGTCAGACTCTGCAAGACCTAAGTTAACACTGAATAATAAAATACCTGCTACAAATACTAGAGATAATTTATGCTTCGCAACACGAATTGGTTTTGGATTTGCAAATTTTGTTGCGACTAACACAATTAATATAATCGTGTCTAAAAAGTATAGTGGATCATAAAGATGTAGCAACGCAAGAATACTACCACCTAAATCTCCAAAGTTATTCGTTTGTGTTAATGTCGGGAACGTAATAAAGTCACTGAAAAAGCGATAGTATACTACGTTTGCGTATAAAAGAATCGACAATAACAAGTTGATGACAATTAGCCAAATATAAGATCGTTTCCCTTTTGCAAATAATGCAAGTCCTAAAAATAGAACTGCTGAACTAAGCGGGTTAAAAAACAGCAAGAATTTTTGGATTGTGTTTGAAATTCCTAAATTAAATTCCGTTACATACGCGGCATATGTTTTGAGCCAAAATAAAATAACGGCAAACAGAAAGAATCCAAAATGATTGCTTAACACACTTTTGCTCTTTAATAAGAACTGTTTCATTTCTCCACCTCTTTTAATCATCCAAGGCTTATTTTTTATAAGTCTGTCTCTCTATTCAAATTTTCTTCTTCAAATAGATTATCTTTATTTAACTATATGAAGAATATTAGTAATTATAATTTGAAGCTAGTATTTATTCAACTATTTCTTTTTAAACATTTTGACCTTGGTTTCTATTTAACAAAATAAATTTGTAACATTTCCTGTTTTCTCCCAAGATTCATCCACTAATTATGACATCCCATACTATATACCTTTATAAACTCATTCGCAAACTATTCTATCTCCAATTTTGGTACATATTTCACATGACAAAATAATGTTATTTAATTATATTGCTCACCTTACATTCCCCTGCTTCAACTAAATCTTAAAGTCATTACATCTCTTCCGTACATGAAAAATCCTCATGTTCATTAATATTATATTTGAATAATTATTCATTTGCCCCACCAGTGGTGTTATGTTTTCTCGACAAAAAAACTCGCTCTAAAAAGAGCGAGTTTTTTCATGATATATTATTGACCTTTGTACATTGCATCTACTTGTTTTTGAAGCTCTTCATTTTCTAAGTACTCATCGTAAGTTGCCTCTTTATCGATTACACCGTTTGGTGTTACTTCGATAATGCGGTTTGCAATTGTTTGTACGAACTGATGGTCATGAGATGTGAATAACATTGTACCTTTGAAAGCAATTAAACCGTTGTTTAATGCAGTGATAGACTCAAGGTCTAAGTGGTTCGTTGGATCGTCAAGTGTGATTACGTTCGCACCACTTAACATCATTTTAGATAACATACAACGAACTTTTTCGCCTCCAGATAATACAGAAACGTTCTTCTTAACTTCTTCACCTGAGAATAACATACGGCCTAAGAAACCACGTAAGAAGCTTTCTGACTCATCTTGTGGAGAGAATTGGCGTAACCAATCAACTAAGTTATAGTCACTGTTCTCAAAGTACTTAGAGTTATCTCTTGGGAAGTAAGATTGAGATGTTGTAACACCCCATTTGAATGAACCGCTATCTGGCTCCATTTCACCCATAAGGATTTTAAATAATGTTGTCATCGCGATATCGTTACGACCGATAAATGCAACTTTATCACCTTTATTTAAAGTGAAGTACACATTATCTAACACTTTTTCGCCATCAATTGTTTTAGAAAGGCCTTCAACAGTTAATAAGTCATTTCCTATTTCACGCTCAGGTGTGAAGCCAACGAATGGGTAACGACGTGATGATGGTCTAATATCATCTAATGTAATTTTATCTAATAATTTTTTACGAGAAGTTGCTTGTTTCGCTTTAGATGCGTTTGAGCTAAAGCGTGCAATGAAGTTTTGTAACTCTTTTACTTTCTCTTCTTTTTTCTTATTAGCATCTTGTGTTAATTTTAAAGCTAATTGGCTTGACTCATACCAGAAGTCATAGTTACCAACATAAAGTTGAATTTTACCGAAATCAAGATCAGCCATGTGCGTACATACTTTATTTAAGAAGTGACGGTCATGGGATACAACGATTACTGTATTTTCAAAGTTCATTAAGAAGTTTTCTAACCATTGAATCGCTTTTAAGTCCAAGTGGTTGGTAGGCTCATCTAGTAATAGAATATCAGGTTTACCGAATAATGCTTGAGCAAGTAATACTTTTACTTTCTCTGCACCAGTCAATTCTGATAATTTTTTGTCATGAAGATCTTCACCAATACCAAGACCTTTTAGAAGGATTGCAGCTTCTGACTCAGCTTCCCAACCGTTAAGCTCAGCGAACTCACCTTCAAGTTCTGCAGCACGCATTCCATCTTCATCACTAAAGTCTTCTTTCATGTAAATAGCATTTTTCTCTTGCATTACTTTGTAAAGTTGCGTGTGACCCATAATTACTGTTTCTAATACTGGGAACTCTTCATATTCGAAGTGGTTCTGTTTTAATACTGCTAGACGCTCACCTGGCGTAATATGTATATCACCTGTTGATGGTTCAATTTCTCCAGATAAAATCTTTAGAAATGTTGATTTACCAGCACCGTTTGCTCCGATTAAACCGTAGCAGTTACCTGGCGTGAATTTTATGTTAACATCTTCAAATAATTTGCGATCCGCGAAACGCAAACTAACGTTACTTACTGTAATCATTTGTGTCCTCCTACTAATACCGCTTATTTCAGCGTTTTCTCACCGATTGTCTTAAAAAATCGCATATTACGACTCAATTATTGTAGACTATAGCTATTATATAGTAGAAGCTGGATGAATAGCAACGGTTGATTACTATTCATCCCTTTTCTATCTTGAATAAAATGTACGTTTTTAACGAAATAATATTATATAGAAGCATATTTCATAATGAACAGAGATATGAAAGATGAAAAATTCGCAAAATATAAAGATGTGATGGACAAATTTATTAAATAAGAAGAATCCCCTTTTAAAAGGGGATTCTTTACTTTCTTTTACTTAATTTTTTCGTATAATTCTTCATTTTATTCGTTAACCCTATTAACGCAGGTATCAATATTGGCATCACAATAATAGCTAATAATAACAGTGCAACACCAACAACAGATGCTACTTGTATAAGCGTCAATACACCCGAAGGGATTAATGCAGCAAATGTACCACCTAAAATAAGTGCCGCTGATAATACGACTCCTCCTATGTGACGAGATGCATTTACAATTTTCGTTGCTGGGTCCCCCTCTAGCTCATTGTATCTCATCATTACGAAAATGCTATAATCCACACCTAAAGCGACTATCATTATAAAACTAAAGAATGGTACATTCCAGCTCAATGACTCTACGTTTAGTATGTGTGTACTAATTTGTTCACTTATACCAAGTGATGCAAAATAAGCTAATATTAAAGATCCAATAATGAAGATTGTATTTAAAAATGACCGTGTAATAACGAGTAATACAACCGCAATTCCAATTAACATAATTGTAGCTGTACGTAAGAAATCTTGGCCCGTTACTTCTTTTAAATCAACGTTTCTTGCTGTTGTACCGCCGATCGCTTTTTTTGTTGATTTTAATTCTGTACCATTTAATGTACCGTCTATCGTTTTATTAATTTCTTCAATGATTGGCATCGCTTCTTTTGAATACGGATTTACGTCTAAAATGATTGTCATTTTAGCAGTCTTTCTATCATGTGACATGTACGTATTCAATGCTTTTTGGAAATCTTCTCCCTCTAAAACTTCTTTTGGAATATAAAATTTCTCAGAGCTTTTTGATTCATTCAATTCTCCTAAATATTTCTGAGCATCCCCTAGTCCGTTACTTACCTTTTCGAGCCCTTCTGTACTTTTAGATAATCCTGATTGTAATTGCCCCATCTGTTCTTGCAAGTCTTTCAGCCCGGTTAATAACTGGCCTTGCCCATCATTTATTTTTGTTAATCCGGTTTGTAACTCAGATGACTTGTTCGCAATTTGTTTAGAACCTGAAGCACCTTCATCTAATCCATTTTTAAGATCAGCTGCTCCTTTTTGTAATTTAGTAACTCCATTGTTCATTTCTTTTAAACCGTTATCCACTTTCAATAACGATTGATTCGCTTCTTTAAATGAGCCCATCGCCGCTTTATGATGCGTTGCTAATTGATTTAATTCATTTGAAAGCACACCTAATTGCTTCTGAGCCTCTTTAGCAATTCCTATCGTTTGTAGTATGTTCGGATCATTTGCTAATTCTGGTTTCGTTTGAATAAAATTGGTCATTAACACTTCAATTTGTTCATAACCTTTTTTCGCACCATCAATTGCTTGAGAAATACTTCCGAAGTATTGATCGTAAGAGCTTAAACCTTTTTCTAACTGTGCATAACCAGCATGAAGTTGTGAAGTTGCATTAGATAAAACATTTATATTTTCATTTACTGAAGTTAATCCACCCTCAATTTGTTGCGCACCTTGTGCTCCGTCATTTATACCACTTGATAGTTGATGTAAAGCTGTTCCTAATGCCGTTACACCGTTTTTCGCTTCGTTTGTTCCATCAATTAACTTTTGAACGTTTGCAAGACTATTTGAGTCTTTACTACCCATTTTATCTTTCGCAGCAGTTAACCCATCATTAATGTCCTTTATACCACCATTGGCATCTCCTAACCCCGTATTTAGTTCTCCAGCTTGTTTATTTATATATAGTTCTTTTATCCTTTCCCCAGTTGGACGCGTCGGTGAATATACTTCTGACACACCTTTCACTTTCAAAATCTTATCAGTTAGTTCATCTAAAGTTTGAAGAGAACTCGCCTCGTCTAACTTGTTATCCGATTGAATGACTAACGTACTTGGTGAAGAAAAACCAGGTGGAAAATGTTCTTCTATTACGTTAATCCCCTTTTTCGATTCATATTTATTATCTACTTCAAATAAATCATTGTAATTTAGTGTGTTAGAATATTTCATTAGGAAAGGAATCGATATCACAAATACAATGATTAAAGCTGCGAATGGTCTTACTACTGAGTTTTTCGCAAGAAATCCCCATAAACGACTATCCTCATGACCTTTAAATGTTTTTACTGGATAAAACATTCCTTTTCCTAAAAGCACCATAAAAAATGGATTTAACGTAGTTAATACGAGTAATAATACTGCGACACCAATTGCTACGGCTGAAGTAGATTGATATAATTTAAAACTCGCTAAAGCAAGAGATGCAAAACCAATTAGTACTGCTATCCCACTATATAAAACGGTTTTCCCTGCCGATTTAAACGTTTCTTTCGTAGCTAAAAATGCATTTTCTTGTTTACTTAATTCTTCCTTAAACCTTGTATATAATAAAATGTTATAGTCTGTTCCAACCCCAAACAGGACAACAACTACAAACACTTGTGTAAAGTTAGAAAACGGAAAATTAAATTGATCTACTAGGTGGGCAATAATCCCCATTGAAACTAAATATGATACACCCACTGTAAGCAGAGAAACGATTGGAACAATTGGTGAACGAAATACAATGATTAATACAACTAAAATGAAAATGATAGAAATAACTTCTGTCTTTTTCACTCCCTCTTGAGAGGATGTAAGAAAATCACCCGCTATTAAATCACTTCCTGTTAAGTACGTTTTAACTCCCTTCGGTTTAATTTTATTATGAAGCCCATTTGCAATTTTTGATATTTCACCATGTTTTTTATCTACAGAAATTTGCGTTAAAATGGTCGTATTGTCTTTAGATATCAATTGTTTTTCCAAGTCTTTATTATCTAAATGTGAAACAACTTCCTTAATTCCTAATTGCTCTTTTTCATTTTGTAAAGCGTTGATTGTTTTTATTATTTCATCTTTTTGCTCAGTTGTTAAAGCTGCTTTACTTCCACTATTAAAAACAGCTATAACATCATATTTTTCTGTCCCGTCTTTATCCATCTCTCTTATCATTTTGTCAGCGATACTACTTTGCTCTGTATTCGGAATCGTAATATGCCCTTTTTCTTTCACTAATTTATCCATATTAGGCATCGTTACGATCATTGTAATAGTAATAACTATCCATAATAGAAAAGATAAACTTCTCCAATTTTTTAGCTTACTCATTTTAATCATCTCCCATTTTGAAAGTATAATGTTAGTTCCGGAATGAATATTCATTCCTATTATTTTGAAACTATTTTTAGGAATGAACGTTCATTCCTTTGGTTGCACAAATACCCTCTCCTACTTTCATTTTTTAAATCTATTTAGGAATGAATATTCATTCCTGTCCTTATAAAGCTATAGAATCAAATGATTCTAATAGCATTCCAAGAGCTTTCTTCCAATTCTTTTACTAACTCTTTCGAGTATTCTAATTGCCCTGTTGCAATTACTTTCGTTAATGCTTCTAGCGGCTGATATACAATAATAATTAAAGCAACTGGAGGCAATGGACGAAGAAAACCTTTTGCGATTCCATCTTCAATAATATTCATAAAGAAGCCTATAAAATCGTCAAATATTTTCTTACTTTGTTCATCAAGAAAATAACTGTCACAGTGAGAATTTGTAAATAAAAAAGCGTCCACATTGTTTCTCGCAAATTCAAATAAACGGTTGTACGTATGACTAAACTGTTCACGAATATTTGCTTCAACAGGAAAATCTGTTTTTATCATTTCAGAAAGCTCTAACATACTTTTTGAAAATAATGAGTTAACTAGTGCCTCTTTATTTTCAAAATAGCGATAAATAGTACCCGCACCGACTTTTGCCTTTTCAGCGATCATTGGAATTGTCGTACCATCGTAACCACGCTCTGCAAAAAGTTGCATCGCAGCATCAAAAATATCCTCTTGTTTGTTTTTAGCCATTTTTTCCACCTCTATTTTTAGGAATGAAAATTCATTCCGTTTTTAATTATAAATTACAAGGACTAAAAGTCAAGTGCGTAACTACGTATAGTTGCAATTTTAATCCCTTGTTTGTGAATCAATTTATATCAGCGGTTTTTAGAATACATCGACTTACCGACAAAAACGAGAACCAAAGAGAAAACCGTCCCAAATTTTGTTTGGGACAGCCCAATTTCCTATTTAAAGCTTAAAAGAAATCATAAATAAAAGCTTTACGTACTGGAACTATATTCTCAAATGCTTGTATTTCCTCTTCGCTTCCGCTAATGAATTCTAGTTCATTAAGTTCTAACGGACGCTTGTAGCCAAACATTATTGTAGATAATGCGTTAATATCCAGCTTAATTCCTTTATCTATTGTTTCCTCTTTCATAATTGTTATTTCATGATTCGCAAGCCTCACTGATACGTTGTTCCACGGAGCAAATGCGTCTGTAATGTGTAGAATCACTTCTTGCTGTACATTGTTCCAGCTCAACTCATATTGTTTTAAGAACTGCTCTACATCTACAATTCTTCCCATAAAATATGGTTTTATTTCTGTCTTCACGCGTGGCTCTTGCAATGAATATAGCAACGGTTCGTTTTCACTTACTGTCATTTCAAGTTCTTTAATCATAGAATCATGCTGGCAAATAAAGTTCCACAGACCATTTCGTGCTTCATTATGCAGTAGTACAAATTCTTCTACTGTCATTTTATAGTTTTCTATTTTGTATAACATGTAACCGGCTGCCTTTTTATTTTCATCATAGTAAATCGCTAATGTTAAATCATCATAAACCGCTTGAAACCACCAGTTCTTCTCTCGAACTAACATACCTGAAAAACGTTCTGCAAATGCTTCATAGAGCTTCTCGACTTCTTCTGGATGATTTTCTTTATTGAAACGTTTCACAGTGCCATTTACTTGTTTTTTCATCAATAAATCGCTCTTAGTCATATGACATGTGACTAAATTCGCACAAAGTTCCCAGCCGTATTTACGGTAAAATGAAACCGCAAATGGATGTAACATAGAGACTGTATAGCCATCTTTTTTCATCGTTTGAAGTGAATATTGAAGTAGCTCTTTTACATACCCACTTCTTCTATACTCAGGATACGTCGCTACCCCTGCAACGCCACCCATTTTAAATTTTTCTTTACCTATGTAAATATGAAACGGAATAAGATGTAGTTTTGCTGCTAAGTCTTCCCCTTCCATAATGCCGTATATTTCATGACTTTCCTTCATCTTTGTAAGTTGCTGCTGTAATCGTTCCTCATCTACTTTATATTGAAAAGCGTATTCTGATAAACATAATGCTTCTCTGAACTTATCTTCTTTTAATTGTATGACATTCATATAATTCTCCTCCATTCCCTGTTTGAATTGTATCACAATTCTTTCTATTGTAGTTCGGTAAGTGAAATTAGAAAGACGTTTTAACAAAAAAAGCAGATACATCACGTATCTGCTTTCCATCCTTATTATTTAGCTAACTTTTGAAGTTCATCAAAGAATGTAGGATATGATACACCTACTGCTTCTGCATCTTCAATAATTGTTTTTCCTTCTGCCAGGCAGCCAGCAATCGCAAGCATCATTCCGATGCGATGATCACCATAACTATTTACTGTATTGCCTTTTAGAGCTGATTTTCCGTAAATGATCATGCCGTCATCAGTTGCTTCTATGCGAGCTCCTAGTTTCGTTAACTCAGCAACGACTGTATCAATACGATTTGTTTCTTTTACTTTTAATTCGTGTGCATCTTTAATTACTGTAATTCCTTCCGCTTGCGTTGCCGCTAATGCGATTACAGGAATCTCATCGATTAATCTAGGGATAATATCTCCGCCAATTTCAATTCCTTTTAATGAAGATGTTTCAATTGTAATATTTGCAGCTGGTTCTGATGCCCCTTCGTTAATTAGATCTACAGTGAACGTAGCACCCATTTTCTCTAAAACATCAATAATACCTGTACGAGTTGGATTCATTCCTACATTTTGTAATACTAGTTTACTATTTGGGATGATTGCACCTGCTACTAAGAAAAATGCTGCTGATGATACGTCACCTGGCACTTGAATGTCTGTTGCTGTTAATTTTTGTCCACCTGACAGCTTCACTGTTTTCCCTTCGCGAGTTACTTTAACACCAAATGCTTCAAGCATTCTTTCCGTATGGTCGCGTGAAATATGTGGTTCTGTAACAGCTGTTACACCTTCTGCACGAAGACCTGCAAGTAAAATAGCTGACTTTACTTGTGCACTTGCAACAGGAGAAATATATTCAATTGCTTTTAAATCTCCGCCACGTATTGTTAGCGGTGTAAATGTTCCTTCTTCTCTGCCGTCAATGTTTGCACCCATTTGTTTTAATGGGTTTGTTACACGCTTCATCGGTCTTTTTGCGATAGACTCATCACCTTGTACGCAAGAGAAAAATGGTGTGTTAGCTAATATACCTGACATTAATCGAATTGTTGTACCAGAATTACCAACATCTAATACAGCTTTCGGTTCTTGTAAACCTTCTAATCCTTTACCAACTACAATAACTTCATCACCGTTTTGCGTAATTTCTACTCCCATTTCTTTAAAACATGAAATAGTACTTAAACAGTCTGCACCGGGCAAGAAACCTTTAATTGTTGTTTTCCCTTCTGCAATCGAACCGAACATAACAGCACGGTGTGAAATGGATTTATCACCTGGGATTGTAATATTGCCATTCAATCCGTTATTAACAGGTTGTATTGTTCTTTCTTTCACGTTTTTCACCTTCTCATTTAAATTGTTTCATAAGTTTGGTATTCTTCTTCTCCAAGCGCTAGCTTTGCTTTCATACGATCTTCTTCCCTTTGGAAACTAATACGTAATACCCCAAGCAGTCCTTCACGCGCTTCTAATATTTGCAAGTTCGTAATACTAATTTCCTCGCGCGCTAAAATACTCGTAATATGAGCCAATGCCCCCACCTTATCTAATACATCAACGTATAAGTCGTGATAGGCAGGAATTGCACCACTCTTTCTTACTGGTAAAGAATCACGGTATTCTTTCGCATCTGCAAAATAGTTTTGAATCTCGCCTGCATCTCCGGTAGAAACTGTCTTATATAAACCTTCCATTTCAGAGATCCACTCTTTTAATAATACCATTAAATGCTCTCGATTTTGCTTTACAATATCACTCCACATTTTCGGACTACTAGATGCGATACGTGTAATGTCTTTGAAACCTCCAGCAGCGAGTTGATGAATGAGCGGATTATCTCCTGCATGTTTCTCAACTTGCTTTACTAAACCTGCTGCGATAAGATGCGGGAAATGACTAACAATCCCTGTTACATAATCATGTTCTTCTGTATTTAAAACAAGAAAATGTGATCCTGTTCCTTTTAACCATACTTTAAGGTCTTCTACTTGTTCATTTGGTACATGATTCATCGGTGTTAAAATGTAAAATGCATTTTCAAATAAATGCGCCTTTGCGCTTTCAACTCCCGTTTTATGAGAACCCGCCATCGGATGTCCCCCAATGAAAGAAACTTCCTTTGAAAATAAAGCTTCCGCTTCGTTCATAATAGACCCTTTTGTACTACCAACATCAGTCACTATAACATCTTCTCGTAAACGGAATGACGCAAGTTTGTGTAATAGCTTCTTCGTTTCTTCAACTGGAGAAGCAAAAACAATTAAATGTGCCTCTTCACATGCACGCTGTAAATCAACTGCTACTTCATCTACTACGTGTAATTCTTTTGCACGCCCTACTTGCTCTTGAAATATATCGTACCCTGTTATCGTTACATCGTGCTCTTTCTTAATTGCTAAGGCGAGAGAGCCTCCTATTAAACCTGTTCCAATTAATACTACCTTTTTACGCATTTGCCTCATCTCGAGACTTACTTTTTTTATTTTCAAAGTGTTGTTTTAACACTGAAATCACTCCTTCATTTTGCTCCCTTGTTCCAACTGTAATACGGACACCATTTGGGAATGGACGAATAATAAACCCTGCATGTGCACAAGCTTCATAAATCTCTCCGGCGTTATCTACCGGTAAGAAGATGAAATTAGTTTGTGACGAATAAAATGGTATTTCATTTTCCTTACAGAAACTCTCGTATTGCTGTAATCCTTCTGTATTCACGCGAACTATTTCTTCAATAAACTCGTCATCACCAAAAGCAATCGTAGCTGCTTTTTGCGCTAATGAAGATACGTTAAATGGTAAACGTACGACATTTAATTTCTCAATTAGCTCTTCCTGTCCGATCGCATATCCAACGCGGAAAGAAGCTAATCCGTATGCTTTAGAAAACGTTCTAAGTACAAGAATGTTTTTATGTTTTTCTAAAAGCGGTAATGTCTCAGGAAAATCTTTTGCTGTTACGTATTCATAGTACGCTTCATCAATGACAATTAACGTATTTTCACTAATGCCTTCAATAAATTGAGTTAATTTTTGCTCATTCACATATGTGCCCGTCGGGTTGTTCGGATTACAAATCCATACGATTTTCGTATTATTATTTACCGCTGACGAAATTTCGTCTAAATCGTATACACCGTTATTTAAAGGAATTTCTATCACTTCACAGCCTTCAATAATTGCATGATGACGGTACTGCGGGAATGTTGCACCAGCCGTTACGATATTATCTCCTGCTTTAAGTACTGCACGGCTTATCATTTGAATGACTTCATCTAAACCACTACCACAAAGTACTTGTTCTAATTGTACATGTAACTTATTTGCAATTGTTTGACGGAGCGTCGTAGCACCTCCGTCAGGATATAAAGCATGTTCCAACCAAGATTTTTGCAACTCTTCTAAAACTCTCGGTGAACAACCGAATGGATTTTCATTCGATGCTAATTTCACAAACGAATGATCTCCGTACACTTCTTTCATTTGTTCTGGTGATTTACCTGGTTTATATGGTTGTAATGATGATAGTTGATCTTTTACTTGCACGTTAAACCCACCTTTTTATTAAAATTCTTTTGCGTAGTTATTGTGTTGCATAATGTTTTGTTTTAATAATTCCATACGATCTTTTCCGAATTGTTCGACTAGTGCATCTGCAAGTTCCCATGCCACAACAGATTCAGCTACTACACCCGCTGCTGGTACTGCGCAACTATCAGATCTTTCAATACTCGCTTGGAATGCTTCCTTCGTATCAATATCAACGCTTGCTAACGGTTTGTATAATGTAGGAATTGGCTTCATAACGCCTCTTACGACAATTGGCATACCTGTTGTCATACCGCCTTCTAAACCGCCGGCATTATTCGTTTTTCTCGTGTATCCTTTTTCTTCATCCCACAGAATTTCATCATGCACTTTACTTCCTGGTTGTCTTGCCGCTTCAAAACCTACGCCAATTTCAGCACCTTTAAATGCATTTATACTCATAATTGCACCAGCAAGTTTTGCATCTAATTTACGATCGTAATGAACGTAACTACCAACGCCAATTGGCATACCTACTGCAATAACTTCCACAATACCACCGATTGAATCTCCGCTACTTTTTGCGTTGTCAATCGCATCCATCATTTCTTGCTCTACTTCTTTATCTAAACATCGAACTGGTGAGTTTTCAGTTATCGTTTGAATTTCTTCAATCGGTAAGTTTGAAATATGTTTTGCTTTTACTCCACCAATTTCAAGAACATGTCCTGCAATTTTTACGCCTAATTCGCTTAAAATTTGTTTTGCAACTGCACCAGCAGCTACACGAACTGTCGTTTCTCTTGCAGATGAGCGCTCTAATACGTTTCTTATATCACGATGACCATATTTAATTGCTCCATTTAAATCCGCATGTCCTGGACGTGGTTTTGTAATTGTACGTTTCATGTCTTTACTTTCTTTTTCAGAAATTGGCTCAGCACCCATTACTTTCGTCCAATGTTTAAAATCATCATTTTTTACGATTAACGTAATCGGTGATCCAAGTGTCATCCCGTGACGAACACCACTTACAATTTCAACTGTATCTGTTTCAATTTGCATGCGTCTTCCGCGTCCATGACCTTTTTGTCTTCTTAATAATTCTTTATTAATATGTTCCGCCGTAAGTGTCAAACCTGCTGGTACACCTTCTAAAATAACTGTTAACTGCGGTCCATGTGATTCTCCAGCTGTAATGTATCTCATTTCTCTTGCCCCTTTACTATTTTTTTGTACAAAAAAGTCCCTACTGAGCGCTCAGTAGGGACGATGTTTATCGCGGTACCACCCTAGTTGTAGACAACTGTCGTCTACCTCTCTTCTTCTTTAACGATCGTTTGACCGTCTTCCCCTCCATAAGTTGTGAGAAAGATGCTCCAAGGCTGTAATTCATGCTTACCTTTGTACTGATTCACACCAGCCATCAGCTCTCTTTAACAGTGAGATAAGCACTACTGTTTCCTCTTCAACGCATATATGATATGGAATTAAGATAATTTATTTTTGAAACCTTTTAACTCATCCATGAATCTATGGAATTCTGGAATGTCCATTTGTTGTGCAGAATCTGACAATGCAACTGCTGGATCTGGATGAACTTCAGCCATTACTGCATCTGCGCCAATTGCAAGTGCTGCTTTCGCTGTTGGTAATAATAAATCTCTGCGTCCAGTTGAATGTGTTACATCAACGATAACTGGTAAATGTGTTTCTTT
The DNA here is from genome assembly GCF_049310765.1 of Bacillus sp. PSXD-155. NCBI lineage: Bacteria > Bacillati > Bacillota > Bacilli > Caryophanales > Bacillaceae > Bacillus > Bacillus sp. PSXD-155. Next base: position 54,076 of record NZ_JBMOWC010000017.1, on the reverse strand, counting down.
CTTTAAAATTGGTACTGCAGAAATGTCTAATGTGTTACGTGTTGCTCTTTCGTATGTGCGGATACCACGCTCACAAAGAATAATTTGATCGTTACCTTGCGCAATGATGTATTCCGCTGCGTTAATGAACTCATCAATTGTTGCTGCTAATCCACGTTTTAATAATACTGGTTTGTTAACTTTACCTACAGCTCGTAATAAATCGAAGTTTTGCATGTTACGTGCGCCAACTTGAATTACATCAACGTAGTCTAATGCCATTTCAACATCGTTCGGATTTAAAATTTCACTAATAATTGCTAAGTCGAACTCGTCTGCTACTTGGCGTAAAATTTGTAGTCCTTCTACTCCTAAACCTTGGAAATCGTATGGAGATGTTCTCGGTTTGAATGCACCACCGCGCATTAATTTTAAGCCTTGGCCTTTCATCGCTTGCCCTACTTGACGAACTTGCTCTAAGCTTTCTACTGCACAAGGTCCCATTATGAACGTTTGTGTTCCGTTTCCAATCAATTCACCTTTTACATCAACGATTGTATTTTCTTGTTTCTTTTTACGTGATACTAGTAACGCTTTACGGTTATCATCTTCTTGTAACTCTAAGCTTGCTTTGAAAATCGTTTTGAAAATATGTTGAACTGTTGATGTTTCGAATGGTCCTTCGTTATGCTCTGCGATCATATCAAGTACTTCACGCTCACGTACTGGATCAAAGCGTTTCGTACCTTGTACTTGCTTTTGCTCTCCAATTTTTTGAACGATTTCACCACGTTTGTTTAAAAGGTGTAATAGTTGTAAGTTAATTTCATCTACCTGTTTACGTAATTGATCTAATTCATGATTTGCCATTTGGAAATCCTCCTCTAATGTTTTAAAAGTATAGTAAGAGAATAAAAGATTCTCTATTTTCTGAACTGGTTAATTATACAAATTTATAGTGGAATCGATACCTCTTCTTATTTTAAACTAATAATTCGTACAAAGACATGAACTACTAGTTAAAAAGCCACTTTTTTGTACAAAAAAGCCCTACTGATCCAATCAGTAGGGACGATATTTATCGCGGTACCACCCTAGTTGTAGACTTCTTTCGTCTACCTCTCTTCATTGTTAACGATCATCTGACCGTCTTTCCCTTCATAAAGACAATACTATCTTTACTACGAAAAAGATGCTCCAGGACTGTAATTCGCTCTTGTTTTTGTACTGGTTCGCACCAACCACCAGCTCTCTGTTACAGGGAAACAACAACTACTGCTTTTCCTTTCAATGCATGACTATTTTATTTTCAAGTTGGACCACTAAAATACAAAAAGTCCCTACTGAATAAATCAGTAGGGACGATATTTATCGCGGTACCACCCTAGTTGTAGACTAACTTTCCGTCTACCTCTCTTCACTGTTAACGATCAATTGACCGCTTTTTCCTCATAAAGACAAACTATCTTTATTACGAAAAAGATGCTCCAAGACTGTAATTCATGATTATCCCTGTACTGGTTCACACCAACCACCAGCTCTCTGTTACAGTAAGACTAACCACTACTGTGATCTCTTCATTGCACTTTGTTTATTCAAATGTTTTTGAAATTGAATAAGTATGATTCGTATTATAGAACGCTTTTCAAAACACTGTCAACAACTTTTTATATATTTTTTTAAATTCCACTTTCGTCCTATAATTCTTCTTGTAAATCACCCATTACAATTCCTATGCGAATTATTTCATTTTCTAGTAAATGTAAAACATATTCCTCTACTTCATACTGAACTAATAATTCTTTTATTTGTATGATTTCTTTTTCAAATAAAACGGCTTCTTGACATGTTTGTAGTAAAATAAAAAACACATTTGCAAACATTTCTTTATGCGCTTTCATACTTTCTTTTTTATGAAGCATTTCAATCAATAACTGCTTCATTTCCTCACCTGTACATTTACCATTTACACTTGAAAATGCACGAGACATAATACATAATCCTTTTTCTAATATTTCATCCATGTATAAAATAATACGTAAAAGCATTACATATTCTCTCGCTGTTATCTCACCCATTTTTGGTCGTTCTCGCAAAAATACACTGAGCCAAGCTGTCCAAAATTTTTGTTGTTCTTTTACACTTAATGTTTTGACGTAATAGCATAAAAACTGCATAAATTTAATTTTATTTTCTTCATTTTCTAGTATGAGTAAAGGGTATAACCAATCTGTTTTTTGCTCCCAATATAGTACACATTTAATAAATACAAAGCTAAGCCACTTCAAGAAAGCTTCCCTCGTATGCGGATGTAATACTTCCAAATGTTCTATCGCATACTTAATAAAACGCTTCATTTCTGTAAATAAAGGTAAATTTATTTGCGTGTAACATAAACCAGCCCATGCATATTCCGTAATTTCATTTTGTTTTTTTAAATCTAAGTATGGTAACAAATATTTTCGGCACCATTGCTTTTCAATATGATATAGAAATGTAATATCTGCTATTAAACGAGCAAACATAAAGTTTGTTCGTACTGAATTAACTCTTACTTGTTCTTCAAATAAAAATAAATATTCATATACATTACGATCGTATAAATGATCATATGATAACAACTTTAATAATACAGCCGTCATTTTTCCAACAGGATGCTGAATTGATTCATTGTAAAAATCTTGTTTTCCAAGCTTAAAATCCGTATCACTTTTCATAACTTGAGGAAACACTGAAAAAGCAAAGCGTTTTACAACACGTATACTATTCTCTTCTAACTCTTCTAGTCGATTACTAATTTCATATAGAAAACTACTAATTAACCAATGAAAAGCAGTATTTCTAACAAATTTCTGCAATAACGGAATAATTTTTTGGATTTGATCATTTGTCAATCCTCTGTTATTTCGCCATTCTCTAATACAAACAAACCATACTTCATTACTTATTTCTTGCACTCCTACTAATTGATATGCGAATGAAATACTCCACTCTGTATTCAATTTACATGCTTTTGATAACATCTCTAAAAAATGGCGTTGTTCAAAAACACCATCTTGCGAAAATTGCCGAACTTGCTTCATAATTTCAACATCTTTCAGCTGCAATAATCCGTCAGCTGTTACATTACAAGTAATGCTTTGCGCTGTATCCTCTTTCTTTTGTACACTGTATCGTTCAGAATGAAAATGAGGATGCTTTTGCTTCATTAACTCATACCCATTTGCCGTAGATGGACTATTTGAATCACACTTGAATAATAAGTCTAATACGAGACATGCATCAAATACCCTCTCTTCTGTAAGATGCTTTATTACAGTTCGAGTGACTTCTTCTTTTGTTTTTTCTAAACAATGTGCATAATGACTTTTTAAAAGTTGGAAAACTTCGTGTTTATAAGTGAAATCTAAAAGAAGTCCTTCCTGTAACAACCATTTCATTTTGTCATCTACACGAACAAAAATATTTTTATTCATCGCATCAATTGCAATTCGCTTTTGAAGTACACTATTCGCTTCTATCATTTCTGTAATATAATAATCCGCTTTTTTCTCATTGTTTTCACATAAATAAGTTAAACACTCTTTTACAATTTGTATTAAAAATGCAAGATCATTTTGATGAAATTCTTTTTCTACATCTTCCTTATTTCTCTTTTTCAGTGCCATTTGTCTTAACGACAACATTCTCAATTTTTCTAATCCGATCATCATAATTGGAACAGCATAATAGGCGATATATGGCCTCATCTTTTCGTTCCAAATTTGCTCCACATGAGAAAATGTAGATACTGGTAAGCGACTCGATTCCTCGAGTTCTATTGATTCTTGCGTATCATTTCCCCATTTTCTTACACGTTTCAACTTCAGCTTTCCGTCTAAAATAAAAGTTAGTAACAATAAGGCAATTTCTTTATGCTCAGGAAAAGAACATTTTTGCAATAACTTAGAAATCTTTTCTATAGAGCTACTATCTTTTTCAGCAGTTTCTAATAAAAGGAGTGTCCACCTGGCAAACAACAATGGGTCCATCTCACTCTTCGTTTCGTTTAAGTAGTTACAAATTGTTTTCCATAATAACGTTGATATTTTAGAATAGTTTTTATAAATTAATTGAAATAATTCTTTCTGATGACTAAAAAGAAATTGTTCCACTAACCATTCTGCAAGTAATTCATCTACTTCATTATAGTTTGGCGTAAGCATAAACAAATTTTGTAATTTACCTTCTGCTTCTAACCATTCGACCCATTCATAATCGTGAGCAAATTCCACAAAGTAACGAACTGTTTCAATTTTTTTAATTGATTGCTTTATGTATGATAATTGTTCCTGTTCTACTGACGGGGGAACCGTTACAATATCCCGAATACGCATTCTTTTCGTAATATAATTATCACCCATTAATTCCGCCCAGCGTTTTACTGCTTTTACGAGAGATTGATGATTATTCACTTTATTCGGATACACAATCGGTCTTATCCCTAAATGTTCCCAGTGGTACGTATTTTCTCCTTGTGCGACAAAAGCAAATCGTCTTGTACTTGGTGGTAAACCAGTTGCTAAATATTTCATTACTGGGTCATTATGACTATATCCAACGAATAAAACGGTGTAATTTGAGAATAGATCGACTAAAAATCTTCTCGCCCAACCTTCCGTTAAGTAAGCCCTTCCAAAATCACCGTCTGTTAAAATTAAAGCCTCTTTCTCCTGTTCTACATTACCATGTATATAAGCAAGACCTTTAAAAGCTCTCCCAGTCGGTAAAGCTGGAGCGTAATAAACATTGATATCTCTATTTATTTCTTTAATTGCAGTTGTAAAATGTTGATCAAAATTTGTTGTTACAATGCGGATATCTGTATCTAAAGGAAATAACCTTGGAATTGCATAATGTAATGGATTCGGTTTTGATTTCTCTATATGAACAAGATCTCTTGCGACTTGATGTACATCTTTTGTTTTCGCAATTTTACCAAGATAATAATCATGTGGTTCTGTTATTTCACGCTTTTCGACATATAACGTTTTTGCAATTTCATCAACTAAATCATCAAAATTTGGTAAGTTTGATTTCCCTTTCATAGAAACTCCCGCTCCAACAAATAACACTAACTTTCCTTGCTCAATGTGATCAATTAACTCATCTGGAATTTCTACTTCTGAAGTAATCCACATCCTGGATTCCCCCTTACCTAAAAATGTCATACACTCTCATTTTACTATAACATTTTTTCGTTATTTTTATAATATTTAGACTAAATTCCGAACATGAAAAAGTTTTATGTAAATAAATCCGTTACAATGTATGAACTACAGAATTTATTGAAAAACTATGTATAAATCGGAGGTGTAAATTTTGAATGATTTCACAGTAGTGCTTATCAAGTTTATATCATGCATTATCGCATTTAGCATTGGGCTTGCTTTATTTTTCCCTGCAACGTTTGTTCAAATTATTTCATTCAGTCTCTTTGTTACAATCGTATCCTACATGTTCGTTGATAAAATTATTTTAAATCGAATTGGCAATACTGGTGCCATTATGTCGGATTTCTTATTAACATATTTAAGCGTATGGATTTTCGGTAATATTTTATTAGACAACTATATGCAAATTGCATGGGGCAGTATCCTTTCTGCCATCGTCTTCACTTTATCTGAAGTAATCGTTCATCGCTTCTCTAACTCTCATACAAGGCACAACAATGATAACATTCGTATTAATCGCCGCTTTGCATATGGTACGGAGTTTGCTGAAGAACAAAATATATTGGATAAAGACAAGAAGAAGTAACATTTTAATGCAGGAGCGCCCTTTTTAATTATGTGGTGCTCCTTTTTTGTATTTTTTCATTATGGTACGTGAAATTATATAAACGATTATTTCAAAATATCGACTTACCGACAATATTTGACGCTATTTTTCTAATAAAAAAAACTGCCTCTTATTTAGAGGCAGCCACTTTCAAGTCTTTTAATGCAACAACATCCGCAAACGCTCCCAATACTGTGTTATGATGTTTCACAATATCTTCAGCACGTAACACTTCTGTATTAAATGTACTATGCGCATCACTCACTAACGTTACTTTATATCCTTCACTACATGCTCTGCGCGTTGTCGTATCTACACAATACTCTGTTTGCATTCCCGAAAGAATAACGTGTTCAATTCCTTTCTCTTGTAACACTTCGCTTAAGTTTGTCTTATGGAATGAATCTGGCGTCGTCTTTTCAACAATATCATCCCCTTCTTGCGGAGCGATGGTCGGATGGATTCGCCATCCATCCGTACCTTTTTCTAACGGATGGTCTTTAGGACCATTATGTTGGACATAAATAACTGGAATATCATTTGAACGACATTCCCCAATAAGCTCTTGCAATGTTTGTAAAAACTTTTCCCCATTATGTACTGGCATTCCAGCTGTATACATACCGGCTTGCACATCAATTACGATTAATGCTTTTTTCATTTCGCACAGCTCCCTTCGTTTATATAAGCCATTGCATATTCATTATAATTGTTTGTATTCCATCATCCAACAATCTTCTAGTTCCCCCTCATGCAGCTCATGTTCCTTTAAAATCTTTACTTTTTTAAATCCGCATTTTTCATAACACTTTATCGCTCGTTCATTATTTACTTTCGGATCCATTGCGATTGCTTCTGCTCCCATTTCACCCATAATGTATGTAATTGCTGCCTGAACGAGTTTTTGTCCAATTCCTTTTCCCCAATAGGCTGGTTCACCGGTAAATTGATCCATTCCCCATACATTTTGTGATTCTTTATAGCCATATATCGCTTTCCACTCTGAATCAACTGGGTACATTTGTATGTAACCAATCGGAACGGTATCAAATTCTATTAAACATCTATTTTCATTACTGTTTGGACTATGCATAAAATGATCAAGCACCTTTGCTACAGATTGCGGATTATCTCGTCCTTCGTAATACCGCAGGACTGCTGGGTCCGTTAACCATTTAGAAATGATAGCTGCATCATTTTCCATTACGTATCTAATCAATAAACCTTCTTTTTGAAAAAGCATATTATACCTCTATTATTCCTTTATATTTTTTCTTGATGTTACATCTTTCATTGCACCTACTAATGCATATGGTAGTAATGTAATCGCAAAAAATGCTGTAAATACGTTAAATTGCGGGATTGTATAGAGTGTGAACCATTCAGTGAAAAATTGAGAATTTAATATTCTATTAAAAAACTCTCCGCCTGGCCTAAAGTTTGGTGCCCACGCAGTTATTTCACACAAAATAAACAGTAACTGAACAATAAAAAATGCCCCTAGATAACGAAACCAAGTCCGTTTCCATATAGGTTGTGCATTTTTTAATATACCCCCCATCTAATCCCCTCCTTAAATATCCATCATATTAATTATACACTTTCCTCACTTTATTTATTAAAATTTTCTATATAATTAATACCGTTGGGGGAATACATTATGTCTAAACCTATACTTACATCCACTTTAATCATTCTTAGAGGAAACTCCGCAAGTGGTAAAACAACGATTGCAAAGCAACTACAAGAACATTTCGGACAAGGTACACTTTTAGTCTCTCAAGACGTCGTGCGTAGAGATATGTTAAGAGTACACGACACGATGGGGAACTTATCTCATGATCTACTATTTGAAATTACGAAGTACGGAAAAGGAAAATGTAAGTTTGTTATTTTAGAAGGTATTTTAAACAATCGTAGATACGGTGATATGTTGAAAGAATTAATTCGTTATTTTGATGGAAATGCATTTACATATTACTTTGATTTATCACTCGAGGAAACCATTAGACGACATAACACAAGGGACAAACGACATGAATTTGGTGAAGATTCCCTACAAAAATGGTATACTCCGCACGATACAATTGAGGTTTCCAGAGAAACTATTTTTACAGATAACTTTACGCAAAAAGATATATTTGATGCGATTCTTAATGATGTTGCGATACAAAAACAAGACTAATATAATATGTTAGCCTTGTTATGTTCTTTGTGTTTCCGTTTTTATAATTGAACAATCTTTACATAAATAATAGTATATATTCATTTCCCCGAACTGGAAATCAACTACTGAAATAAGTTCACGTTCCTCGATATCTTGTGTAATTGTAGCAACATACTTCATCTCTTTAGAACAAGTTGGACACGCCAAATGCTCTGGAAGATCCGCATATAATGGTGCCCCTAATAATCTACATACATATTCAGAACCGAACAAGTCAAAAGCTTCCCAGTAACTATCTTCATCTGTAGGTATATCTTCATTTTTCATATTTATAAGCTTTACCGTTGTTTTTGGTAATGAAACTGGTAACTTATCTTCCTCTTCCATTATCCATTCTTCTGTATTTTTCTGCTTTATGATTTGAACTGTTTTACCTCCATCACTTAACTGAAAATATTGCGGTTCCCACACCATCGCGCAGTTCAAGCATGAAACGAATGGTAAAATATTTAGTTCATTACTTTTAAGTTCAGCAAGTCTCCCATCTTTTAAATCAAAACAGAGAATTTGATGCATCTTCTCACCGCATAACTTACATACTGGCAAATTACAATCTTGACCGCCAAAGTAATGATTATATGAATCTTTTCCCTCTATTACTCTATACCCTTTCCGCTCATTACAATGTACGCCATATAATTCTATTGTCATATTCTATCCTCGCCTTTTATAAGAATGATTCACAAAATGATAATAATTAAGACTAAAAAACATCGTCTTCCTGAATAGTTTCCATAATAAATTCTTTTAAACTCGGAGATATTTCTTCCATTTCGTCATCCGCGTGATACCAAATATATATTTTATCATCCATTTTTCCATTATTTATTTTAAAGCACAATTTATCCCCTGAACCATCGTCACCAATTATGATAAGATTTTCTGGCATAGACTCATCTCTCATGTCAATGTTTTGTCTAACAATATCATCCCAAGTTTTTGTTACATTTCTATTATCTTTAATCGGATATAGTATCCATTCCCCTATTTCAGCATTATTAACTAATTTAATAAGATCCCTATATTGATTTGGGAAAGCAGCACCTAGCTTTTCTTCCGTTTCTTTTATTTGCAACTCCAATACACCTTGTTTCTTTGTTTCAATATATTCTCTTACTTCTTTCATGAAATACACCTATCCTTTGAACTTAATTACACTATTATGAGTGAAAGTGTTTAGTAAACGATTTGATCCGATTTATATATTTCATTATACGTTAACCCTTCGTTTTCAACATACTATTCTTCTCTACTTCTCAATAACTTTCTGTTCTACTTCCTTACCTCATTCTTAATAGTTTTTCTAAACATGAGACAATTTTTATGTTTTATTACAGGTTTATTAATAAGTCATTTAAAAATCCTATTATACTTCCACTAAAAAAATAAAAGCCAGCCTCAATAAAGAGAACTGACTTCTATTTGGATCATTATAGTTACTATAAAATTTTTACTTTAACAGTTTTTCTTCCCCAATTCATAGCTTTACTTTTTGACCCCATTAATACATCAATACGATTACCTTTAATTGCGCTTCCAGTATCACCAGCGATAGCTTCTCCATAACCTTCTACCCATACTTTAGATCCTAATGGGATTACTTTCGGGTCAACTGCGATAATTCTCATATTCGGATTTGCCGTTAAATCATGCCCCATCGCAGTTAAAACGCGTCCACCATATGTACCATTTTCACTTGGATCAGCAGTATACGCTGTCGCTACTACCGTTAATTCACGTTTAGCAGACTGTATATTGTTTTTTGATACTTCTTTCGCTCTCTCTTCTTCTTTAGCCTTTGCTATTTCTCTTGCTTTCTCTTCTTCTTTTGCTTTTGCTATTTCTTGCGCTTTTTCTTCTTCTTTAGCTTTTGCTATTTCTCTTGCTCTCTCTTCTTCTTTTGCTTTTGCTATTTCTTGCGCTTTCTCTTCTTCTTTTGCTTTTGCTATTTCTTTTGCTTTTGCTATTTCTTTTGCTTTCTCTTCTTCTTTTGCTCTTGCTATTTCTCTTGCTATTTCTCTTGCTTTCTCTTCTTCTTTTGCTTTTGCTATTTCTTGCGCTTTTTCTTCTTCTTTAGCTTTTACTTCTTCTTTAACTTTTGCCTCTTCTTTAGGCTTTACCATTTCTTGCGCTTTCGGTTCTTCTTTAACTTTTACTTCTTCTTTGACTTTTGCCTCTTCTTTAGGCTTTACTATTTCTTGCGCTTTCGGTTCTTCTTTAACTTTTACTTCTTCTTTGACTTTTGCCTCTTCTTTAGGCTTTACTATTTCTTGTGCTTTCGGTTCTTCTTTAACTTTTACTTCTTCTTTAGGCTTTACTATTTCTTGTGCTTTCGTTGTTTCTTTCGCTTTTGCTACTTTCTGCGTCTTTACTTCTTTCTTTTCTTTAACTGATTTTTGTACTTTCGCTACTTGCTTCGTTTTCTCTTCAGTTTTCTTTTCAGTTGGTGCTGTACTTGATAGGAAAGAAACGTTTGCATAAGCAATTTTTCCTTTATACTCAAATTCCAACCATCCGTCTTTTACTTGATGCGTTGATTCAATTACATCATCTTTTTTTAGTCTGCCAAGAATTTCTGAATCTGTGTTTGCTTCGGTACGTACATTTAACAAATTCGCCGTTACATGATACACATCTTTTGTAAACTCCGAACTTACAAACACTTCTTTACCGTCCAATTCAATTTTTGACCAGCCATCTTCGGTATTGATGACTTTTAACTCTTGCCCATTCTTTACTTTTTCGACCACTTTTGATTCTGTAGTCGGTTTTTCACGTACGTTAAGTACATCTGCTGTTACGATTGTTTCTGCGGTAGCAGTTGTGGTAAACGCCCCCAATCCAAAAATAGTTGCTGTTGCTGCGCCAATTACTTTTTTCATATTAGCCTCCATTATATTTTTTTGAATTTTATCAAATGTCTCTGTAAAATTGTATAATTTTACATAATATCAAAACATTTGCAACAGTATATTAATACGGCTTAATATACTGTTATTAAAACTCCTCACTTCAATACTAACAAATTCTTATTTCTAATTCTATATATTATAAATCTCCTTATCTTTTATAAAAGCTTCATGCCCTTCTTCACACTAAATAGTTGTTGCAATTCCCGCCAAAAATAAACTTACGATTGCTAAAATTTGAGTAGCGACTATAGCCCCTCTTAAATGAAACTTATAATCTTTATATCCTTTCATACCTGCCGTACTAGGAATCACAACAAACCTTGGAGTAATCCAGCAAAAAATTAGCCAATCAATTATAAGTAAATCTACTAAATTGAAAATCATTAAAATACCAAAAGTGTGTAAATAAGCATCAATATACAATAATTTTTCATGCTTATGTAATATATATGTAGAAACGAAAGGACAACCGAAAAGAATAGTATTGTATACAATATTAAAGTAAATGGTTTGCTTTTTTTCATGAATCGATTTTGGAAAAACTACTTTTTGAATATCTTTCGGATAATCAGTTAATGAAAGTCGAGGATTATAATATAAGGACCCTAAAATCATTACGGATAGTACAATAGACATGATGACACCAACGTACATCATTTGCTCAAATTGATTCATACGCTTCATTCACCCTTTTCTGTAATTACTATGTTAATCATTCACTTAATTACACATTGTATGTACGTACATAATCAAAAATTAACAACTAGCTTTAATAGCGAAGCAAACAGATGTAAACGTACTAAAAGCAATGATCGATCCAAATAATATCCCTTCTCGCAAAATTTTACTAAGCGTAGGTTTTACATCGGAGAAAGTTTGTGAGATTGATGGATTACCTGGGGAAATTTTGAGCACATACATATAATTACAAAAAGGCAGTGCTACTTATGTAGCACTGCCTTTTTCTTTATTGGAATAATCCTTTTCCTTTATTCATTTACTTATAAAGTATTGTCAGTTCTTCTTTATGTTCTGTATTTCCACATTATTAATATTTCACGTCAAGGAGAGATGACTGAAATGAATAATCAAAAAATTGAACTTACTGGTCGTATCGTTACACCTAATGATCCTGATTATAATTCAGCGCGTGAAGAATTCAATACATTCTTCAACAAATTTCCGTTAATCATTGTTTTTGCTCAAAATACGCAGGATGTAGTAAACGCTGTTCGCTGGTCAAGGCTACATAACGTTCCTATACGCATGCGCTCTGGACGTCATAATTATGAGGCATTATCCGTCAGTAATGCTGGTCTTGTAATTGATGTAAGTGAAATGAAGCAATTAGAAATAGATCACAATAATGGAACTGTAACTATCGGGACTGGATGGAGAAATATTTCTTTAATTGAAACACTTGCTGCTGAAGGATTAGTTGTGCCGAGTGGTGTTTGTCCTACTCCCGGGATTGCAGGTGTTACTTTAGGTGGCGGACATAGTATTCTCTCTCGTCCGTTTGGATTAACTCTCGATCATTTACTTGAATTAGAAATGGTAGACGCGAATGGTTGTATAATACGCGCTAACGCCAAGTGTAACTCCGATCTCTATTGGGCTTCGCGCGGTGCTGGTGGTGGTAACTTTGGAATATGTACTTCGTTTAAGTTTCGAACACATAAAATTAATACGGTAGGATTTGCAGAAATAAGCTGGGGGATATCAGATTTAAAACCTGTATTAACCTCTTGGCAAGAATATACGCTACCTTGCGCTAATAAACGACTTACAACTACTCTTTTTATGTCTGCAGGATTAGAACCATCATTATTAATGCAAGGTGTATTTCTCGGTTCTGTACAAGAATTGCAGTCGCTACTACAGCCATTACTAGAAGCCGGTTCACCACTGCAAGTAACTATCGAAGAAATACCATGGGCAGAAGCAGCAGCGAAAATAGCTGAGAAGCAACCTGCAACACCTTTACCATTTAAAAGTGTTGGTCCATATGTATATGAACTATTACCAGAAGAAGGACTATCCATTATCGATCACTTTATTAATAATGCACCTCCCTTTTCCACCACCTCCGTATTTTTCCACGGATTAGGCGGTGCTGTTGCTGAGGTGCCAAATGAGGCGACTGCTTACTTTTACCGAAAAGCACTATCAAACATGTCAATATTCGCTACTTGGGAGCAACCAGAAGGTGCTGGTGGAAGTATTCGATGGGTTGAAGACTTCCGTTTGGCAATGCTTCCATTTACAAAAGGTGTCTATGTTAATACTCCTGACCTATCCATTAAAAATTGGCCAGATGCATACTTCAGTTGCAACTTTGACCGATTAATGGAAGTAAAAGCAAAATATGATCCGAAAAATGTCTTTAACTTTCCGCAAAGTATTCCGCTTTTTTAAACTATATATTCCACCTAATATATCAAAATATAAAACATCCATTTTTTAAATGGGTGTTTTATAAACTAAGTTTACATAACATAATTATTAGTTACTTTTTTTTGCTAAATATCTATTCAACAATCCAAAGTAACACTTTCTCAAACTCTTTTTTGGGCAACATACTTTCTTTTATATAGCCATTCTTTTAATTGTACTTCATCCAAAGTTTCGTTCCCCTCTCGTGATCTTTCACACTATATTCGCTCGTTTTTCACAAAAGGTTCATTTTACATGAAAATTTATTTATTACAATAAAAATATAAGGTATATTTTTAAGAAAAGGAGGATTTCAAGAATGAATCAAGAGGATAAAATTTACGCTGAAAAAGTGCTAAAAAATCTATTCATCGGATCACAAGTTGATGGATTACAATTTGGTATTTCTCCAGCCGCTATAAAGATTCATTTCACAAACTTTCACGACTCAGTTGATTATGACGGACAATTATATATCAATATCGAATCCAAATGGTGTTTATTTAATAAACTTCAAAAAAGATACCCATTAAATGAAGATGAATTTGAAGTTTATTCTGAGGAAGAAGAATATTTAAGATAAGAAAACAAAAAGTTACCGATATACGACTCGGCTTAGAAAGCCCTCATTTAATTATTACATTAGAGAGTGGACAAATTATTTTTGTAAATGGTTTTCATGATTATTATGAATGTTGGCAATCTGGTGTTCTATGTGAGCAATGGCTTGTAGTCGCTGCACCTGGGAATGAAATCGCCACTTGGGCTCCCGATGAGTTTATCGATAAATAAACTGTCTTCACGAAGAAGAACCGAAGATATTTTATGAACTACATAACTATTTCTATTACACTTAAACGAATGACCATTTTACTTTAATAGAACTCACTTTATTAAAGCTGAAAGGATGATAATGATGGCATGTGTCCATGATTTTGGAATAATTGACGATTTTACTTCTCAAAAAAATTACGAAGATTATACACCAGAGAAATATCATTGTATTTCTGTTGATGATGATATTATCAGTAGCTTAAATCGAAATTTATCAATTATGAAAACCTACTTTCATACAGTCAAAAATCAAGAACACGGTTTAGCTCATTACGGTATTACAATTATCCCGCCTGAATCATTAGCAATTTTCTATGAAACAGTTACATCTTCAAAGTTCTTCAGAAAATATGATGAGCTGAATGAGTTAGCTTCAAAAATTGTACAAGCCGCAGCAGAACAGAAGTACATGATCCATTATGGGGTTTAAATGTAATTCAAAAAAAGCTTAGGATTTCTCCGAAGCTTTTTTTGTATGTTACTAATAAATTTATTTCCTTAACCATTTAGTCCATGATTGAGCCTATGGCCCCACCTTTTACAAGTGAGGGCGCCCCTATTAATCTAAATAGGCGTCTCATTTCCAATCTTCCAGCTAAACCATTTCCCATGCCCTTCTGTTTCTCCAACCGTTTCACGATATTCGTTTCCGTTAATATAATAATCAATATGAAGGTCACGATCCCACATGTTGTTATAAAGGTGGAATACATCACGTTTTGCGCCAATTTCTTGTATTTGTTTTTCTAACTTATGTTTTACTTGTTCTGGTATTTGATTTGCGACGTGTGTATGGAAAATACAAATAACAGCTTCTTCACTTATTTGTTCAATAATAGATGATAATAGCTCTACACCGTCTCCTTCTATGAATTGGACAGATTCATTTTTCACTAAAGATGCAGCTTGATCAAACATCTCAAGCCTTTCTTTATGTTCTGGCCAAATTAAAGCACGTAACCATAAATAATCTTCCTCATTATGTAAATCATTCACATGTAAGTCCAGTCCGATTCTTTCTACGACAGATGGGCTTTCTTTTAGAAAATGCGGTACATTCTCCCCTCTTATTTCAGAAGTTACATGCACATTTGAATTTATATTTCCGTACATTTCATCCGTCCCGTACGAATAACTATATTGGTCCCAGAACAGTTGCAACCCAGAACTTGTCCCAATTTCAATTAACGCTAACGGCTTCTTCACTTTGTTAAATATGTAGCAGAAACTTGGGTATAAGTATGCACACCGTCTTACTTCATTCGTTTGAACGAGCTTCGTTTGTAACAATGTAATGATTTCTTCTCGGTACTCTTTACAGAAATCTTTAAAATGATCAAAAGCTTTATTTAAATTTGTATCGGCATTTTCAACTAAACTACTATAATACGTTTTTAAATGATGTTCTTTCCCTGCTAACAATAAATAATGTACTGCACCTAATAGTAAGTTTGGGACTGGTTGACCTACCTGAGCACAGGACGATAGTGTAAGTACTTCCTCATCTTCAGCAATTTTCATTGATAAATATTCATATAAATCACTTGACCCTTTACATTCCTTTATTGAAAAGTTTCGAAATAAGTTTGAAATTTGTTCTTTTGTACACATTAGAGTCCCTCCTTTTTATTTTTCAGAATAATCTTACCATTACAGAAAGAATAATCCCATAAAAAGGTACTCGATTTAGTCACTTAAGGATACGTAAGCTTTTTCGAGATAATTTCAAACTGTAATTTTTTTCTATTTATCACCTTAAAAGAGCTTGTTAAATAAGATTTTTAGCGAATAAAACGTTAAATAGTTTAAAATTATCAGATAACACTAGATATTTTAGTCTATTAATTATTATAATAGAGTATGAGATGGTTATATAATTGAGACAAAAAAGGTATACACCTAGGTGGGGCCTAGGCGGTGTTTCTCTTTTACGGCTTAGACATAGAAAACACCTACACTTTTTTGCCAATATAGGGGATGGAGAGATTATCATGAGCAACATGCAGCAAAAAACAGACGTTATCTTAATTGGTGCAGGAATTATGAGTGCAACGTTAGGCTCATTACTAAAAGAATTAGCACCAGAATGGGAAATTAAAGTTTTTGAAAAACTCGCAAGTGCCGGGGAAGAAAGCTCTAACGAATGGAATAATGCAGGTACAGGGCATTCTGCGCTATGCGAACTGAACTATACTTCCGAAAAATCTGACGGATCTATAGATATTAGTAAGGCTGTAAAAGTGAATGAGCAATTCCAGCTTTCAAGACAATTTTGGGCATATCTTGTAAAGAGCAAATTAATTCGTAATCCACAAGATTTTATTATGCCACTACCTCATATGAGTTTAGTACAAGGGGAAAAAAATGTTGAATTTCTAAAAAACCGTTTTGAAGCGCTTTCAAAAAATCCACTGTTTCAAGGAATGGAATTTTCTGATGCTCCTGAAACATTAAAAAAATGGCTTCCACTCATTATGGAAGGCCGCACATCTAATGAACCGATGGCGGCAACGAAGATTGACTCTGGAACAGATGTTAACTTCGGTGCATTAACACGTATGTTGTTTGATTACTTAAAAACAAAAAATGTCGAGCTAAACTACAAGCATAGTGTCGAAAATATTAAGCGCACGAAAAATGGTTTGTGGGAAGTAAAAGTACACGATATGAATAGTGGTAAAATTGAGCATCATACTGCTAAATTCGTCTTTATTGGCGGCGGTGGCGGTAGTCTACCTCTACTTCAAAAGACTGGTATCCCTGAATCAAAGCATATCGGAGGATTCCCGGTAAGTGGACTATTTATGGTATGTAAAAACCAAAAAGTTGTAGAGCAACATCATGCGAAAGTATACGGTAAAGCTAAAGTTGGCGCTCCGCCAATGTCTGTACCTCATCTAGATACGAGATATATAGACAATAAAAAAGCTTTACTGTTTGGACCATTCGCAGGCTTCTCACCTAAATTCTTAAAAACTGGCTCAAACCTTGACTTAATCGGTTCTGTAAAACCGAATAACGTCTTAACGATGTTAGCTGCTGGTGTAAAAGAAATGGGACTTACAAAATACTTAATTCAGCAAGTTATGTTATCGCACGAAAAACGTATGGAAGAATTACGCGAATTCATTCCGAACGCGAAAAGTGAAGATTGGGATATTGTAGTTGCTGGACAACGTGTACAAGTAATTAAAGATACTGATGCTGGCGGTAAAGGAACACTTCAATTTGGTACAGAAGTAGTAAGTGCAGCTGACGGCTCAATCGCCGCATTACTAGGTGCATCACCAGGTGCTTCTACTGCTGTTCACGTCATGCTTGAAGTATTAGAAAAATGTTTCCCAAGCCGCATGGTAGAATGGGAAGAAAAAATAAAAGAAATGATTCCTTCATATGGCATTTCACTAACTGAAAATCCAAGATTGTTCCAAGATCTTCACACTTCGACTGGTCGTACACTTGGATTAAACGAAAAAGAAACTGTTCATAATTAATGAAGAAATAAAAAAACGTCCGATATATTCGGACGTTTTTTTTGTCTACTAAAAATTATACTTATCAATATTATCTTTCGTAAATACAACTCGTTCTGGCAATACGATAATTCCGTTTCCTTCTGCCTCATAATCATATCCTTGAATGGAGTTTGGCTCTACTTTCACTTTTCCGATTCCTTTTACTTCAAAGCTATCCCCTACTTTTAACTTCTTTCCTTTTACAACAATCTCATTTGCTACATAAGTTGCCAACGCACCTTGCTGTTTGACATCCCATAATCCGAATTGTTGTACTGTTCCTCGTTTTACATAATCACGCATAACGTTCGGTGTAGAAAATCCAGTTACCACTACTTTTTTATCCATTTTTAAGTTTTCAGCTGCTTGCGCCATAGCTGGGAGTGCTGTTGCATCTGGACAAATAACTGCGTTAATATCTGGATACGTTTTTAATATGTTCTCCCCTACGGATAAAGATTTTTGTGCATTATTTTCACCGTACTGCGTCGTTACAATTTCCCAGTTCGGATATTTCTTTTTAATAATTTCTTTCGCTTTCGTTACCCATTGGTTTTGATCCGTTACTGTTGGACTAGAATAAAAGAACGCTACTTTCCCTTTATCTCCAATTTGCTTGGAAGTCATTTCAATTAATAAGTTAGCAAGTTGGTCTGGTGTCCCTTGACTTATATAAAAAGAACGGTCTTTGGGATTCACATCAGAATCCCACGTTAAGACAGTCATTCCTTTTTTCTTAGCACGTTGCAATGATTGCGATAAACCATCAACTGATGTAGAGGAAACCATAAGTGCATCATAATTTTGGTTAATAAAATTATTTATATACTTTACTTGCCCTGATACACTCGCTTCAGACGGCCCATCATATTTCACTTGTACGCCTAGCTTATCTCCCATCTCCTTTGCTCCTTCACCGCCCGATGTAAAGAAGCCAACTCCAGTTAATTTCGGGATAAATGCAAATTTCACATCATCCGCTTTTTTCTTATCTGCCGTTTGACTGGAACAAGCGATTAAACCTATTAAACAAATACATACAATCAATACAATCCCTAGTTTTCTCTTCATGACATTTCCCCCTTATGCCAACTCTGTCTTTTCCCCGCTAAAAATTGATGTAATTTGAAATGTCTCATAATAACTGAAAGAATAAGGATAATACCTATTACGACATTTGATTGTTCATTTGTTAAGCCTGTCATTTGTAGGCCATATTGCATAAGGCCTATAAAAATACTTGCAAGTACAGTACCGAAAATACTTCCTTTTCCCCCTGTAATAAGTGTCCCGCCTAATACGACTGCTGTAATGATTGGTAATATTGTTTCACTTCCTATATCAGCACGTGCAGAACCGAAATATGCAGTTAAGAAAACTCCCCCTAATCCACCTCCTAACCCAGAAAGTATGTAAGCAATGATTACTACTTTCTTCGTCTTAATCCCGGTGTATTTTGCTGTATTTTCATTCGCACCTGTTAATTTTACGTAGCGTCCATATATCGTTCGGTGAAACAAAATTGTGTATACAATTGTTAATGAAATAAGTAACCATAATAAATTGGGTATTCCTATAAAACTACCATTTGCTAGTTGTACATAAGTATCAGGTAAACCGCTTATCCCTTCATATCCAGAAGCACCCGCCCCTCCTGAAATGACAAGCGCAATTCCTCCGTATAAAAACATCGTTCCGAGTGTAACGACTAGTGGTTCTACATCTGTCATTTTTATAATGAGTCCATTTAAAGCTCCTGCTAAACAACTAATTATTAGGGCGATTATGACAGCAAACAAAATAGGTATTCCGTTCATCCAAAGTACACCAATCAAGATCGAAGTGAGCCCCATTATTGATCCGACCGATACATCAATTCCTCCTGTTACAATAACGAAAGTCATTGGTATCGCCGCAATTGCGATAAATAGGAAATCATTTGTACTAAAAAGGAGATTACTAATATTTAAGAAATCACTATTTATAAAACTAAAAAGGATGAATTCTATAAGAAGTAATACAATTAGAACCCCTTCCCATCTATATAAATACTTCATAGATTCATCCTCCTTTTTGCCTTCCACTTTTTCATAACACTATCTAATATGATGATGAGTAATAATAAAAAGCCTGAAATGGCATTATTCCAAAATGCTGGTATTTTTAAAAAGACGAGTGAGCTGCTTATCACTTCTAGAAACAATGCTCCTAATGCGGCTCCAAATATAGAACCTGTTCCTCCTTTTAAATGAATTCCTCCTAGTACAGCGGCTGCGATTACTTGTAATTCTAATCCTGTACCTGTTTGATTTGGGACGAACCCGATATTCATAACAAATATGCAACCAGCGAGCGCAGCGCTTATGCCTGAAATCATAAACGCATATATCTTCACTTTATTAACAGGTATACCAATAAGCCTCGCGCCATCTTCATTATCACCTACCGCATAAAAGTATCTTCCCAATGGCACTTTTCTTAAAAAGAAGTATAGTAGTAGTAAAATAATAAAAACGAACCATACAGTTATAGGTAAACCAAGAATGATGATAGATGACAGCTGCTTAAAATCGTTTGGAATATCTTCAATCCACTTCCCGCCTGTGAAGATTAACATTGCACCTCTAACAATTCCTAGCATCCCTAATGTCATAATAATGGCTGGTACCCGAAACTTTGCAACGCCAATCCCGTTTATGAAACCGATAATAGCACCAAGCATTATCGCAGCAAGAATTGACATGAATGCATTATACCCGTTCGTTAACAACATCCCGCAAACTGCCGCGCTTAATCCCATAATTGAGCCAACTGATACGTCTATATTTTTCGTAAATAAAACGAACGATTGGCCAATTGCTAGAACGACTAAAATAACGCTTGATTTCATCATTAATGATAATGAGTTAAACTGAACAAAATTAGGATTTATTATCCCGACAATAGCTATATAAATTAGTAGTAACAGTATGATAGACGTTTCGTGCACTTTATACATACGTTTCATTCCATTACACCTCCGTATGCAAGACGTGTAACTTCTTCTACACTTATTTGTTCTTTCTCCAAATGAGAAACAAATTGACCATTTCGCATGACGTATACACGGTTAGCTAATTGGACAATTTCCTCAACGTCTGAAGAAATGAATAATATGGCGTGTCCTTCCCTTTTCATTTTTTCTATCGTCTCATACACTTCAAGCCTTGCTTTCGCATCAATTCCGCGAGTCGGTTCATCAAGAATAATAATTTTCGGATTACACGCGAGATATTTCGCAAGCACGACTTTTTGCTGATTACCTCCCGATAAAGATGCGAGTTCTTCATTCATATTCTGTACAACAATTCGGAATTGTTCTATAAACAAATTAACTAAAGCGCTTTCTTTTTCTTGATTTATAAAAAAGCGATTATTTTGATATAAACTTGCTGCTGCAATATTTTCTTTAACAGAAGCAATTGAGAAAATTCCATTCCTCGCCCTATCCTCTGGCACATAAACTAGTCCTTCGTCTAGCCTTTTATGCAAAGAACACGTATCAATTGATTTTCCACCCAATAAGATAGACCCTGATTTTATAGTTTTCAATCCGAATATCGCTGCTGCTAATTCCGTTCTGCCAGATCCTATAATGCCAGCAACACCTACAACCTCACCCGCATGTACAGTGAATGATATATTTTCGAATGCGTGACCATTTATATCAACCACTTCTAATATTTTTTTCGTCTTTGCTGTCTCTTGAACTACTTCTATTTTCTCTTTCTGTTTATATCCTTTTGGCAATAGTCCCTCCATCAGCATGTCATATGTATAGTCACATACATCACCTTGGCTTACAACCATTCCATCACGTAGTATTGCTACTTTGTTGGCAATTTCAAAGATTTCTGGAAAACGATGCGTAATATAAATCATCCCAATTCCTTTTTCTTGTAAACTTTTCATCAACACAAAAAGACTCTTAATTTCGTGTGTTGTTAATGTCGATGTTGGCTCATCTAGAATAAGAATCTCAGCTTCTCTTATTAATCCTCTAACGATTTCTACTAACTGTTGTTGCGCAATCGATAATGTTCCTCCTAGTTTATTAAGGTCAATATCCCATCCTAAGCTGCTAATCAATTGCTGAATCTGTACTTTTAGTTTCTTTTTCTTTTCTTTTAACCCGATACATATATTTTCTTCAATGGTCATATGCGGAAAAATGAGCGGTTCTTGTGGTATTAAATAAATCCCTTCTTGGTGTGCTTCTTTTGGATTTACAAACTGCTGTCTCTTTCCTTTCACATACATTTCTCCACTATCATACGAATATAACCCCGTTAATATTTTCATTAATGTCGATTTCCCGGCGCCATTGCCACCAACTAAAGCGTATATATCACCATGCTCTACTTGTAAGTTCACTTCCTTTAGCACAAGTTGATTCGAAAACGCCTTACTCATTTTCTTCACTTGTAATAAGGGCACATTCTCCACATGATGTCACCTGCCTCTATCCAGAACATTTTTTGAGAAAATGATTATTTGTTCTACTTGTTTTGTAGCATTGTATATTCCTTTTTTCATATCTAGAACACTTTTTTCAATGTGCTATTAATCGTTTCAACTGGAATAAACAAAATATATGCTACATATGTTTAAGCATTGGTCAATTGTTGAAAGGGATGAAGAGTATGTCACAGCTGAACTTTGAAGAAAATTTATTAACTAAAGTAGCCTGGTACTATTATAAAGATCAATTAACACAACAAGAGATTGCTTCACTTCTTCATATTTCAAGAAATAAAGTCGTCCGGTTATTAGATAAGGCACGCAGTGAAGGTATCGTTACATTTCACGTAAAAGGAACCGGTTTGCATTGCTTGAGCATTGAACGTGACTTAATGAAAAAGTTCCACTTGAAAGATGCCTTTATTATCCCTACTCCAATAGACAATTATGCTACTTCTCTCGGAAAAGCCGCTGCACAATATTTAGAGACTCATCTCCAACAAGGTGATTTACTCGGCATCGGCTGGGGTGAAACAATAAGTAAAATGCTAGAAAACATTCATTTTGAAAGTTCTATTAATCTTTCATTCGTAACGCTAACAGGCGGAGTAAACCACTATCTTCCAAGAAAACAAAACTATTTACACTACATGCAAGGTGATCTTCATATTATTCCTACTCCTTTTCTAGCATCTTCTACTGAAATGGCACAAAGTATTTTATCAGAACCAAGTGTGAAAGATATGCTTCATGTCGCTTCACTTGCACATACGGCAGTTGTCGGTATTGGCGGGTTATCTCAAGACGCTACGATTGTAAAAGAAGAAAAATTAACGCTACGTGAAATGACATATATTCGAAGTCAAAACGGGGCGGGCGATATTTTAGGACAGTTTTATAATACGAATGGTGATTTATTAGAGCTCTCGCATCATAATCGTCTAATTGGCACACCACTTACGATTCTTCGCAGCATGAAGCATGTCATTGGTGTGGCTGGAGGTACTCAAAAGATAGATGCCATATATGGGGCTTTAAAAGGGAAATTTATTCATACATTAATTACTGATGAAGAAACTGCGCTCTCCTTATTAAGAAAGGAAGGTGATTCTTAATGTCTACTTTATTAGCTTTCGATGCTGGTACAGGAAGCATTCGAGCTGTTCTTTTTGATTTACATGGCAATCAAATTGCAGTAAGTCAAAAAGAATGGGTTCATAAAACTGATCCTCGTTACCCCGGTTCTATGAATTTTGATGTAGAAGAAAACTGGCAACTTGTACAACAGTGTACGAAAGAAGTTCTGCAAAAAAGTAATATACTTCCCTCTTCTATTCAAGCTATTAGCGCTACAAGTATGCGAGAAGGTTTTGTTTTATATGATAAAAATGGGCAAGAAATATGGGCATGTGCAAATGTTGATGGCCGTGCATCCGCTGAAGTTAGTGAGCTAAAAGAAATCCGCTCACATCTTGAAGAAGATTTATACAGAAAATCTGGGCAAACTTTTTCATTAGGTGCTTTACCACGTCTACTTTGGATTAAAAAACATGAACCAGACATCTACAACAATATTCAATCCTTTTCGATGTTAAATGATTGGATTTTGTATAAATTAAGCGGCGTACTGCAAATCGACCCTTCCAACGGTTGTACGTCTGGAATCTTTGATTTACAAAATAGAAATTGGGATAACGAAGTCGCTAAAGAATGTGGTATAACGTTGCCATTTTCACCAAAAGTAAATGAAGCTGGCACTGTGATTGGTAATGTTACAAAAGAGTGTGCAGCACTAACTGGTTTACTTGAAGGGATTCCTGTCGTCGCTGGTGGCGGTGATGCTCAAATGGCATCACTCGGGACTGGAGTCGTAAAACCAAATCAAACTTTAATATGCGGCGGCAGCTTTTGGCAACAGGAAGTGAATATTACAGAGTCAACAACGGATCCAAATGCTGCAATTCGAGTAAATTGTCACGTCGTTCCGAACCTTTGGCAATATGAAACGATTGCCTTTTTCCCTGGCCTCGTTATGCGTTGGTTTCGAGACGCTTTTTGCCAAGAAGAAAAAAAGCTCGCTGAAAAACTCGGTGTAGACGCTTATGAATTATTAGAAGAACAAGCGAAAGACGTACCTGTCGGTTCATATGGTATTATCCCTACTTTTTCAAACGTTATGAACTACATTTCTTGGCGTCATGCCGCACCTTCATTCTTAAATTTAAGTTTAGACGCTGACAAATGCGGAAAAAAAGAAATGTTCCGTGCTATTGAAGAAAATGCCGCCTTCGTTACACTTGGAAACTTAAAACTAATTGAAAATCTTACTGGTACATTCCCTTCTGAAGTCATTTTTGCTGGCGGTGCCGCTAAAGGGCAACTATGGCCACAAATTCTATCAGACGTTCTCGGCATTCCTGTAAAAGTACCAGTTGTGAAAGAAGCAGCTGCTTTAGGAACTGCGATTGCTGCTGGAGTTGGCGCTGGCATATATTCATCTATGGAAGAGACTGCCGAACAATTTGTACAGTGGGAAAATACATTTGAACCAATCACTGAAAATCACGAGCTATACAAAGAATTCTATGAAACATGGAAAACCGTGTATAGCAGTCAGCTCGCTTTAGCTGATAAAGGACTTACAACACATATGTGGATTGCACCTGGTGCACTGTAACTCATTTACATAAAGGAGTGAACTGTATGTTAAAAGCGAATGAAAATGATTTCTCCTATCGCTTCGGTGATAACGGGCCGAAATATTTAATACAAGGCCCGAATATTGATCTTGGTCTTGTTGTCATTCAGCCTGGGCAAGAGTTTCAAAATCATTACCATACAACGTGTGAAGAAGTTTTTTATGCGTTAGAAGGTGAAATAGACTTCTATGTAAATAACGAAAGAGTTCCGATTAAACAAGGTGATGTCCTGCAAGTTCGCCCTCATGAATCTCACTATCTGATTAACCATTCTAACAAACCTTTTAAAGCTGTTTTTATAAAGTCACCACATTTACCAAATAAAGATACGGTACAAACGGAAAATCCAACATTAACGAAGGAGTGATTTTGAATGACTTGGGGATTTAAAAATCGATTAAATACAATTTTACCTGATGGTAGAGCGGTTATGTTAGCAATAGATCACGGCTACTTTTTAGGGCCAATTCACGGGCTAGAACAACCACTTGAAACAGTTAAAAACTTACTTCCTTATACAGACTCCCTCTTTTTAACGCGCGGTGTACTTAGCTCCTGTATTCCTGAAAACTGCAGTACACCTATGGTTATGCGTGTATCTGGCGGAGCTACTGTCGTCGGTAAAGATTTAGCGAATGAAACAATTGTTACACCTGTGAAAGAAGCAGTGAAGCAAAACGCAATTGGCGTTGGCGTTTCTGTTTTTGTCGGATCAGACTATGAAACACAAACTGTTTCGAATCTCGCAAATGTAGTCTCTGAGGCTCACGATTACGGCCTACCAGTACTCGGCATTACCGCAGTCGCAAAAGAATTACAAAAACGTGAAGCTCGCTTTCTAGCACTTGCTTCCCGCGTATGTGTTGAAATGGGTGCTGATATTATTAAAACGTATTACTGCGAAGGATTCGAAAAAATAACGAGCACATGCCCTGCCCCAGTCGTCATCGCGGGTGGCCCAAAACTAGATTCAATTGAAGACGCATTAAACATTACGTACAATGCGCTGCAAGAAGGTGCAATTGGAGTAGATATGGGCCGTAACATATGGCAATCCGAGCACCCAGCTGCGATGATCCAAGCGATACATGGCATTGTGAAAAATGGATTGAATGTGAAAGAGGCACTTGAACTTTATGATGATGTGAAGAATTA
Organism: Bacillus sp. PSXD-155; assembly: GCF_049310765.1. Classification (NCBI taxonomy): domain Bacteria; kingdom Bacillati; phylum Bacillota; class Bacilli; order Caryophanales; family Bacillaceae; genus Bacillus; species Bacillus sp. PSXD-155. The sequence continues at coordinate 27,999 of NZ_JBMOWC010000017.1, read as the reverse complement.
ATGTAAAAAGACAGACTATTTATTAGTCTGTCTTTTTTACTTTACAGTGAAGCTTGCTTAATCCATCTTCTAATATGATACATACTTAGATTCTATACACCTTCAAATGATTACTCTTGATGATTACTATTAAGCTTTGAAACTTTCTTACCTTCTCTATAATCAAGACAAGACACTTCAATTAATAAGCCATTAAATACTGTAAAATAAAAACCATAACTACTACCTCGCATCGAATAAGGTTCCTTATCTATTTCAATGCCGCCTGCTACTAAACGATTATACGCTTGATCCACTTCATTTGTAGTTACCACTAAAAAACCAATATGAAAAGCTTCCGGATACGTAACTTCCTTATTCCCTTTAAATGCTTTTGGATCACTTAGCACAAGTATAAATCCACTCTCATCACTCATAACTACAAGTGCTTTCCCTTTTTGTTCCAAAAATTGAAAATCAAAAAATGTTTCAAAGAAATGTCTCGCTTCTGATAAATCATCAACACATAAATTTAAATGATTCAGCTTCATGTACTCATCTCCTTTTAAACAGAAGGGATATAGACTCATTTTCATAACCCTTAAATATGTAAGGCAAGATATTCAAGCGTTCCATCTAAGACTATGCTTTATAAGTCTAATATTTTTTTCTATATCCTAGAACATTTTTTTAATGAATGAAAGATTTCCTATCATTTACATCCCCCCAGTAATAAAAAAGAGGATACATGTTTGCTTCTACAACATGTATCCTCTGCTTGTATATTACGACTGTTGATAAGCCGATTTCGATGATTTCACATAATAAACCGCATGATCCACATTAATAATATGATCTGGTTTTGGTTTACCACGGCCCGCTCTATGTCCAGCTAAGTGTTCTTCACTTGTTTCCCAGTTTTTCCATGCTTCTTCAGATTCCCAGCGAATCATTACGACAACTTCTTCGTCGCCGCGTCTTACTTTTTTCACGAGAACACTTAAATCGATGAAGCCTTCAAATTTTTCAATAATACCTTCTCCAGTGAAACGTTCTACAACTATATTTGATGTACCTTCTTTTACTGTAAATGTTTTCGTTTCGATAAACATATATCCCACTCCCTCTTTGTTATACGAATACTAGTATTCTCCTATTATAATTGATTATGATAATTATTTTCAATTGTAAAATTTTAATTTTTTAAATTATGCTGATTTCTTTTCTATCGCCTCATCTAAAAATTTGAAATATGGAAGTAACATCCCTATTAAAGATGTAACACATATAATTGCACCGATGATTACATATAGCGCTCTTACTCCCCACATTTCACTCAATATTCCTCCTACTAACACACCTAATGGCATAGCGGATCGTATAAAAAATAAACGCACTGAAAATACTTGTCCTATCATATTATTTGGGACGGTTTGTTGGCATATTGTCGTGTTATGAACATTGAAAAATGCAATACAAACACCTGCAACTATTTCAATTATTACCGCTATTACAATACTGTGGTTAAAACCTAGTGAAATGTATGTGAGTCCCCCTATAAACAATCCTCCGAGCATAAGTATACGCCGGCTTTTATATGTTACTTTTCCGACTAGTATAGATCCAACTACATAGCCAAGTGGGAATCCGGCCATAAAATAACCATATTCTACATATCCCGCTGATAGCTCGTCTTTTATATAAGGAAGATTTGTAACCATCGTTACCCCAACTCCAAATTGCACGAAAGTAAGAAATATACCGAGCCAAACGATGATTGGTTTTGTGAAAAAATATGTAAAACCGTGAAGAAACTGTTCTAGCCACGTTTTCCGAATAGGTTGCGACGTTCTATTTTCTTTTATATAAAATAAGAAAGCACCACTAACAAATAAACATATGCATACGAAAGATAATGTAAGTTCTGTTCCAATGAAATGAATGACTACTCCGCCTAATACTGGCGCAAGAAACATCATAAGGCGAGTCATTCCATCAATGTACGCATTTGCATCTTGAAGTTGTTCTTTCCCTACAACGCTCGGTGTAATTGCTTGACTTGCAGGTGTATAAAGTGGTGTAATAAGTCCCACTACAATTTGAACAACATAAATGTGCCAAACTTCTATACTACCCGAAACTAGCATCACCAAGGGTAATAAAAATACGGACGCTCGTATCCATTGTGAAAATATCATAATCCACTTCCGGCTCCATTTATCAATAAATGGGCCACTTATTAATTGCAATATGAGTGATGGGATGAAATATAATAACCACATACTACTTAAAGCCATTTCTGATCCTGTTAACTCATATACTAGAATTGAATTACATAACGTTCCGAAAGCCCCTCCTAATTCAGAGATTGCACTACCAATCCACATAAAAAGGAACGAACGATTTTTCAATATATTTTTCAATTTCACACACCAACTTTTCTTTTATATTCCTCCCTTTATGTACATTCTCGTTGTTAATTATCTATTCAAAAACATATCTAATTCTTTCGCTAAAGACTGTACTGCTTTCTTTCTTAATACATATTTTCCGTCATGTATATCAACTAACTTCGCTGCACGTAACAATTTCAAATGATGGTGTACTGTCGATTTACCAAGCTGCAATCTTTCCGTTATTTCCTGTAATGTACGTTCTTTTTCAAACAACATTTTTACAATTCGCAATCTCGCCTCATCCCCAAGAGCCTTATGTTTTTGAACTAAAAAATAATTCGGTTCATACGGATCTTCGGGATGAATGCTTTCATTCGCAACTGGATAATGAAATACTTTCGTATCTTCAATATCTGCTTCAATATTCCACGGTCTGTACGTCATTTGCGGAATAAGAAGTACGTGATGAACACTTGGCTCTGGCATATAGTTCACTCCGCCAGTCGTCCATTCGACAAACTCTTCCGGCTTCATCTTTTTATTCATTTCATTTTTTGCTTCATAATCTCGTTTTAATATAGAAAGTATTTCTTCTTCCTCTTTCTTAATTACACTCTCATACCAACCTGTCATAACAGCAATTAAATGAGATTTCAGCACTTGGACATCAACATCACATATAAAACGAATATACGTAGAGAAAAACTGATGTTCTTGTGTCAGTTCCATTAGTTCATGTATTGCAGTTACGTTTCCACTTGCCGCTAAAGTTCTTTTTTCTTGGTACTTCTCTCCTAAAAACGGTAAACATATATACTTCAAACCTTCTTCTGAAAGTGAATCGATTTTAGCATGAAACTGCGATAAATCTTGAAAATCCTCTTCATACAATAACTGAAGCAATGCTTTCCACGTATTATGTTCTTCTACAAACTGTAAGTGTTCTTCCATCTCATCTGTTAATGATTGTCTAATTCCTTTCCATTCACTTTCAGTCTTTTCAAGAGTATCAATTAACCTTTTATGAGTAATTGCTGCAATGCCAAGTGCACATTCGAAAAGTATCGAATATTTCACCTGAACGTTGTATGTTTCCCTCTTTTTACTCGCTATGTGATAGACCTCCATTTTTATCCCCTCCTTGTTTGCTATGTATTAAATTCTATTTTTATTGAATTTCACCTTCTATATTTTTAGAATTTACAAAAATATAAATTAAACCACATTCATTCTAAATTAAGAAGAATAAGAGCTTTTTTATATACAAATAATAAAGCTCAAGGAGTGGTTGACATGCATTTCATATTAAATATGTTAGGGATTTTCGTTGTCATATTAATCGTTTTCTTATGTTCGCCTAATAAAAAACATATAAAATGGAGACCAATTGTAATTCTCATCCTATTGGAGCTTTTTATTACGTGGTTTATGTTAGGCACAAAGCTAGGCAGTATTATCATTAATAAAATAGCGTCATTTTTCAGTTGGCTACTGGCATGCGCGAACGAAGGTATTCGATTTGCATTTCCTTCCGCTATGGACAGTCCACACATTGATTTCTTCTTTAGTGCATTACTTCCTATCATTTTTGTTATTACTTTTTTCGATATTCTATCTTATTTCGGAATCTTAACTTGGATTATTGATAAAGTAGGTGCAGTTATTTCAAAGATTTCTCGTTTGCCAAAGTTAGAAAGTTTCTTTTCCATTCAAATGATGTTTTTAGGGAACACCGAAGCACTTGCAGTTGTTCGTGATCAATTATCTGTTTTAAAAGAAAATCGTTTGTTGACTTTTGGAATTATGAGTATGAGTAGCGTTAGCGGATCCATTCTTGGTGCTTATTTATCAATGGTTCCAGCAACATATATTTTCAGCGCAATCCCATTAAACTGTATTAACGCATTAATTTTAGCCAATGTATTAAATCCTGTGGAAGTTTCGAAAGAAGAAGACGTTGTTTACACACCTTCCAAACATGAAAAAAAGGATTTCTTTTCTACTATTTCAAACAGTATGTTAGTCGGGATGAATATGGTTATCGTTATTTTAGCCATGGTAATTGGATATGTAGCTTTAACAGCATGTTTAAATGGGATTTTAGGCTTTTTTGTAACGGGGTTAACAATTCAAAAAATCTTCTCCATTATCTTTAGTCCTTTTGCATTTTTACTCGGTTTATCAGGCAGTGATGCTATGTATGTAGCTGAATTAATGGGGATCAAAATAACGACGAATGAATTTGTTGCAATGATGGATTTAAAATCAAACTTAAAGTCGCTACAACCGCATACGGTTGCGGTTGCAACGACATTTCTAGCTTCTTTTGCTAACTTTAGTACAGTAGGTATGATTTACGGAACTTACAATTCATTATTTGGCGGAGAAAAATCATCAGTCATCGGTAAAAATGTTTGGAAGCTTCTTGTTAGCGGGATGGCTGTTTCTTTATTAAGTGCTATGCTCGTTGGGCTATTTGTATGGTAAATAATTTTTATAATAAAAGACACTCAAGCCAATTGAGTGTCTTTTATTATTATTTTCGAATTTGTCCATTTCCACGAATCACATATTTTGTAGAAGTTAATGCTGGAAGCCCCATTGGTCCTCTTACGTGTAACTTTTGTGTACTGATACCAATTTCCGCTCCGAATCCAAATTCGGATCCATCTGTAAAACGAGTCGATGCATTATGATAAAGTGCCGCGGCATCTACAGAAGTAAAAAACTTGCTGACGTTTTCCTCGTTTTCAGTAATAATTGCTTCAGAATGCATAGATCCATACGTATTTATATGATGAATCGCTTCTTCAACAGTGGAAACCACTTTCACTGCTAGTGTGAGAGATAAAAACTCAGTTTCCCAGTCTTCTTCTGTCGCAAGTAAGATAGAAGTATCAATTGCCACTGCTTTATTATCACCACGTAGCTCCACCCCTCTTTCCTTCAAGGAAGAAAACAACTCGCTACCATATTGCTCTGCCCAATTCTCATGAAGTACAATCGTCTCAATTGCATTACATACAGATGGACGCTGTGTTTTTGCGTTTATAATAATATTAAACGCCATTTGTTTATCTGCTGTTTCATCAATGAATATATGACAATTTCCCGCACCTGTTTCAAGTACTGGAACAGACGCTTCTCTCACTACTGTATCAATTAATTGTTTACCGCCTCTTGGTATAAGAACATCCAAGTACTCGTTCAATGTAAACAACTGTTTTGCACTATCTCTCGTTGTATCTTCTATGAGCTGTACACTTTCTGAAGGCAAGCTAGTTTGCTTAAGCGCCCGGTGAATAACGCTAACGATGGCTTTGTTAGAATGGATAGCAGAAGAACTACCACGTAGTATTACTGCGTTTCCTGTTTTTAAACAAATTGTAGCAGCATCAACAGTTACATTCGGTCTTGCCTCATAAATCATTCCGACAACACCAAGTGGTACGCGCATCTCCTGAATAGATAGTCCATTTGGTCGTTCCCATGCACTTACACATTCTCCAATAGGATCACGTAATTCAATTAACTGCTTAATACCCTCTGTCATATCAACAATTCGCTGTTCATTCAGCAAAAGGCGATCAAGGAGTGAATGAGAAAATCCTTTCTCCTTACCTTCTTCAATATCCCGTTTGTTTTCTTCTAAAATATAAGCTGTTTCTACTATCAGCTGATTAGCAATTGCAGCAAGTGCTTCATTTTTTTGATCTGTAGTTTTAAGCACAAGTTCTCTAGCAACCTCTTTTGCTTTTATCCCCTTTGCCAACACTTCATTCATTTTCATTTCCTCCTTTTTAAAGTGAAACCCAATGATCCCTATGGATGACTTCATAACTATGTCTCTCGCCTCTTACTTGAATATCTTGGCTTTGCATACCTTTTACATCTCTTAGTTCCTCTGCACTATATGTGCATTGTCCTTTTCCTATTACGCGCCCTTGTTGCGTTACAACCTCTACAACTTCACCCACTTGGAAAAATCCTGATACATTCGTAACACCAGCTGGAAGTAAACTCTTACCATGCTGAATGATGGCAGTAGCCGCCCCAGCATCTACTTCAATTTGTCCGCTAACAAGCGAATGCAAGGCAATCCATTGCTTGTTCATCTTCATTTCTTTTTGAGGAGCATTACCAACATACGTTCCATCACCCTTACCCTTCAAAACATCTACAAACTTTTCCTGTCCACGTCCTGTCCCGATAAATACACTCACACCAAGAGAGAGTGCTGTCTTTGCAGCATCGATTTTTGATTTCATACCACCAGTCCCAAGTTTTGAGCCAGCATCTCCTGCAAGAGAAGAAATTTCTTCCGTAACTTCAGGAAGAAAATAATATTTTTTTGCATCCGCATTTTTCTGAGGATTTTTGTCATATAACCCGTTCACATCCGTAAAGATCATAAGCATATCCGCCGAAACAAGCCCGCTTACTAAAGCTGACAGCATATCATTATCACCGAACGTCAGCTCCTCTAAAGAGATGGAATCATTTTCATTAATAATTGGAAGAGCGGAACGGTTTAATAATTCTCCTAACGTAGCGTAAGCATTACTATACTGTTCTTTTCTAGAAAAATCACTTCTCGTCAACAAAAGTTGCGCAGTAACGATGCCATATTTACGGAATTCCTCCGTGTACGCCTGCATTAACAAACTTTGTCCGACAGCTGCTGCAGCCTGTTTCCCTTTAATCGTTACAGGTCTGCTAGGATATCCTAGCGCTGAAAAACCTGCAGCGACGGCTCCAGATGTAATTAACACAACCTCGTGCCCATCTTCTTTCAACCGAGCCAATGCGGCAACGTGATCTGAAAGCTGTTCTGTAGAGATGCCTCCGTGACTATCTGCCAAGGAACTACTCCCAATCTTTACAACAACTCGTTGTTTTTTCACTTTTTTATCCCCCAAGTCTAAAATCAAAGTTTTTTATAAATTACACTTCATTCACTTTGTAACTATATCTATTCTCATCAATGCTGCACTGAAGTATTTAAGAGCAAAATAAAAATGACCGCTTCGCCCTTAATAAAATAAAAAGGACGAAACGGTCATTGTTCCGCGGTACCACCTTAATTGATATACATAGATATCCACTTGGTGCCTATAACGCAGGCGAACGCCTAAACTTTCATTTAAGACTCAGGGATAGGTTCGATATATTCTATACGAGGAATCTTTCAGCCGGTGAATTCCACTCTCTTTCGCAAGAAGACATATGTACTAATTCCCTTCAACGATTTTCAATCTAATTTTTTTATATTATGCGATATAGTTCGATTCGGTGTCAAGAGGTATTTTTAAAAATAAATAGAGCCGCAAGTTATTTGTATGAAATTATCGCCCTACTGAATGAAAATACAAAATGATATAAGTTTAACTCATATTCATAAACATAAAATCTTAAATTATAGTGTATATGTTTACATAATGTCGAATATAATTAATTTTTATCTTTTAGTGTTGCAAAAAGGAATATATTCTCTTAGAATGTTTCTTTATATTGCACAGGGATGTTATTCTTATTCTAAGAAAATAATATCAAACCGATATAATTGATTATAAAAGGAGCAAGATTGAGTTATTATGGATAAACAAATTGGATTCATCGGTTGCGGAAATATGGGAATGGCTATGATTGGCGGAATGATAAACAAAAATATAGTGTCTTCAAATCAAATTATTTGTTCAGATTTAAACACTGCTAATTTAAAAAATGCTAGTGAAAAATATGGGCTAACTACAACTACCGACAACAATGAAGTAGCTAAAAATGCTGATATTTTAATTTTATCAATCAAACCAGACCTATACGCGTCAATAATTAATGAAATAAAAGAAGTAATCAAAAACGATGCTATCATCGTTACGATCGCTGCTGGGAAAAGTATTGAAAGTACTGAAAATGCCTTTAATAAAAAAGTAAAGGTTGTAAGGGTAATGCCTAATACTCCTGCTCTTGTTGGAGAAGGAATGTCTGCATTATGCCCGAATGAAATGGTGACAGAAAAAGATTTAGAAGATGTACTAAACATTTTCAATAGTTTTGGTCAAACAGAGATCGTAAGTGAAAAATTAATGGATGTTGTCACATCCGTAAGTGGTTCTTCACCAGCTTATGTATATATGATTATAGAAGCGATGGCAGATGCTGCTGTACTAGATGGTATGCCAAGAAATCAAGCATATAAATTCGCTGCTCAAGCTGTGTTAGGCTCTGCAAAAATGGTACTAGAAACAGGAATACATCCAGGTGAATTGAAAGATATGGTTTGTTCTCCTGGCGGAACGACAATAGAAGCTGTAGCAACATTAGAGGAAAAAGGACTGAGAACAGCGATTATTTCAGCTATGCAGCGTTGTACGCAAAAGTCTGTTGAACTATCTGGTCAAACTAAAAAGTAAAACTGTAAAAGAGATCGCGTTAGCTATGAATTCATATGAATTTAATTAGAAATTCACTACATGATAAACGGCCAAACTCATATATACTTGAGTTTGGCCGTTTCAGTTTTAATTATATTAAAATAATTTCATTCGAATCTTCTTTACAGGTTCTGTTTTATCCCTTACCTATTCCCTACTATGATTGTGTAATTTTATTAGAAACTAATAATTTTTCAATGCATTTCGGTAACATATCTAATAGCGTTTCAAATGCGTAGTTTACATCTAGACGTTCTGTCCATTGATGTGCATCTTTTCCTACCGGCCCCATATTTAATACTGGAACATCAAACTCTTCTAATTCCTGAAGCGGAATTGAATAACCTTTATCCCATAATGGCATATTGTCTACAAGCGAACTCATTGAATCCAGTGGATACTGCAAGCCTACATAGCTTAAATCTGAAATCCCCCCAAAATAATTTTGGTTTTCAAATGTAATTTTATGATTGTAATGTGCATACTTTTCCATTTCTACAACTACCTCTTTTATTAAAGGATTGTTGCGTGAACTCACAGCTGGATAGTACGGCGGAGCGAAGAAAAGTACAATCATCGGTGCCTTTTCTTTACATAAAATCGCTAATTTATCTACTAAATCAATCGTTACCGCACGATCATCTTTATCTCCTCTATTTTTTATAATATTAGATTGAATATGATTTATTTTTTCTCGTCCATGTTGCTCAATTGCATATGTGATAAGCTCTTCATAAGTTAATACATTTACTTTGAGATTAGGTGGTATAAATGGATTATATTTAGAAAAACGATATGCATGTTTTTCATACGACTCTTCTATTTTCTCTGCTACTTTCGTTACTTTTTGACGTAACAATGAAACTACATCTGTCATTGATTTTTCTAATAAAAACAAATTAAATAATGTAACTGCACGATGCGGAATTTGTACAGAATAATCCTCTTTTAAGTCCCTTTGAAGTAAGTTAGTTGGCGGAGGACTCGCTTCCCCTTCTACAATATCACAAAGGTCTGTGTTTAACTCTAATTCTGCTGTTATTAATGAAGCCATATAACTCCCATTTAAGCCTGCAAAAGGTTCACCTACATGTGTCTCTTTTCCATAGCAAAGAAAACCAGGTAACACTTTACCTATAGAGCCAGTGTAAATATACTTATTTTGGTCACCAGGATGTCTTGAAAACATAGGCTCTGAGTTTAAGACCGTTTTATAATCTAAGTTATGCTCTCTAGCTAAATCTAACAGTCTTGGAACAGCGGCCCTCATCCCTACAGAATTCACTTCTTCATCTGGTACAGCCAATAAAAGAACATTCCCATCGAATCTTCCTTCACATGCTTGTTCAATCATTGCCATTTGTAATGCTAGACCGCATTTCATATCCATTGTTCCTCTACCAAACAGCCATTCCCCATGTTCTATATCTTCACGTACATGGTCTGGAAGTTCATCTTTATGAGAATAAAACATAGATGTTAACTTTTTAGGATTAAATGCATCTTCTTTCCACACTCCGTAATCTTGTACATCTACAACATCAAAGTGACTTACTAGAATTACAGTATTTTTGGTACTATCGCTTTTCTTTACTAGTGCTGTAACAAAATATCGTCCGTCCCCTGTCGGATTTTTTTGTAAATGATGCGGGTTTTCTTTGAAGTACTGTAAATCAGATAACTGTTCCACAACAAAGTCTGGCAATATTACTTCAGCTTCTGAACCGGTAATACTAGGAATTTCAACAAGACTGCTTAATAATTGAATCAATTGTTCTTTTGATTGCCACTTTGACATATAAATCCCCCTATTTTTCCGCATTATGAAAACTAATTCCAATATATGAATAAAAAAATGACGACAGCTATCAAAATTATAGTTCTGATGTACTGCCGATTTTTATTGATATTTCATGAGCCGCTTGTTTTACCTTGCTAATAAGAAAAGATAGTCGATCATCATTAATACGATGACTAATTAACCCAACACTTAATGCTCCTACTACTTTATGATTAAATCCGATAATAGGTGCAGCTACTGAAGCTGTCCCTTCTGTTTTTTCACCATAACTGACAGCATATCCTTCATTTTTTATTTGCTTTATTTGATTAAGAAGAATTTGCTTTTGTTCTGGTAATGAAGAAAGTAAATTTTCTACAATATGTTCCATTTCATTCGTTTTCATATTGGCAAGCATCGTTTTATTTGCGGCACCAATTGAAAGTGGAATTTGTTCCCCTAGATTATCGATAACTCGAATTTTTAAAGGACTATCAATTCTTTCAATGATAATAGAATGTGTTCCGTTTGGAATATTTAAATAGACACTTTCCTCCACTTCAGCAGCTAAACGTTTCATCACTTCTCTTGCAACAGATCTGTAGTCTACCTTCTCCAATTGACGTAACCCTATTTCCATCCACATTGGTCCAATTTTGTACTGTTTTGTCTCTGAAATTTGTGTAACTAACCCATGCTCCATTAAAGAGTTAAGTAATCTATGTACTGTACTAACCGGGAGATGTGTTCCATCAGCTATATCAGAAATAGCCCAATACTCTTTTTCATTTGTAGAATTCAATAATTTAATAATACTTATCGCTCGATCAATGGACTGTACCATAACTCGCCTCAACTTTACTCGTAATATGTTAGTATGCTTAATTAACTATCAATTTAGCAAACATTCGAAATGAAATCAATCTATTTATTTATTTTCTAACAATAAAAACATATCACTAACAAAGAATTGAAAACGCAAACAAAAAAATATTGACTTTTCTTTTTAATTATCTGAAAATTATAACAAGATTTCACATCACGGAATACATTCCATAATACGGAAAAACATCAAACTTTATTCTATCAACTATGAAAGTGAGGAAAACAATGGCGCAAGTAAGCAATACAAACAATGAATTAAAACGGACGATGAAAAGTAGACACTTATTCATGATTGCACTCGGTGGTGTGATTGGAACGGGGTTATTTAACGGATCTGGCTTTATTATAAGTCAAGCTGGACCTGGCGGATCCGTACTTGCCTTTATGGCCGGTGGATTATTAATGTATTTCGTTATGCTATGTCTTGGTGAACTTGCTGTAGCCATGCCTGTTTCAGGTTCTTTCCAAGAATATGCCACTAAGTTCATCAATCCTGCAACTGGCTTTACAATCGGATGGTTGTATTGGTTAAGCTGGGCGAATACGACCGGTCTTGAATTTACAACTGCCGGCATTACAATGCAGCGCTGGTTTCCTGATATTCCTGTTTGGGTTTGGTGTTTAATATTTGGCGTTACAATCTTCACTATTAACGCGTTATCTGCTCGTAGTTATGCAGAAACAGAATTTTGGTTTTCAAGTATAAAAGTATCTGCCATTATCGCTTTCATTATTCTTGGCGGCGCCGCTATGTTCGGTTTTATTGATTTAAAAGGTGACGAACCCGCTCCGCTATTATCAAATTTCGTAAATCATGGTGGTTTATTCCCAAATGGACTTGCCGCTATTCTTTTAACAATGGTTACAGTCAACTATTCCTTCCAAGGTACAGAACTTGTTGGAATCGCAGCAGGTGAAAGTGAAGATCCAGCAAAAACTTTACCTCGTTCTATTAGAAATATTATATGGCGCACGATGTTTTTCTTCGTCTTAGCAATCTTTGTTCTTGTTGCTTTAATTCCTTGGGAAGAAGCTGGATTAACAAAGAGCCCATTCGTTGCTGTTTTTGATAATATCGGTATTCCATATGCAGCTGATATTATGAACTTTGTTATTCTTACTGCTGTTCTTTCTGTTGCAAACTCAGGACTATACGCTGCTACTCGAATGCTTTGGTCTTTATCAAAAAACGAAATGGCTCCAGCCTTTTTAAAGAAATTATCATCACGTGGGATTCCTCTCAACGCTTTAATCATGACGATAGCTATTTCTGCTTTTTCTCTTTTGACAAGCGTAGTAGCTGCTGAAACTGTTTACTTGTGGCTCATTTCAATTTCCGGAGTCATTACCATTATTGTTTGGATGTCAATTTGTGTTTCTCAATTCTTTTTCCGCAAACATTATTTAGCAGACGGCGGAAAATTAGAAGACTTAAAATTTAAAACGCCACTTTATCCACTCGTACCAATTCTTGGTTTTGGATTGTATGGCATTATATTAATCAGTCTTATTTTTATCCCAGAACAACGACTTGGAATCTATTGCACTGTCCCATTTATCATCTTTTGCTACACTTACTATCACTTTAAAGTTAAGAAAAGAAATTCTACTAACACTCATAGTGAAACTAAAATTAGCGAGACTTCGTAATATTTGACGATACATAAAAGACCACACATGGCGTTTCACTTCATGTGTGGTCTTTTATCGTTCCTTCTCTCATTTCCCCCTACTATTGAAAGAATTATTTATAACACTTTAAGTTCTGGATTGCTCAGGTGAACTTTGGGTTGAAAAATGAGCATTTCTATACCTTTCCCGAAATTTCAAGTTCTGCTAATGATGTTGTAGAAAGTGTTAATGTAGTAAATACTATAATACTAACAATTACTATTCATAAGTTGATGATTCTGCTTACTATTACTGTTTTGTTTTGATATATTTAATATATATTTAAAGACAGACAGGAGTTAGATACGATGATAAAAGGTTTTGGAGGAATATTTTGGAGAACTAAGAATCTTGAAGTTATAAAAAAATGGTACAGTGAAGTGTTGAAACTTGATATAGAAGATTGGAATGGAACTGTGATTAAACCCCTGTTAGGAAATGAGACCATCTTTTCTTTCTTTACAGAGAATGACAATTATTTTCCAAAAGAACAACAAGTGATGTTAAATTTCGAAGTACATAATCTAAACGAGACTATAAAGCATCTTGAGAATATTGGTGTACCTCTTGAGAAGAAAGAAGAAATCAGTGAATTTGGACAGTTTATTTGGATTAAGGATCCTGAAGGTCGATTGATCGAACTTTGGGAGAAATAGTGGATTCTACTTATTTACTATTAAGTTAACAGCTGCGTTAATACATCAAGGTAAATAAAAAAGTCGATTCCTTTAACTCCACAGGAAATCGATTTTTTTTTGGAGTTAAACTTCTTAGCTTTGTAAATCCTCATTTTTCAAATTCTACCCTATGGCCACCAACTTAAAAACATAAAAAAACGCTATTCTTACGAAAAGAATAGCGTTTTTCATTATTTAAATATGATTTCATCTGAATTTAATAGATATATCCCCTCTCCTACAAAAGTAGTAGAGTGTTCATTTAAACACTTACTACCTCAGTGGGATTTATCACATTCCAATTTCAATATAATAGTAAATAGGTATATCGGATATAGATGTACATTACTAGGCTTATACATATTTCAACTTTAGAATTACATTCACTATTTAATTGGTAGTTACCAATAAAGAAAGGAATGATCATAATAATACAGAACATATACGAAACTCATTTACATGTAAGAAATTTAGAAAACGCAATAAATTTCTATCAAAACAAGCTAGGATTAACGTTAGCAAGAAAATTCTCCAAAAGAAGAGTGGCTTTCTTTTGGGTCGGAGAAAATAAACAACAAATGCTTGGACTATGGGAAGTACATAACATTGAAGACTTTGAGCCGAGACATTTTGCTTTTGGTGTAAATTTAGAGTTTTTAATGACTTCTAAAGCGTGGTTAGAGGAACGTGGAATAGCAGTGATAGGAAGTCAAGGAAAAGGAAATCAAGAGCCAATTGTCCAAAGGTGGATGCCTGCTGCAAGTGTATACTTTCTAGATTGTGATGGAAATAAATTAGAATTCATTTCTATGTTACATAAGAATCCAGATGAATTAGAATATGCGTCCTATTTAAGTGTATGGAATGAGGAACACCAAGAAAAATGAATGGAATTTCCGTTCAAGTCTTTTCTTATTTTTGGATATAATGTTGTACGATTCCCCATTTACTATAAATTTGTTAACATAATGCATTTACTGTCATCTTATATTTGTACTTACGTACGAGCAATTCCTAATCTGCTTCAATTATAATTTGAATCATTTAATTTTTCTCCTTATCTGGCATCTACTCTTTAAACACAAACTCCCCTTAAATCGAAAATGATTAAGGGGAGTTTTATATACGATGCAATTATAGTTCAGATTTCACTCGAACAGAAACATTATTTTTAATTATATTTTTGACATCTTTAAAGCTAACAAAATTGTTACTTTTCTCATCCCAAAGACGGAAACGGAGTGATTGTAAGCTTGTAGCAAGCGTAATCGTTGGTACATTTTTCAACGGAAGCGTATTATTGTGTGCCTCTTCTAGTTTATAGTTAGGTACTCTTGGGCTTAAATGGTGAACATGATGGAATCCAATATTACCAGTTAAGAATTGCAAAATTTTAGGAAGCTTATAAAAAGAACTTCCTTCCACTGCCGCTTTCACATATTCCCAATCTTTATCCTCTTCAAAATAAGAATCCTCAAATGTGTGCTGTACGTAAAACAACCAAATCCCTACTGAACCTGCTATTAAGAATATAGTACCATGTACTAAAAGAAACGATTGCCACCCAATTGCCCAGCAAAGTATAGCTACTACAGCAACAATTATAATATTCGTCAAATAAGTATTCATACGTTCTTTCTGTCTTGCACCTTTTCGGTTAAATCTATTTTTAAGCAAGAAAACATAAATCGGACCTAATCCAAACATAACGAATGGATTGCGATATAAACGATATGCTAAACGAAGTCTAAATGGTGCAGCTACATATTCATCAACTGTAAGCGTCCAAATATCCCCTGTACCCCTCTTATCCAAATTACCACTTGTAGCGTGGTGAATAGAATGTTCATGCCCCCACTGATCAAATGGGAATAATGTTAAAACACCCATACACGTTCCAACTATTCTATTTGCACGTCGACTTTTAAAGAACGAATAATGGGTGCAATCATGAAAAATAATGAAAATCCTTGTCATAAATCCAGCGGCTAACAGTGCTGGAACTAATGTTAACCAATAAGAAACTGACAAACTTTTATAAGCAAGGTACCATAAAATAATAAATGGCACGATTGTGTTGATCAGTTGCCAAACACTTTTTTTAATCGTTGATTTTTCAAAAGGAGCAACTTGTTTTTTTAAATTTTTAGTATTTTCTAAGGTCATTGTTCTAATTCCTTTCCTTTTTGTTGCTAATTCATATTATAGCACACTATTAGTATCAGGTGTTAAAAGTAGCTATAATAAATATTTTATACTATGAAAATCTCTTTTTTCTTACTCATTACTTACAAATTTCTTACGTCCAAAATAGCTTCTATAATTGGACAGACGGAGCATTTTATGTATCAAAGAAACTTCGAATTTTTCCAATAAGTACATAAAAAAACAGAGAGTTTTTTCACAAGAAGAAAAGAGCTGTCATAAGTCAGTTTCACCGACTTATGGCAGCTCCTCTTCGTTTTACCTTATTTTATCGATGAAGCCAAACCGCACCTGCAGACTTGTCTTCAGCTTGGCCTACCACTTCAAACTTCAGTCCTAATTTTGGTAACTTACGTCCTGCATCAGGAATAATGCTGTTGATATATTGCTTAGAATCATCAAATTTTGCCACTCCTGGTAATCCTTTATAATCAAAGATACCGCGAGTTGGTGAATTTACTTTCCATGCTGGTGTTTGATCAAATGAGAATGCCGCATCGGCAATTTGATAACGCGTACTGCTCTTCACAGTAGGTTGTCCGTTTAATGTCCCTACAATTGCCTCTGGATGAGAATCTACTACTCCTAAGAATCCTTCACCTGGATGAACGCCTACCCAGTTATCTGTAAAGCTTTGATCCGCATACCATACAACCATTCCTGTATTAAATACTGGGCCACGTGCATGTTGTAACGCAGTGTCAGAACCAGCATAATTTCTCCACTCTACATAGTAATTATGTTTTTTCTGTTCAAATCCGTTAGACACAGTAAAGCCTTTTAACGTCATTGCTGGCTGACCTTCTGCATCATCAGAGAAAACAACTTTTCCATCTACAGTTAAGGCTGCATTATCTAACGCAAATCCTTTATAAGCTACTGCAATATCTGTTAAGTACTCAAATTGCAGTTTTACTTTTTTTCCTTTGAATTGGCTTAAATCGTATGATTTATCAACCCACTTACCATCAGTTGTATCTGCGCCGCCTTTTACATCTTTTTCGCCCATTCTATCAATGCGTGTCTTCGTTCCATCTTCTGCAATCGCATATACGTCAAGGAAATCATACTTCGCTTCAAGTTCGTAAAATGCCTTATAATCGAACTTAGCATCCTTTGCATTTGTTAAGTCAAATACTGGTGTCTCAAGTGTTGTATGAATGTCATTTCCTTTTGTACTGTAATAGAACTTCTTACCAAACACCGATTCGATATTTTTTATATCTTTGTCCGGCAAGTTAACACGAACGATTCCAGGTCGTTTAGATTTTGTAGTACTTTGATCTACATATGTTGCAACACCGATGCCTTTGCTAAGTTTGTCATAATCTACTTCAAGGATATTCGCCCAGTTCCCCTTCATATTCTTTTGGAAAAACTCTTTATTTTGTGGTGAGAAACTCGTTGGCTCTGTTCCTGCAATTTTTCCAGCCCAGCTACCACCACTCATAATAGACCATGACTCAACAGGTTCACCTTGTCCTGAGTACTTTGTATCATATTCATCTGGTAAGCCTAAATCATGACCATACTCATGCGCAAACACACCAACTGCTCCGTCTTCAGGCTCGATTGTATAATCGTATGCAGCCATCTTTCCGCCCCAGTTCGAAACAGAAGATTTCGTGCCATCAATTGCATATGGTTTTGAACCTAGTTTTGAACGATGTGACCAAATCGCATCATCTTTCAATTTACCACCGCCAGCTTCTTGACCAACGCCAGCATGTACAACCATTAAATGATCAATAATGCCATCTGGCTCATTTTTATTTCCATCACCATCTTGATCGTATTGATCAAATTGGTCATAGTCTGCTAAATTGATTCCTTTTGCTACCGCTGCTTTTAATGCTTCTTTCACAAAATCTTTTGGTCCTAAAGGCCCCTTGTTATCATGACCAGTACCCGCATCAGCACCATAATCTGATGCTTTTCCTGGAACAGTAAGCCATTCTGTTACAGTCCCATCAACTGTATAGCTACCACCAGATTGTTCTTCATAATATTGCTTAAATGTGTTAATCTTCGATCCATCAAATAAAGTGAATGGTTCATCACCAAATAACATTTTTTGATAATGTTCACGATTAAAGTCCTTAGAATACATGTATCCTGGCTCTTGATCAATATTGTTATGCTTAAAATCGCTAAATTCTACAAGTAAAACAAGTACTTTATCTTTTCGAACAGCTCCATTGTATTCTTCTTGCTTCGCTGATGTAGTAGGTACTTTTCCATTTAATTTTCCTGGATTCAATCCAGCACTTTGCCCAGCTACTGGGCCTACTTCAGGCTGCTGTGCCTGTTCATTTTCCTTCATTTTTGCATCTTTTACTTTTTTCATAAAATCAGAAGCTTCTTGTGTAAGACTATCTCCTGTTAAGATTTCTTTCCCAGGGTTTTCCCCTTTCTTTTTCTCAACATATTTTTCGACAGCCTTTGACGTCTCAGCTTGTGATGCAGATTGATCAATTACCCCCCGTTGTTTTAGCGCTTCTGCCAAACGCTCCTCCGGTATTAAGTGCTCATCTATTGGTAGAGATGATGTTGGTGTCTCAGCATACGCAGCGTGACCTCCAAAAGCAAACGTACTACTTAGTACTGCAGCTGTTGTTAATACCGCTAATGGCTTTAATTTCTTTTTCTTTTTCAATGTATTTCCTCCCCAGTGTCTGCAAATTATCGTTTTTTGCCGATAACAACATAATATTCGTTATAATACGAATATTCAATCTTTTTCAACAAATAAAATGTTGAGAAATATTTTTTATGCAGGGTGAAATACATAAGATAGAAAAACAAACTCTCCTATAAATAACAGTGAACTTTTTTAGTAAAAATAAGAATTAAATATTTTCTATACTATTTAATCTATGGGTTACCATATTACTCACTAATCTCATTATTACAAGCTAATAGTGGTTCGTACATCATTATAGCGTGATTCTCTGTTACATATTGATCTTCTATTAACTGTTTCTGTTGATTATATACTTTACGTTGAATCACATTATGTCGTATATAACCGCCCCAGTATGCAGGTTGAATTGAGTGTTCTTTCTCATACACTTCATATTGATAAAGTTGCGGATAGACTGTTCTCCATTCACCAACTAAATGTTCATCTGTCATATAAAGGTGAAGTTGATACGGCTGGTCCGTTTCATTTTTAATTTGTAAATCCAAATAGTTATAGGAACAAGTCGCCCCACTCCCAAACGGTTGAGTTCGCCTAGAATCAGGAAAGACATCAAAGCTATGACGATATCGTTCGGTTACTGTCAGTGGTGTATGTAAAGTCATCCAATATATTAAATTCGAAAGCTGACAAAGACCCCCTCCAATACCTGTTTGAAAAGATCCATAATATAATACCATACCTTCTACATACCCTTTTTTCCTCGTTGGCTTACCTATTAAACGCCAGTAAGAAAATGTTTCTCCCGGTCTAATGACGATACCATTTAGTTTTTTAACAGCAATTTTCAAATTAACAACCTTATTCTGTTGATACCACATATCTACATCTTTGAGCTTACGAAGTAATATCGTTCGATGCTGAATTGCTGTACAAGGTAGCTTTTCTTGTTGGAGCCTTTTTGCATATGTTTTTCCGTCTACTAACCACTGAATGTACCTCTTTGTAGAGTAATACCACTTCCCTAGCATAATACGATACTTAGACCGCTGTTTAGGACGTAAGTGCACTATATTCATTTTATTCCCTCTCTCTTTCTTCAACTAAATTCTAATATATCTCTAATTCAATAAATTACAGTTTTCTTAGCTGCATAATAATTTTCGTAAATAAAGTGAAACTTTAATCAGCCCTCACCAATCGGGCTTTTACAGGCAGCCCGACCCCCACCTAACTTCTTTGCTTTCGCTTAATTTTGAGGTGGGGGTCTTACTGTCCGGCAAATAGCGGGATAAATAAGAAGCAAAAAAAATAATAAATTTACTCTAGTGGAGATTTTATTTTAATGATTGCTTTATAATTATATAAAACTGCGCTTCAATACGATAAATTGCAATAAACACATTATAAATATAACGAATAATATTAAATAAAAAATAACGAAAATTAAAGAAATTCTAAAGTATTAATATATTTTTCGTAAATATTAATTGATAATACATTAGACTTTACTATATGTATAAATTCTCTATTCTACAAAACGAAATTTTTTAATGTATGAAAAAAATATAATTCCCCTTTCACATTTATACAAGTCTCATCTGGAAAACTTTCCAAAACAATCCGAACCCTTATATTTAGAATAAACACAAAAAATTGCCACCAGTTAGCTTAACTGGTTGGCAATTTTTTAACGAGAATGCTTTACAAATAGTTGAATTGCTTCTTCTGGTACATAGCACTTTCCATTACTCTCTACAATAATACTTCCTAATTCATACCCTTTACCATTGATACGAATTATATTTTTGTTACCAAATAGTTGTGCTTCTACTTTATTATGTTTTACCACGAGTAACGAGTTTGCTCCTTCGGTTTTGTCAGCTGTTACAGTTGCACCGACTTTCTTAAAGGCTTGTTCACTCTCTAAAAATATTTTATTCGTTACTTCTTCTAAGTTAAAGCCCATCGCTTTCGCCATCGTCTTCGCAATGTCTGTATTTTGGATTAAGCCTTCTGGTTTTTGAGGTCCATAAGAATGTAAAAATACATCCTCACCTGTATGTCCTCCTGTCGTAAAGCCGATATTTGCACGATTAGCCAATAATGTAGTAAGAATTCGTCCTACATCTATTTTCTTTTTTGCCGCTTTTAATTTTTCTTTTTCATCATGAGTTAGATTATCCAAACCGTATAGTTTAGCTACATCTTCTACATTTGATAAATCAGATTTCAATTTATTTATAGTTCCTTCAAGTGTCATTTTCGCCTTTTTCAATGGATCAATGTATGCAGAAATCGGTGTAGTATTGTATCCTTTTGTCGTATTCCTATTCCCTATAGAGATGCCGCTGTTACCATGATCAGTTAAAGCGATGATCATCGTATCCCCATCTTTCTTCGCAAATTGTAACGCCTTTGCTACCGCTTCATCAAATGCCAATACATCACTAATCATCCCAATTGGATCATTAGCATGAGCTGCCCAATCAGGCTTACTACCTTCTACGAATAAAAAGAAACCATCTTTGTCTTTTGATAATGTTTGAATTGCTTTTTCTGTCATTTGAGAAAGTGTTGGTTGTTCTGGATTTGTTGCTATACGATCTATATCAAACGCAAGAGCATGATTTGAGAAAGAGCCCCAAATTTTATTAGATTTGGAGTTCAATAACGCATCTTTCGTTTCAACAAAATCGTATCCTTTGTCTTGAATCACCTTTACTAAATTTTCACCATCTTTTCGGATTCCATTACTTTTCATAGGTAGCAGCGCCGCTTTTCCCCCGCCTAATACGACATCTATATTTTGATATACTTGCTGCTTCGCAATTACGTCAAATTGCTTGCGATTGACATGGTGAGCCGAGAATCCCGCCGGAGTAGCATGCTGAATTTCAGATGTAGCAACAATTCCAGTTGCACGGCCAGTACGTTTTGCACCTTCCAATACGTTTGCGACCGGCCGTAACTTGTCCTCTTCTTTTATTGGCTTTAAGTTAGGTGAATTTACAATAGAAGGTAGTACGCCTACATATCCTGAATTCGATTTATTTCCAGTTGCTAATGCTGTTGCTGCTGGCGCTGAGTCTGTAATAGCTGATTCCGCCGAAAACGTACGAACACCTCCTGTTACAATTTGATCTAACGTAAGCGGTGCCCCTTTATACCAGCGAGCCAATGTTGTCGCCGTTGAACTCGTTCCGTCCATAACCATCATAATTATATTTTTAGGCTGGTGTTCTACTTTTTTCAGCTTAGCTTTGGCCGCATGATAATTCATCATACTTTCCGCACTTAATACGCTTACTATTATAGCCCCCACTAATAGTAATTTTTTCATCTTCACACCATAATTAACCATGATTGTTCCTCCATAAACTTTGCATTCATTTCAATACACCTTATTTCCTTTTTCATTCCACAACCTACATATGTTTTATTAGTTCCCAATTCTCATAAAGCTAACAATAGTTACTTTCTCTTTCTTTCCTTAATTAAATACCGGTATGTGTCATCTATCTTATAAAAAAGATTTAGCATCCTTTTCATTAATTACATGTTTAACAATAAATCCTCGATTAAAAGGAATAAAAATTTATTGTTAAACAATAAATTTCATGTTAAATTAATAAGATAATAAATAAATGAGGTGCTTTTTATGAAACAAGGATCCACACTCTTTTTAAAGACCGTTGTGATTCTGATCGGAATCCCCGTTCTTGCTATGTGCATTTTTTTAGTCCCTAAAATAGGAAATTTCGCCGCAGAATTATATCCAGATATTTCATATATTAAATATCTTGTATTTATCAATTTATACGCAACAGCAATACCTTATTACTTCGCACTGTACCAAACATTTAAGCTTTTAAACTATATTGATAAAAACAACGCATTCTCAGAGTTATCTGTTCAAGCTTTAAAAAATATTAAGTACAGCGCATTGGCAATTAGTGTATTATATGTATTAGGTATGCCACTTTTCTATCTCGTGGCAGAGAGAGATGATGCCCCTGGCATTATTATTATCGGAATGATTATGATTTTTGCTTCAATGGTAATCGCGGTCTTTGCTGCCGTTCTCCAAAGACTATTAAAAGATGCTATAGATATAAAATCAGAAAATGATTTAACGGTCTGAGGTGAATAATATGGCAATTATTATTAATATTGATGTAATGTTAGCAAAAAGAAAAATGAGTGTAACAGAACTTTCGGAGAAGGTTGGAATTACAATGGCTAACCTTTCTATCTTGAAAAATGGAAAAGCAAAAGCAGTCCGTTTTTCAACTTTAGAAGCAATATGTAAAGCATTAGAATGCCAACCGGGGGATATTTTAGAATATCAACCTAAAGATACCGAATAAAAGGAGTCCTTCATACGAGTAATGGGTTCAGTTTAGGAAGAGAAAAATGCTAATAAACATTAGAAATAACAAACTAAAACGCTCAGAAAATATTCTGAGCGTTTTTTATTTCCTTCTTCAACTAAAGCACCAGTTAGTGTAAAAAGCTATTTCACCATTTGTATGGCTAACTTATCTTTTAACATTGACCTATATGAGTCAATTTCATATTTTGTATTATTGATTGTTTCTTTTTTCATTTTTAACATATCGAATATTTCTAATTCTAAATTCCTTCTAGCTTCAAGAACTTTTATCGCTCCTTCTACACCTGAATGGTGATGTTCTTTCCCATAGCCTTGGTTAGTGTAATAGTCGATAATTCCTGTGGACCATTCTGGAGTTCTTTCTTTTAACGCCTTCCTAAATGAAAATTCAAGATTATCTTGTTCTACATACAATAACATTGGGTTTAAATTCTCTATGATTTTTGCAACTTTCATTACATAATTTATTATTTTTTCTTTTTGTTCACCATATTTAATCATCCCAATAGTTAATGGATTTTGTATGAAACAACATTCAAAGATATAAACCTTATTGTCTTCTAGAGCGATTTCAGTAAAGTCATTCCATTTGTCAGCAATTAATTCAACATTTTTATCGAATGGTAATTCGTATATATCATTTTTTAAAATAATGTTAAATAATTCGTCCGAAAACTGGTCACCAAACTCATTTTTCATCTTTCTGTATGGTAATAAATAATTGCTTCCTTTTTTTAGAACTTTCTTAAGGAGCACTTCTTTAAAATCTCCACTGTTAGATAATAATCTATTGAACTCAAATTTATTAAAACAAGATACACCATCATAGTCGGCTGGGTGGTTCAAATTTCCCTCTAAAAATAGTTCAACTTCAATTTTATTTTGGCTTAGAATTTCATTTATTAGCTTTGCAGTGGTTGATTTTCCAAATCCAGGTAACCCTTCTACTATTATTAGTTTTGTATTCATAGTTATAAACCCCTATCTTCAAAGTATTTAACCAAGATTAAAAAAATCACTTAATCCACTACAATCACCCCTTCAAAATATGATATTTACCATTTCCTTTGAAAAAACCTTCTTAAAGTAATCTGAACGCTAGTTTAAGAACATTTTTTCACAATCTCTATAATTATTTTAACATAAATTTTCCATTTATCTTATTATTTAGAACGCTATTTAACTATATAAAAGCGCTTAAACACTGAAATAACAATAAAAAAAGGGATACTAAATCATAAGTGATTTACATCCCTAATTTGTATGTTATTTTATATTTTCACTCCCGTAACTATACCCGTTATCATACGAAAAGGACTCTTTTTATTTCACATTACGGCGCAAAACTAATTTGACCAGTAAACAATAGGATAATCGCTATGATCCAAAATATAAAAAATGATGAGGACAGTATTAATGAAAGGATAGCAATCCCCTTCTTCTCTGTTTTTTTCGTCATTGTGATTATTGAAAGCATGATACCTACACCTGTCAGGGCAATTGTAATATAATCTCCAACTATATTACCTGCATTCGCTATCCTTGTTGGCGTTATAAAAACGAATAGAAAACACAAAATGCCGATGAGTAAAGATATATAGCTTATTATACTGTACTTCTTTTTAGGAACTATTTCTGTTTTCATACTAATCCCACCCCTTCTATATAGCTATGAGTTTATATTAACATGAATAACCATAATTTGGTTATGATAAAAAGCAGATAAAACGGACACTATCACTTTATCTGTCAGTTTATTTCTATCTAACAACTAACCTGACTATTTCTTTACTAAAGATATACAATCATTCTTTAATCCACGGCAATTGGTATATAATAGCTCTAAAAAATAAAGACTGTACCTTTAAAATGAAAGATACAGTCTTTATTAATAACTTTTTTTATAAAGAAAACTCTCTATCACTCACTACCTTAAAAAACTCCGAGTAATGTGATAAAGAATAATCCGCTACATCACAATTACCTTGAAACATACATGTTGAAATACCTAATTCTTTTGCAGGTAATAAATCTAATTCTCTATCTCCAATAGCTAAATCAATATTGTATTTTTTATGCAGATGATTATAAGCTAAAGAGTTTGGCTTTCGAGGAAAGCCATCGTCAATTGTAACCATATCTACGAAGTATTTTTCCCAGCCGTAATATTTTAAAATGCCCATAACTCCTTCCCTATGTTTATGGGTCATAATCACATTTTTATTTGCAAATTTCAAAACCTCTTCGACACCTGCAAAAGGTTTCATATCTTTTGACGTGAATTTTCCCTTCAAAACTTTAATCTTTTCTTCCTGCTCGCATGAAATATTATAATACTGAATTGCATGAGAGTATGATATTTTTAAGTTTTTGTATATTTCTTGTTTTTCTACTAAATCACCTAATATTTCAGAAAGCATCATTGTATATGCAGGATACGTATCAAATAACGTTCCATCAAAATCCCATAAAATATTCATTCTATTCACCTTCTATGTTCAAATCATTTTATGACTAAATCCGCCCTATCCCTCGGCAATTCCGTTTCTAAGTAATAATCCTCTGCTTTCCAATACCTATTTTCAAACTTTGAAAGGTTTTTCTGCGTTTTTTCACTCTCACGTAGAAACCTTGTTTCTCTTGGACAGTCCAAATAGACCATATAATGAAAGAAATCTCTCCATTCTTTTCGCTGCAGAAAAACTCCTTCAATAACAATTACGCCTACAATAGGAATCTGTACTTTTTCCATTTCACATATATCTTTTTCTTCATGAAAGAAAGGTAATTTCAATTTTGTTTCATGTTGTAGCTTTTGAAAAAATTTCTGCCTTAGCCATTCAATGTCCCATTGTAAATAATAATACTCGTACCATTCTTCATATCCAGTATGATATCGTTTATTACGCTCCACTATATGATCATCAATATGGAAAATATGAAACGGAATGCCTTCTTGTTTCATATTTTCTTTTAAATTTGCTACGAATGTTGTTTTTCCTGAACGACTTAAACCATCTATACCTAAAATGAATCTATTTTCCCTATGATTCTTCATAATCGTTATAAGTTCGTTTGTACTCATTACTTCTTCCACTCTTCTTTTAATAAAGAATATAAAATGGTATCATGAGCAACTCCATTTTGAATCATATGTTTTCGAAGTAATCCTTCTTCTTGAAATCCTGCTTTTATTAACAACTTTTGAGAAGATTTATTTTCTACATATACAACCGCTGCGATTCTTATCAGTTGCAACATTTCAAATCCGTAAGCTAAAATCGCTTGTAATGCTTCCGATGCATATCCTTGTCCCCAATATGTATCATCTAATTCATAACCAATTTCAGCTCGTTTATGATTATTATTAATTAAATGAAATCCGCACGTTCCGATTAATTGGCCCGTCCCTTTTTTCTCGATTCCCCAGCGAAATACACTGCCCTCTTCATAACGATTTTTAAACGTTTGAATCGTTGTTTTCGCTTGCTCAATATTTTCAAAAGAATCCATTCCGAAATAACGTATAACTGATTCTTTCGAAAAATATTGGAACATCGTTTCTGCATCTAATAGTGTAAGTTCTCTTAAGAGTAAACGTTCTGTTTCTAGTTTTGGAAATCCCATCTCTCTTTCTCCCTCTATTCTAATGAACTGCAAATTTCAATATAATTTCCATCTGGATCAGCAATGTAGGCAATTGTTTGTCCCCACGGTTTTACAATAGGTTCAACTAAAATCTTGATTCCTTGTTCTCTAAATTGCTCAATCGTTTCTTGTACATTCTCAACAACGAATCCTAATCCGAAATGAGAAGACTTTAATTCACCTTCTGTAAGCGGTAGTCCTGTTAATTCTTTCACATCTTGCCGCGTATTCATCGCTAAAATGGTAGTTCCAGTATTAAATTCAATATATGTACCGTGCTCTGCTTTTATAGGTAACTGTAAAATATCTTTATAGAATTTTAAACATTCCTCAAACTTTTCTACATATAAAATGATGTACTTCATTTTCAAATCCATTTTACATCCCCCTTTATATCTATCCCTAAAATTTCGACAAAAGTCTCACAAAAACCTTGTTCCTTGTAGTAATGAGCAAAAAAAATGAGGCCGATTTCTCGGCCCCCAGCTTATTGGCATAAAACAGGAGATTTGGTTTGGACATAACCAGTTCGTACTTTTATTATATTTTATTTTTTCTGAATTTTAAATACATTAAACACCTATTTATATTGAGAAAGTTTTTTGCTTGCATAAAATTAAAGATTTTAAGAAATGATACAAATGGAGGTGTATACATATGGAACCAATGCTATGTCCAAGCTGTAAAACGAACCGTACTCGCTTTAATATTCTTGAACAACAAGTAAAACCAGTCAAATTAAATCCACAAACTGGTCAAGTAGAAGAAGAATACACAAATGAAACGATGAATGCTTTTCATATGGCCTATCAAGGACCTACATACCGCGTCCAATGCGCTGTATGTGGGCTTGTTGAAAACCCTGAACAATTTATTAAACCTGCTCAAAATCAGTCTTTCTAATAAAAACATTATTATCCCTTGTAGAAATAGATTTTTCTATAAGGGATTTTTCCATTTAATAAGTTAATTAAAGATGTATTTCTTCCTTATTATATATTAAAACCCACACCCTTTTGGTAATATTTACATAAGGGGGGGATAACAAATGATTTTAAATAAAAAGATAATGCTTCCATCAACATTTCTACTAGTAACTTGCCACATAGTCATCTTTTACTTTTGGATCTTCGATTTTGAAAAAATAACGACTCCTTACGGTCTAACAATATGGATTGTTTCTACTATTTGTGGTCTTTTACTTTATTACCATTTTAAAAATCAAAAATCTAATAAAGTGATATTTATTGCTAATTCTTTATTATTAATTATTTCTTCTTCATTTAT